>CAZVOP010000150.1:0-1501 GCA_964628445.1 uncultured Pseudobdellovibrionaceae bacterium | reverse complement strand
GTTAAGAACCAGCGGAACAAGCCGGTTAAGCTTGAAATCCCGCTGGTGCAGGAACTTCGGAAAATCATCGACGCCAGCCCTTGCGGCGACCTCACGTTCCTGGTGACGGAATTTGGGAAGGGATTCACGGCCAACGGATTCGGGAACTGGTTTCGCGAGCGCTGCGACGAGGCAGGTTTGCCGCATTGTTCCGCCCATGGCCTGCGGAAAGCCGCTGCGGCTAGGCTGGCCGACCAAGGCAAGAGCGAGCATGAAATCATGGCTATCACCGGCCACCAGACTAGCAAGGAAGTCACGCGCTACACCAAAGCCGCGCGCCAGAAGCATCTCGCCGCAAGGGCATTTGACGTCGATGACGGTCAAGTTTGATATCGCTGTCCGGCGGTGGTTCGATTCCGCTTTTCCCAAAAGTGGTATCCAGATCGCCCGTCTTTCGGCCTTGGCACTCTCATGGAATACATAAGCAACTGAAAAGAAGAACGGACTTTATAAAAGTGCCTAAAACGTTGAATTTGTTTAATTAGTGTATTCCGCCCCTGGGCACCATGCTTGACTTAAGCAGCCAAAATCATTGAACAATTTGCCCGAATTGCCAAAACCTTTCTGATTAGGGTTTAAATTTTGGCACTTTTGTTCCGTCTTTGGGCCGTCACTGTGGAGTTTCTGCCGCCCCTTCGCCGCCGCATATGCGTTAGTCGCCTTGCCCATTCCGAACACCTTGGCGTCATCCGGCGCATAGATCAGATCGGGGTGAGACGCGCCGCAACCATCGCACGTCAGGCGAGGCGCAAGGTCGGAAGCCATGGCGTCGATGTTGCCAACGCGCTCCCGCATAGCGGCGGGGTCCAGCACCCGATGCCGGCCGCACCGGCAATATGCGGTGACGGTCATATTGTCTTCTATCAGGCGGTCGAGTGTCCACATGAGAACATAATGGGAACATGTGTAGCGGGAGTCAATCTGAAATTAATTGAGATAGGCTATTGTGTCCTAGGTAAATCTGTCCTATATGTAGGTGACAGAGACGGAGCAAGCAGATGAACACGACCAACGACATAGAGAGTGCCAAGTCGTATCCATTCCCGCTCGGTATGAGGTCTTTGGCTGCGGACGCAGCCCGTTTGCTCGAAGAAAAGGTTATCGACGCTTACGCAATCAAGAAGAATGCTCGCGGGGACAGCGTGATGGGCGTTCGCACGAATGGCAAGGATTGGAACTATCTCGCGCCGTGACGTGGAATAGGTAGGCGGCAAAAGGCAGAAACGGAGAAAGATGATGAACCGTGTTTATCGCAACGATTTTCGCAGCCGAGTTGATGCAGAAAAAACAATTCTCGACCCCCGCTATGGTCGGGAAAAGCTTATTTCGCATCATGCATTCAAGCGGTTTGATGCAGAAGCGAAGGCCAACTTAGCGAGCGGCGAAATCGATCAAATGGATTACATCAATCTTCGGTCGTATATTGGCTATGCAGTCAACGGCCCCCGCGCTGGAGCATGAC
>CAZVOP010000149.1:0-1541 GCA_964628445.1 uncultured Pseudobdellovibrionaceae bacterium | reverse complement strand
GAATACAACACGATCATTAAAGATTTTCCTAAGAGCGATCACGCGCAAGAGGCCCTTTACCGCTTAGGCGATGTGGCTTTCGCGAAGGGCGATTATTCGGGTGCGATCCGTTTGTATGAAGGCGCGATCAAAGAATTCCCCAAACAAGAAAAAATCTATCCCAACGCTAACTTCAACATGGCCGAAGCGCGCTTTTGGCAAAAGGACTACAAACAATCGCTGAACAACTATGTGCAGTTCGTGAATCTGTTCCCCCGTCACGAATTCGGGGGATACGCGCTGACCAGGATCGGCGAACTGCTGGGAATAATGGGCGCCGATCAGCGGCGCGTGATGGGCGCATTTTTAGAGAGCTATTTTCGCTTTCCCAATCATCCGGGCGCGAAGGTCGCGCGCATCCGTATGTTGAGCCAACAAATGCGTTCGATGAAACCTAACGAACTGAAGCGCGCGATTGAAGAAATCGCCGGCGCCTCCAAAAAGCTCGATCTGGACGGCATTAAGGAATTCACGACGCTTATGCTGGCCGAAGGCCTGAGCCATCGCGGAGAATATAAAGAAGCGATGGAAAATCTCATCGGCTATTACCAAAAAAATCCGCGGTCGGCCAATGCGGATAGTTTTAAAAGCCGCATTCTGCGCAATATCGCAAGCGAGCTCAAACGCGAAGTGGAAGACGGCAAGTTTATGGATGCCCTTGCTTTCTACACTAAATATTCGCCCACCTGGCTTAAGAACAGCGAGCGCATCGATGTGCCGTACTTTTTAGCCGGTGCCTATGAAAATGCCGGTGCGTATTCGGAGGCGAATAATATTTATAAGCGCGCCCTCGAGCGCCGCAATGCGATCGTGAATACCCCTGAAGAAAAAGAACGCAAGGTGCAAGAGTTTTTGCCGTCCGTCTCGTCTCTAAACTTACGCATGGCTGCGGCCAACGTTCAAGATCGCAATTACATGGAAGCTTATCAACATCTGAAGACGATCGGCGCAGGCCTTGATCTTTCCCCGGCCGAGACGGTCGAACGCGTGCGCTTAAGCGCGCTGATCGCCGAACAGCGTAATGATCACCAGCGCGCGCGTGAAGCCCTTCTTGAGTTGACCAAAAAATGGCAGGGCGATCCGGCCCTTGTGGCGCCCGTGCATTTGCAGTTGGCGCAAAATTTCATGAAGATGGGCGATCCGAAAGCCGCCGAGGCACAGGCGGATAAAGCCCTGGCGAGTGAAGGCGGCGAGACCAAGATTCCCGACAAAATTATCGCAGACAGCATGAACGTCAAGGGCGACGCGCTTCTTGCGCAGAAGAAAACCTTGGCCGCAGTCGAAACGTATCAAAATTTGCTCGAGCGTTTTGAAATCAAGCAACCGTTGAGCAACGTTCGCTATCAGGTCGGTCAGATCCTCTTCGAGCGCGGCGACTTGAAGGGTGCCGGCGAGATCTGGCGCAAGCTCGAAGGCACGCCGAACGAATTTTTGTGGAAGATCGGCAAAGAAAAGCTCGAAGACGCCAAGTGGCAGGGCGATTACACCAAATATATGAATCG
>CAZVOP010000148.1:0-1558 GCA_964628445.1 uncultured Pseudobdellovibrionaceae bacterium | reverse complement strand
GGCTGGCGAATCGTTCCAAGGGCTCGACCAAACCTAAGCTGATTCTGCTGTTCAACATGGGCGGCGTCGGGATTCAGGATCTCCGCAACAGATTTGGTCCGGTCAAGAAGTTCAATGAGAACGAGGCGCCGGAAGATTACACGTTCCTGCATGTCTACCCTTGGGACAACGTTGAGTGGTCGCGCAGTGAGTTAGAGAAAGACGGACTCACTGAGGATGACTACTACGCCTGGACAGATGCAGAGCGTTTTGATTACTTCACCACGCGGAGCCTTTACGGAAAGAAGCTAAACGCTCTTGATGATGCAACGCGGGCGCGCGATCTGCTTGGGAGTTGGGAATCGCTCGAGGGCGCTTACTTTGGGCGCGTCTTTGATTACAAAGCAACGATGGTTGCGGCGGAAGTCGCTGAAGGCATCATCAGGCCGTGGGATTCGCGTTGGCTTTCTACCGATTGGGGCAAGACGCACTATTGCTCCACTCACTGGCACGGCAAGACACTGCTGACGCCGCGCGAGATCAATGACAAACTTGGATGGATTGTGCCGAGGGCGTTGAATGTGGTTAGCACTTATCGCCGCATGATCGTCAACGAGCAGACGTCATCTCAGGTTGCAAAGGCTTTGGTTGCTGCAACTCCAATGTTTGAGCGGGAGAAGTTGAGCCGGTATCCGTTTTCTCCCGAACAGTTCGGGGAACGAGACTCCGAAGATACGGTACCGATCATCATTGGGCGCGAGTTGCAGAAGTACGGAATGCCAATCCCAGAACCCGCGGACAATAGCCGGAAGCCTGGCTGGCAGTTGATGTACGAACTGCTGAACAACACAAGGATCTGGGCAACGCCTCCTGAGAAGCGAACGGTTGAGATGGAGGCTGAGGCCGGAGATACGGTCTGGGTGATATCGACCGAATGCCCCGAACTGCTGGATGCTTTGCCGTTGGCGATGCGTAACGTCAAAGACCTTGACGACATCATCAAGACGGACAAAGGTCAGGCCGACATGAAGATGGACGTGCTCGACGACAACCGATATGGGTTGCAGAGCATGTTGGGAAATGTTGAGAAGCCGGCCAAAGTAAAACACGCTGAGAACCTGATGGATATGTGGTCACGGAATCACGATCCGAATCAGTTGACTATGGCTGAGATCAGCTTCAGGGCGATGCAGAGCAAGGGCGAGTTTTCAGTATCAGGGAGGCGGCGGCGATGATTCGAGAGATGGTGGAGGCGTTCAAGCGCCATTGGTCGGAGCCGTTGGAGAAGATTGAGAACTTAGACCTGACGTTAGACCCAGGAGAAGTTGAGCCAATCATTTCTTCTGATGTTTACGCAGTCACTGGTGAACCTCGGCGGATTCCGTGGCACATCCGCAAGAAGCAGTTAGAGGCTGGTGCACGTAAGAAGCGTCAGCAACGAGACGAATACAGGAGCATCGCATGAAACTGACAACGCAGGCACGCAACAACATCGCGCCGAAGAACTTTGCTCTCTCTGGAGGGCGGTATCCGATTGAGGATGCTTCTCACGCACGCAATGCGCTCTCGCGGGTGGCAC
>CAZVOP010000147.1:546-1593 GCA_964628445.1 uncultured Pseudobdellovibrionaceae bacterium | reverse complement strand
CTTCAAAGAAGTAGCGCAAGCGGACGCTGGCAGCGCCGGGCGGCACTCCGGCATGGATGCGGACGCGTTGCGGGCCTTCGTATTTGCCGGTTTGGTCGGTCGTCCAACCGCCGTTTTGCCACACCATGACATCTTCAACGAGGCCGAAATGATCGTCGGCGTCGTCACCGGGGGTGATGCTGTGGGTATTGCTATCCACCAGTTGCAGTTCGCCTGGCTCCCAGAGTTGGAAGGTCTTGCTGGCACCGGGCTGGGGCGTGATGGTGACGTCGAGATAGTAGAAGTTGCAGTTTTCGTATTCGCGCAGTTGGGTGGCGTCGCCCAGTTCTTCCCATTCCTCGTGCCCATCGCTTTCGATGAGTTCGGGCGCTTTTTGCGGTTTGGGAGCGGGCTCAATCGAATGGACGCGCACCTGGGCCTCTTTCAACACGCTGCTTTTCGCCATGAACGGAGACAGGATCGCGCGGCGCAGGCCATAGGCCACCAGTTTCTTGGCGATGATTCCCAGAGCCGCCAGCACCAACGCATAAACGACCAGGCCTTCCCAGCCCAGCCACAGCACGAGCACAATCGGCAGCGCCATGAGGGCCAGCAAAAGATATTTAGCCATAGTTCGGGTCGCAAAAAACAAATGCGTCCCGCAAATTTTAACACGCAGAGGAGAGTAATTGTTATGTTATGGATTCCCAGTGATGTCGATATGGGCACTCACCCCAAGATTTGGCGGTTGTCGCATTTGTTGGATATGTCGCGACCCAAGGCGGCCGGGCACATGCTCTTGCTATGGCATTGGTGTGCAAAACATGCCAAAGACGGCGACCTCACGGATTGCGGACCCAATCAAATTGCTTTTCATATGATGTGGGAAGGCGACCCGAAAATTTTACTGGAAGCGCTCATTGCCTGCCGCTTTCTCGATTATGAAGACGGTTGTCTGACCGTGCACAACTGGGAGATACGCGCCGGTGCTCGCCTCCGTAGCCTGGGAGCCGATGCCGCCCGCAAACGCGCCTCGTAGCGTCATCGGGATGGTGACACCGATCACCC
>CAZVOP010000147.1:0-536 GCA_964628445.1 uncultured Pseudobdellovibrionaceae bacterium | reverse complement strand
TGCTCGACGTGCGGCTTTCCGCCGTGCTTGCGATGCTGGGCGTTCTCTATTTCATCACCGGCCGCGTCGTCATGCATCGCACGAAGGCGGGACAGACCGCGGTGGAATCGCAGCACAACGCCGTTTTCGTCCCGGACGTCCGGCGGACATCCCCCGGACATCTGCCGGATGTCCGAGGGAGTCGTAATGCTCTCAATTTTGCCTTAAAAAGCACCACTGAAACCGGTTTTAGAGTAAAAAAGTAGCCTGGCGTTCTGGTGACGTCCTGGTGACGTCCGGTTTACCGTCCTGCTGACATCCTTGTGCAGAGGAGAAGAGAGGAGATAAGAAGAGAAGAGAGAGAGCTTGAAGTTGAAGGGTAAGGGTAAGGGTAAAGGTAGGCCTGATGAATAAATAAATAAATAATGAATAATAATGAATAATGAATAATGAATAATATAATGAGCACGAAGGCCTTTTGCATTTTTTTGGACTTGGCCCAGGCCCAGGTCTCTTTTCAATTTAAATTCTAAGAAAGATAAAAACACTATTTAAAT
>CAZVOP010000146.1:0-1627 GCA_964628445.1 uncultured Pseudobdellovibrionaceae bacterium | reverse complement strand
CCACGTACGACAACTACCTGAACAACCTCGGCACGCTCGCCAATCGCGGGCAGACCTCTCTTGGTCAAGTAGCTAACGCCGGTTCTGCAGGTGGCGGCGCAGCAGCGCAGGCCACGTCAGCAGCGGGCAAAGCCCAGTCGCAGGGTATCAACGGCATGATGGGCGGCTTTAGTAACGCGCTTGTCGGTGCGCTCGACTTCCTCTGAGGAGCTTTATCATGTCAGGTTTCGACCCTATCAGCCCGGCGCAGTCGTTCACCGAGGGCTTCAACAGCGCGCAGAACGTCGTGGACACTGAGCGCAAGAATGCTGCCTACAACGCGCTCCAGAAAGTCTACGGCGACCAGGCTGGCGATCCGCAGTCCGCTGGCATGCTGGCGAACACATCAATCGCGCAGCAGAAGGCACAGCAGGAGAACCAGGCCAATCTCCAGCAACAAGGTCTCATGACCGCGCGCCTGCTCAAGGGCATGGTGGACAGTGGCGTAGACCCTGCACAGGCGTTCGACAAAGTGGCGCCGCTCCTGCCGTCGCTCGGTGTCGATCCGGCCCACGTCGCGCCGTTCAAACAGGTGTTCGTCAACGCACCGGCGCAGACGATCGACCACATCGTGCAGGCGCTCCAAGGGCCCACGCAGGTCACAGGCGCGCCTATCATGGTGCAGAACCCGGATGGCACTTACGGCGCTGTCAAGACGGACAAATTCGGCAACGTCATTCCGCTCAACCTTCCAGCAGGCGCGCAGCCGACCGCGCCCGTGCAAGGCGAACAGCGCATCGGCGTGCAGCAGGGCCGTCTGGACGAGACGGGACGCCACAACCGCGCCAACGAAGGTATTGCACAACAACGTGCCAACACCGGCGCGTTCAGTGCAGCGTCGGCCGCGGCTAACCGCGATTTCGCGCCGGACGGGGTTGGCCCTGCTACAACAACGGCGCCACAGGGCACGCCACAAGCTGCGCCGCAGCAGCGTCCACAAGCACAGCCTTCTGCCGCGCAAGGCGTGCCGTTCGCACATCTTACCCCGAAGGGACGGCAGGGTGCGATTGATTCCGCGTCCAACATCAAGACGATGGGCACCTATGTGGACAACGCGGACACGCTCGCGAAGTCGATGTATTCCCAGATCGCACCCTACTCCACCGGCGTCGGCGCGCTTGCGTCCTACGTCCCTGGCTCGACCGCCACCAACCTCGACCACAACGCGGCGACGTTGCGCGGTCTCGCGGCTCAGCTCGTCATTCAGGGGATGAAGAACGCGAAGGGTCAGACCGGCATGGGCCGGATTCTGCAGTCAGAATACCAAAACTTCACCTCCATGTTGGGTAACCTCGACCTCAAACAGTCGCCGGCGCAGTACCGCCAGCATCTCGACCTCGCCATTCAGTCGATTCACAAGCTCTACAACATCTCCAACCGGTCGTTCTCACAGAAGTACGGCGTCTCTGCGGACGAAGCACTCGGAGCGCCGCGCCAGCAAGCTCCGGCTCCCGCGCCGCTGTCACAGAGCCAGCAAACGCTCCTGAAGAAGTATGGGCTCTAGGTGATGGCATACGACGAACAGGCGCTGATCGCGGCACTCCAGAAGGCTGACGCAGCCGGAAACACACAGGACGCGCCGCAGATC
>CAZVOP010000145.1:0-1638 GCA_964628445.1 uncultured Pseudobdellovibrionaceae bacterium | reverse complement strand
TCAGCATCGAGAGGCAGTTCATGCGGCGCGAACATGGATTCTTCCATCGACGCTACCGTCTTCTCCACCATCTCATCTGTCACGTTGTTACCTGGCATCGGACGGCTCCTTAATCGAAATCGGACGGGCTGATATCGGTGATTTCCCATTGCGGGTTGCCGACGACATCACCGTGGCGAACGACGCGATAATCGCCAGCCTCATCGGCATCGCGATTCCGGACAACCACGATGTCGTCAGGCATGTGCAAGTTTTTCGCGTGCAGTGCTGCTTTGCTCACTTGCCTTCTCCCCCTGCTAGAGCATGGCGGCCGGAGTCGGTGAGCCTCATGCTCAATCCAATCTTGCTCGCAAGTAAATTCGTCGGCGCGCACGGCTCGATCAGGTCGCGGCGCGCTAAGCTATCGATCACTCGCAAGGGCGGGCGGTTGCTGTGCGTAAAATAAGGCGGATGCACAAGCAGACGAAGTGCCTCGATCTGCGCCTCTGTCAGTTTCATAGCGCGTCACCCTTGCGGATGGCGTGAGCAGGCTCAACCACACTTAAGTGAGGTGCGTAAAAGTCGGTTGTTTCGCCATCGTAGCGTCCGTTGCCGCGATGACGTTGGCTGCCTTCGATAACATCGGCCCACAGCGTTCCGTTAGGCTCAATGTGCAGGCCGACGACTTTAAGCTGCATGTCTCGCCAGTCGCTGTGGAACTGGTAGTTCTCATTGACGACGACAATGTCACCGAGAGAAATGCCCTGACGCTTCGCGCACTTCTCCCGTTCATCAGCCCTTATGGCTGCTTCGTCGGGGCAGGGGAGCGCGAGGATGGCGTCGGCGGCATCAAGTGCGAGGTTTTGCGCAGCCTGTTCTGGATTTTGATAGCCCTTGCCACTACCGACCTTCTTGCAGCCGGTCAACAGAACATCTTCATCCCACCTCGTTCCGAGTTCAGCGCAACTCCAGTTCTCGACAAGTGCCCCTCGGATCGCTTGCGCGATCGCTTCCCGATTTTTTAGGAAAGTAGACGCACAAATAGCATCTACGCCCCTCAACACATCGTTCCACGCGACGCCATTGTTTCGACGCAGCGTGTCTGCGGTGTCCTTCCCGTGCATCCCGGTCAAAAAGACTTGCGCAATCGCCTCTCGCCGTTCGACGGGCGCTGGGGAGAGGGCTTCAAACCGGCCGTCATGAAATTCATTGAACGGTCGCGCCCACAGGGAGCCATCGGTATCTGATCGATAGATGACCAGGAATTCACCGTCACCGATCACGCCATCGGAAGCCTGTAGGCTGCCTGTGCCGACTTCGGTATAGGCCGTCCCGCGTTTCTTGTGACGCCAATGCTTAAGCGCCCCTGCGTTACCGTCTGTCATGGCGTGGCTCCCGGATCGCTGACGTTGATGGTGGTGCGGATCGTAACGTCAGATGTGATTGTCAGATTTTCAACGTCGGCTTCGTGCCGCCCAGCGCTCCATGATAATTTGATACGATCGTGCCACGGGTCTTTCCAACCCGGATCAAATTCAGCGGTGAAATGCGATACGCCGAATGTCTTGGCGACGGCAGCGAGTGCGCGGCAAAACTCAACATGATGGGAAGGAATTACGTGATTGTCTGCCATCACTTGCCTCCCATAAGCTGAGAGAT
>CAZVOP010000144.1:0-1659 GCA_964628445.1 uncultured Pseudobdellovibrionaceae bacterium | reverse complement strand
CTGCTTACATTGATGTCTTCTGTCCTGGGGACGTTGGGGCAATGCAATGGACAGACAATTAGGAGACGTGCGCGCGGCAGACGTCGGGCGCCGCGGCGGCCTTTGGAACCGGCTCTTGGAGCGGCTGGGGCTACGCCATGAAGGCTGTGGCGGCACTCTCGTCCGCGTCGAGCGCCAATTCGGGGCAGGCTATCTCTGCGCCCGCTGCGGGTATTTTGAATATTTCAATTCAGCCAGCGGTGAAGGTTGAATGTTCCGCTGGATCAAAGACTTAATTCTTGATTTCACATCGCCGAGGACTAGTTTCCACACCGGAAGTGAACATCCGCGTTATTGCGTGACGGATGTGCATTGCCCCGAAGTGCGAGACCATGCGTTACAGGTCGTAGTCGTTATCGTGGTCGAGGGGGCGCTATAGGTGTTCTGGTATGCCGCCGCGTTCTGCATACTTTGCCCCATGATCATCATGGCTTGACTGGCCCGTTGACGTTCCGCCTCGTCCATCTGCGCCGCGCGTGTGATGTTGTTGAAGAAATCGCGATCTGCGCTCTGCACCGAATAGGCCATTTGATTGGCGTTCAACCGGCCTTGGTCAAATTGCGAACCCAAGAAAGTAAGGCGCTTACGATAGGCATCCACAATCTCTTTATGGCTCAACTCAATTGTATTCGCGAAATGCTCACGCGAATCCACCAAGCAGACTACGGCCTCTGAAGCATTCTTGTATTTGCCGTCTTTCATATTGTTGAGGCAAATCTGGTTCTCAATAGTCAAATTGGTGGTGGCCTCTGGCACCTTGTCATTGTCGTAGGTTGACGCGCAGCCGACCAGCATGATCGAGCAGAAAACCACCGTTAAAAGTCTCTTCACGATTGAGTCCCCTTGCTTGAAGCGCGCCTCAGTGGCGTCGAATCGATATAAACATTCTACCCGCAACGTGAAGTTGATCAGATCGCTTTATCACCATTGGTTTATACTTCGGATTGTCTGATGTCAGCGTGACCACTCCCGTCTCGAAATGCTGCGACGCGCGTTTGATGATGGCGTCATCATTGTAGATTAGCGCGAAGATGCCCGGATTCGTGAGACGTTTGTTGTGCGTATCGCAACCCACCCAATCACGATTGAATAGCGTCGGCTCCATACTGTCCCCCCGCACTTCGAAAAACTTGATGAATTGCAATGGAGATGTGGTCATCGCCCGGAGCAGAGACAGGCTCATGACGTAATGATCAATGGGAGTCTCGTCATAATTCTTTGCGCCGTTACCGGCCGCAAATCGTATGTCGTGCACTGGCAATACAGCGAACTCAACTCCGCTGATGTCGATGATCGAATTGGAGGATAGGAGGGCGCCTTGTTCGGCAAGGAAGTCTGAGGACTTGGCGCCCAAGTGTGGCCCCAGTCTATCCATCCATTCGACGGTGAGTTTTCTTTCACCGTTTTCGAGCTTCTGGATTTGGCCGGGGATCGTGTCCGCCAATTCGGCTAATTCGTTGCGCGACAATTTGGCGGCCTCTCGCAATTCACGGAGGCGGCGGGCCGAGAGTGGGATCTCCATGGTCATGGTCAGCAGAATGCCTCCATCGCCCCAATTTGGGTATAACCCATTATGGGATTGACATAACCCCATTTTGGGGTAAATGCTGATCTCATGAC
>CAZVOP010000143.1:0-1688 GCA_964628445.1 uncultured Pseudobdellovibrionaceae bacterium | reverse complement strand
ATTGAAGGCGGTTCCGCCGGAATAGGCCACGCTCAGTGTGCGCGCGCCATCCTTTACCGGAAAGATGTAAGACAGCGTGCCGGGCGTATGGCCGGGCGTTGAAATCACATTCACCGTGGTGCCGCCCAAGGTGATCCCGGCGCCTTCGGGTCCCACGGCGATGTCGCGCCTGGGTACGCCGCCCGGGGCGGTGGCGGAGCGGGCCAGGGTGGTTTCCCAGTCGGCCGCACCCATCACGATCCTGGTTCCGTAGCGGCTCTGGAAGAGGGCGGCGCCCTGGTCATGATCGCCATGGGCATGGCTGATCAGCATGTACTTCACGTCACGCGGGTTCAGCCCCAGTTTGGTCAGGCCCTCCACCATCTGCGGCTTGACAGCGTAGTCGTAAAGCGAGTCGATCACGATGATCCCGTCGCTGGTGGTCAGCGCCCAGGCCGAATGAATCTTCGTACCGATGAAATAGAGGTTGTCGAATACCTTGTAGGGCTGCGCGTACCAGGTGGCGCGCTGGGGAATGGCGCGCTGGGCCGGGGCCGCGCCACGGCCTGCGCCGCCACGGCCGCCCGCCGCATTCTGCGGGTTGACGCAGATGCGCAGGAATGTGCCGGCGAAATCCAGGCCCGCCGCGTCCTTGGCGGCATGAACCAGACCTTCCGGCGTGTCCGGCCTGGGCGCCTGCGCCGAAACGGTCATGGCGGGCAACAGGACAAGCAGGGCGGCAGAAGCCGCGCCCAGGCGGTATGTCATGGCGTTCCCCCTTCGGCGTTTTGCCGGATTATAGCGTCCTGCGGCCCGCCCGGCGAATCCCGGATGGAACGGGGTGGGATTTTTCGCGCCCGCCCGAATCGGGGGACCTGTCCGTGGGGCGCGCGGGGGCTGAACCAAATCGCCCCGGCCGCGTAACCCTTTCATGTGCCGCCGCAAATTGCCGCTCATGCTGCGGACCGGGTATCCGCGATGCCCCGCATTGCACCCGGACATGCGGGCGTTTATCCGTAACCGGTGATGGCGGTGCGGCCCGGAAAGCAGCATGTATTGCCGGAGCGGTTGCGTCCCGGCCTCGATCTGGTCTTCTGTGGCACGGCGGCGGGGCGGCAATCGGCGCGGACTGGCACTTACTACGCCCATCCGCAGAACCGGTTCTGGCGCACCCTTGCAGAGGTAGGGCTGACCCCGCGCCTGTTCCTCCCGCGCGAATATGAATTGTTGTGGGAGCATGGCATCGGGCTGACCGACATCGCCAAATTCGCTTCCGGCATGGACCATCAGTTGCCGCGTCACGCATTGGGCGATGCGGCGGCCAGGGCGCTGCGGGCGCGCATCGCCGCGGTCGCGCCGCGCCATCTGGCTTTCACCAGCCTGAATGCCGGGCGCAAGGTGATGGGCGCAAAAGCGGTGGCGGGCGAACAGCCCGACAGGCTGGGCGAGACGCGGGTGTGGGTATTGCCCTCGCCATCACCCCTGGCGGCGAACCATTGGGATATCGCGCCCTGGGCTGCGCTGGCTGCGGCGGTGCGGAAAATCCGGGATCCGGTCTAGGGAAGGCCCGCCGTCATCGTGCGGGCGCCCTGCCGTATCGCGATGCACCCCTCGGCGCCAAGCGCTGCGCCGCAGTGCGCCTGGGGCATGTCCTGAAGGCTGACGCGATAAGGGCCGATGGCCGGATCGGCTTCGGCGAAATCGGTCAG
>CAZVOP010000142.1:0-1825 GCA_964628445.1 uncultured Pseudobdellovibrionaceae bacterium | reverse complement strand
TATCAATTAACGCATCGCTTGACCGCTGTGGTTGCGCTATGAATCATCACGCACGCGCGGATCTTCTTCCGCCCATCCGGGGCGGCAGAGAATAAATCAAAAAAACCGGCCACACGGATCAGCCATCCGTCGCTCAATCAAAAGACTCATTCTCATGCAAGTAACGCCACTTGCCCTCGGGCAAGTTACCCAGCATGACCTTGCCGATGCGCACGCGCTTCAAGCCGACAACGCGCAAACCGGAAGCTTCGCACATCCGCCGGATCTGCCTCTTCATTCCTTCTTGCAAAACAAAGCGCAACTGATCCTCGTTGATCCATTCGACTAAGGCGGGGAGAAGCCGGCGGCCATCCAAAACCATGGTGCCATTGTTCAATTTTTCAAGTTGAGCATCAGATAAAGAACCTTCAACCCGAACCAGGTACTCTTTATCGACTTCGGAATTTTCGCCGATCAAAGTTTTTGCCACGACACCGTCCTGGGTCATCACGAGCAACCCCTGTGAATCGATATCCAAACGCCCGGCAGGCGCCAAGCCGTTGGTGTGCTTGGATTGGAATAAAGTGGTTTCCAAGGGGTCCAAATTTTCTTTCGTCACCAGTTCAACGGCCGCGCGGTAACCCTTTTCCGGTTGCGAGGAAACATAGCCCACCGGCTTGTTGATCAAGATGGTGACCTTTTCTTTTAATTGTTGCTTGGCGATGCCGACGATATCGATGCGAGCATCTGGCGAAATTCGGAGCCCCAGTTGGTTGACGACCACGCCGTCGACTTTCACCATTCCGCGCGCGATTAAATTGTCGGCCTCTCTGCGCGAGCAAAGGCCACGCTCCGACATCACTTTACTAAGGCGCACACCTAGATCAGACATATTTCGCCTCGGTGCGAGCGCTGACAAAGCGGTTTTTGCGAGTCTCTTGCAGAGCCACTCCCGTCAAACGGGGAGCGATCGCAGTCGTATTAAGTCTTTCGTGAATCCAATCCGCGATGCATTCCCCGGTCGAAGGATTGATCGCGGTTAACTCGCGCGCGTGCAAGGACTCGAGAATGGATTCACGCACAATGCGGTCGACGGTATCGATATCGCGGCCGCTGAAAGACACCTCGAGAAAATACTGGTGGCCATGCTGATGCTCGGTCACGGCGCCGACGTTCAAGCTATGCACGGATTGGAATGAGTACCTTCTGGTCCAGATCAATCGGCCCAAACGTCCACCCATAGATCGCCGTATTCGTATAAGCGAATTTTCTTTAATTCGACTGGTCCTGGAAAAGAATTTTCCAGGCGTGAGAACAAGTAGTGCGCCAAGCGCTCGGTGGTCGGAACTTTGCCCGAAAGCTCAGGCACTTCCAAATTAACATGCTTGCCTTCAAGCGGCGCCACCGCCGCGGTCAATATGCGGTCGACTTCGGCCAAGTTCATGATCATCCCGGTTTCCGCATCGGGTTCGCCTTCAATGTAAATTTCGAGTTCATAGTTGTGGCCATGGCCACTGGAGGTGAAGCAGGCGCCGAACACGCTGGAATTGGCGGAGTCGGTCCATTCGGGCACGACGTATTTATGCAGGCATTGAAAGCCCTTGCGACGGGCTAGGCGGGTTCTCGACATGGCGCGGAAGGTAGCATAAAGAATTGGCCCAGAAAAGACGAAAGGAGAAGCATGAATCAGCTTCTCCCCACGTTGATCGTCTTCGGCTTAAAGACGTTTGCGATTTCGCTAACGCTCTTTTTGTCCTTTGGCGGTCAGAACTAGGCGGCCGGCTTGTTGCTCAACATAAAAGCCTGTTACTTCTTATCTCAGTCGACCGGCCTTTTGCCTTGTTTG
>CAZVOP010000141.1:0-1833 GCA_964628445.1 uncultured Pseudobdellovibrionaceae bacterium | reverse complement strand
CATCGTCGGCGTCGCTTGGAATGTGCAAATCCTGCCCGTTCGTTTCTTAGGCGATGACGGCGGCGGAACTTTGGCGGACGCGATCAGCTCGATCGACTACGCGACCGCGATGAAAGCCAACATCATGAGCAACTCATGGGGCGGCGGCGGCTTTTCGCAATTGTTGATGGACTCTATTGTGCGCGCTAAAGACGCCGGCATCTTATTTGTGGCTGCAGCGGGTAACAGCGCCGGCGACAACGATTCGGCGCCGGAATATCCCGCAAGTTATCAAGTGGACAACATCGTGTCGGTCGCGGCGATCGATCCTACGGGCCTAGTCGCCGACTTTTCAAACATCGGAAAAACTTCCGTGCATATCGCGGCTCCCGGCGTGAACATCACCAGCTACACGATGAAGGGACTTGAGAGTTGGTCGGGAACTTCTATGGCCACTCCCCACGTCACGGGTGTAGCGGCATTGCTGTTGTCTCAGGACATGGGGCAATCGTACACGACCATCAAAAATCGTTTGTTGAGCTCGGCTCGTCCCATGGCCGGTTTGCGCGGCCGCGTGAGCACCGGAATGTTGAACGCTTATCTTGCGCTCACCAACGGCGTTGCGCCGATGGACCCGGATGATCCGTTCAACTGGCAAAAGTCGGCCGAGAATATTTCGACCGTGCATCCGTATCCGATGAATGCGAAAAACGAATGGCGCGTGGAGCTTGCCGGCGCAAGCCGGATCGCGGTTTACTTTTCGAACTTTGACACCGAATCCGGTTACGACAAGGTCGTCTTCAAAGACGATAGCGGCAAGGTTCTTGCCACCATGAGCGGCAAGCTTGGCGAAGTTTATAGCCCCGTTTTTGAAGGCGACCATGTGACCGTCGGCTTCACTTCCGACGGCACAGTCAATGGCTACGGATTTGATATCGGCGGAATCGCTTACCAATAGATTGCGCTAAAATTATCTCGAGATTTACGAAAACCCCGCTTCAATAGCGGGGTTTTTATTTTCACAAAGTCAGGATTTGTCACTTATTGAGCGAAGAAATCGCTCAATCTTAAGATTCACCAATTCGGGCATATCGAGCTGGGTGCAGTGCGATCCATAAGGGACCATAAAAAATTCGCTGCCCTTAACCAGCTGATGCATTTCCTCTTGATGTTTTTGCGGGGTCACCGAATCCTGCCGGCCGCCGATAATCATGGTGGGGACGTCGATGCGTTCAAGTACGGGATAGCCGTCATACTTCACCATGGACTCGAACAGGGTAATGAAAGCGTCAAGATCCATCGAAGCCATTCCGCGCGCGTAAATTTCGACATCCTTAAGGCTGGTGAGCTTCAAATTAAAACCGCCGGCCAGGGCACTTAAGTGGATGGCGATCGGATTGTCCAAGCCCATACGCCAAAGATAAGACAGGGTTTCGGGCATCGTTTTGTAGCCCGACTTGAACATCTGAAAAAAGGATTCGGTCAAATCGCTGCCGAACATCCCAGCCAAGGGATTTTGCACGAAGCCATTCACGAAAACTAAACTGTGTGTGAGTGCCGGATACAAATCGTAAAAGCGCGTGAGCATCTGCACGCCGAAACTGTGACCCCAAAGACTGGCCTGCTGCAGTTCAAGATGATCCATCAAGCTTTTTAAGTCCTGCGCGAGAGCATCGACCGAGATGTGTTGCCGGCTTTCGGGAATTTCGGAGCGATGGTGGGCGCGGTAATCGTAGGTGATGACCTTGTAATTCGGTGAAAAATATCGGATCTGCGGACGCCAGTGGTTGATCAAACAACCGATGCCGTAATTCAAGATGATCGGAAAGCCTTCGCCGCGCACCTCAAAATAAA
>CAZVOP010000140.1:0-1840 GCA_964628445.1 uncultured Pseudobdellovibrionaceae bacterium | reverse complement strand
AGCTTCTGGAAGCATTAACAAAATATTTTTAATTCGTTTCTTGCATTGTTGAAACTGGCGTGTTATTATTGTCCTCTGATTCTGTTACCACCTCAAGAAGATCGGCCTGATCTATTTTCAATTCCTCTGATAACCATTTTGTAAAACCCGGTAATGTGAGCCTCTGGTGAGACGTGTATAAGATGCGGGGCAGGGTTACAGGCTTCACATCAAGCTGCTCAGCAACTTTCCCAAAAAGGGTTGGATCATCCTGTATCCTTTTTATTATATCCTGCTTTAAAACTATGTTGTCCATTTTGTGATATTTATTTATATTGTGTGTAGTTTCTGCATGTAAAATTACATTAAATAATGAATATCCAGAATTTTATTTTCATTATTTAATGAAAAGTTATCCACATTTTAAAACTAAAAAAATAGATAGTATGAAAGGGTATATAGAAATACAGGAAAGTGACGGCAGGAGAATAACGGTAAGGAAGGACAGCGTTTTGGCGATACAGGAAGGGTTAAGGCCAAAAGACAAGTCTTGCATTTGGCTTGTAGAAAATATTAAGGAAATAATCGTCAATAAGCCTACGTAGAGCTTATAGCCTTGCTGGAGCAGCAGGAATCGCCGGAACAATAATAGATTTTACGAATGCTTCGTAAGCTTCTATAACAGATACCGAATCGGCGTAGCCGTCGTATCCGGGACGTTTTTGTGTTTCTGCGGCCAATTTTAGAATTTCTAATTTTTGCTCAAATGTTAGTTCGTTCATAAAAAATAAATTTTATCAAATATACATTAAATAATGAATTCTTGAAATCGGGTAGCGAAATATTAAGCGATGTTTTAGGGCATACAGAAGAAACAATAAACTCTTTTGCAACTGTAATTGGATTAAAAAGAAGTCAGAACCTATACGATATAGAAAGTGGAAAAATAAAAAATGTATCTTTTAGGTTAGCGAGCAAAATAAAGTCTAAATATCCCGAATTTAATCTTAATTGGATTCTTACCGGCGAAGGAGACATGCTTATTTCTGAAACCAAAACCAACAATTCAGATCCACCACAAGAATTATTAGATAGAATAAAAGAATTGGAAGAGGATAAGGAAAACCAAAAAGCGCAAATAAAAGCTTTAACCAGTTCTTGTAACAATTGGGAAGAAAAATATAATGAGCTTGAAATAAAATACAATGAATTAAAAAACGCTGGCCCCTCATCGAAAACAGGAACGGACGGGTAATAGAAATGTTTCCGGCTATGCAGTTGTGCTTATTTAAAGACTGTAAATGTTGTAAAATGAACTCACGTAAAATAGTAAATAGGTTATGAAACAGTCGTATAAAAATATTATTGGGTACACACTTTACATTCCGGTGTTTGTGTTAACGTACATAGTAGTGTCGGGATTATTTTATTGGATGTTTATAAACCTTGTTTTTGAAAATGAAGATGTTAAAACCGAGTTGGGGCATACAATATGGCTTTATTACTGGCAAATCGCATCAGGGTTGGTGGGCGGATCATTAGGATTCTTTTTGGCATTTAATATTCTCAGAGCAAAGAAGAAGTTGCTTTCAACAATTCTATTTGTGTTGGTATCGTTAGCGTGTATCTACCTTATTTATTTTAATGCAAGCGTTAAGCAATATGATGGAGTTGCGGGATATGCGTCATTGTTGATAGGTTCATTTTTTGGGTGGGGATGGACGAATAATATTGAATTTAAAAAATTTAAAAATTAAATAGTATAACAATGAAATTAAAAATGTAACAATGATAGACAAGTTGCAATTCTTTTCAACAGAAGTTTTCTTTGAAAGGCCTTTTATTCAGCCAAGCGGGCAAC
>CAZVOP010000139.1:0-1884 GCA_964628445.1 uncultured Pseudobdellovibrionaceae bacterium | reverse complement strand
TCTCGGCAGGCACAGCTCGCGCAACTTCAGGCATGGCCATTCACGTCCACCGCACCCTCGCCGGAAGCGCCACCACAGCCGAAGCACTGGGGCATCAGCAACGCGCGCGCGGCAAGAGTGAGCGTCGGGCACACTAGAGGAGGTGAATATTCATGACGACTGACGACGACCAGATGCCACCAGCGGGTATGACCTGCCAGGCGGCGCAACGCACCGCGGTGGCGGCCCATATGGCGGGCTACCGCATGGTCTATGTGCGTGAGCGTGAGAGCGATGATTGTTCCGTGCGGATTTTGGTGGAAGACGTAGGATCGGTGACGCTGTGGTGTGGGCATGACGCGGATGCGATTCGCGCGTTGATTACCGAACTTGCCCGCGATTTGGCCGCCCAGCGCGAATCGAAGCAGCGGCCAAACCTGTACGTCCATCACCATGTTCAGATTCGAGGGCAAAAATTGCCCGCGAAGTAGGAGCCGTTGAAGGGCGGTTCCAGAGGTAGCGTAAGATGGAGCCGGAGAGCACCTGGCAGGGTCGGAGGATACGCCGCTGCCCGACGTGCGGCGAATGGGCCTGGCATCTGTGGCAAGTCTACCTGGGGCCAGATCAGGGCATGCAGCACACGTGGCGCTGCTCGACGTGTCGCGTATCTTTCAAGACGACTGCGCACTCAGCGGCCAAGTGAGCGCAAGCAGTTATAGGGCCACACGTGCGGCCCTGTGAGAGAAGAAATGCGGATCGAGGGGTAGTACATGGCAACCGATGAGGAGATTCAGGCGCGGCATGAGTTTCTAGAGATGGCCGCGTTCGCCATGCGCCATCTGGTGAAGCAAAACGTGCTAGAGGATGCTGGTATCCTCGACGTGCTGAGGACGCCCGTGGCGGTGTGGAATAACGATACCGTAGTCACCGCGCTGGAGACCCTAGTCAGCCGGCAAGCAGTGGCATGGGGGCTAGAGTATCCGGCCTACACGGCATCAGCACATGGGGTTGCGGATCCCATCACAGCGACATTGGCTTTATTGGGTCTGGCGGCATCGGGAGACCAACCTGATTAGCCGAGATATGTACGCGGTCGTAGACGCGCGGAGTGATGATACTGTAGCGCTCTGTTTTGATGCCGAGGAAGCGGAGCGGGTCCAGGAGGCGCTGGAGCAGGCCGAAGATGTGGAGCGACTGTAGCGCAAGAGAAGAGAGGTGAGGGCAATGGACTACGAGACCGCGCGCGAGATGGATTATGAGATTGAGCGGTACGAAGAAGAACATCCCGACAGCCCCTGGATGAAATGCCAGATTGAGGGCCGGGAGGATGACTACTGCGTGGTGACGGTCTTTCACCGTGACCTTGATAAGACCGTGATCTTCGGCAGTGCGGAAGCCTGGCGGCAGGCACGCGATGGGGCGGATGATGAAGCATTCGCCCGCCGGATCGAGATGCATGAGAATCTCGTGCGCGTAATCAGCGCGGGTGAGCGGCACTCGATCAACATCGAGGGGGAAGGGGTCAAGTTGGGCACGCTGATGGACGCGCTCGTGAATGCCTACCCCACGGTGCGCCTCTGGGACAACGTGGGACCGGAGGTGGCGGCTCGCCACTGGGAAGCGAGGTATGGCCCACAGTGGCGCGAGCTGCGCGCGGAGTTGCGCGAGGGCGATGAACGCTGCGACTTCCTGCTGGAGATCCCGATGCAACCTGAGACCGACGATGTGGGAACTACCTGCGTCGTATGGCGGAGCGAGGACCGGATTCCACGGTTCATGCGGGAGGAAATCGCGCGCCGAGTGGCGTCCAAACCGATGTTGAAGATGACCCTTCAAACCGAGACTGTCTCCGAGATGAGAGGTGATGAAGTCCCGCCCTGGCACTCCCGTTCCCAGGGCGGACAT
>CAZVOP010000138.1:0-1908 GCA_964628445.1 uncultured Pseudobdellovibrionaceae bacterium | reverse complement strand
CACGTCGAGGCGATCCTTTGGGCACAGGGTCCGGTCTGCCATCACTGCGGTTCGATGGAACAGCACTACAAGCTCAAGGGCGTCCGCACGAAGGCTTCCAAGAAGAACCCGGAAGGCGTCGAGCGTCACGGCCTCTATAAGTGCTCTGACTGCCGTGCGCAGTTCACCGTCCGCATGGGCACGATCTTCGAGGAAAGCCACATGCCGCTGCACAAGTGGCTACAGGCGATCCATTTGATGTGTTCTTCGAAGAAGGGCATTTCCTCGCACCAGCTTCACCGCGTTCTGGAATGCACCTACCGCACCGCATGGTTTCTCTCGCACCGCATTCGTGAAGCCATGCGTTCCGACGATTTCACGCCGATGGGCGGCGAAGGCAAGACTGTTGAAGCGGATGAGACCTTCATCGGTCGCCTATCGGGCATGCCCAAGCAGAAGGGCTCTGGCGGCGCACAGTCGTTTAAAAACACCGTCCTTACGCTGGTCGAGCGCGGCGGCAAGGCCCGTTCATTCCATGTGGACAGCACGACCGTTGCCACGATCGTTCCGATCGTCCGCGCCAACATTGCCAAGGAAAGCCACCTCATGACCGACGAAGGCCGTCACTACGTCCGCGTCGGCGGCACCTTCGCTTTTCATGGTGCAGTCAATCACGGTCAGGAAGAGTATGGCCGCACGGAATACGTTGCCGACGCGAAGGTGAAGATCAACACGAACACCGTCGAAGGCTACTATTCGATCTTCAAGCGTGGCATGAAGGGCGTGTACCAGCATTGCGCCGAACACCATCTGCACCGCTATCTGGCAGAGTTCGATTTCCGTTATTCGAACCGTTCGGCGCTTGGCGTCGAGGACATGGCCCGCTCCGTTACCGCGCTCTTGGGAGTGAAAGGACGCCGGCTAACTTATCGCAGACCTGCTTGATGCGAAAAAGCAGCACTATCGCAAACCGGTACAGCTAAAACTCCCGCTCTGGCGATATGAGCGACGACGCAAAAAGTGAATCGCACCAACGGGTTAGCGGAAATTTGCGCTTAACCTACTGATTTATCTTGAGATTTTTGGCGTCAAGCGTATGATTCTTGGCGGCGGGAAACGCCGGATAAAACCTCGGGTGGCATCGTAGATGTCGCAGTTGGTAGGACGGTCCCTCAAAGGATGGGGGCCTATAAGCCGCCGATGGTAACGAGGCCGGGGCCCGCCACTTTCATATGCGATATCCGTAAAAGCGGAATATGCTCTTTTGCGCTTCCGTTAGCGGGAGTTTCCAATTGCTCCAAGGCAACAGCGTGACCCCATAGTTCGCGCGGCCATCTTCGTTGAACGCTATGCGGTCATGCAGAGCTTCCGCATATGACGTGTTCCACTTTTTGCCGCCAGCGTTCGCGGCCTGAAAGAACGCGCTGGCAACCACGTCAGCAAGCTGGCATCCGGCATTTTTGTTATGCTCAATCACGTCGATAAGCCGGTGATCTATGACGCGGAAATCCGGAGCGTGAGCGTCGTGATACAAGGTCCCGGTCTCTGCCTGGTTGCGCAGCAGATGAACATAGGTCTCGACATGCCGATAGTTGTGGCCGCCCCTTTTCGAAAAGACGAGCTTCACGTGTTTGGGCGCCTCGGTCTCTCGGATTGACCGCCATGCACACCACTCACTCACGCGTTCAATGACTATGCGGAGGCAGTAGTTGTAGAACCAATTGTGCTTGTGCAGAGAGACCGCTTCGGCCTGCGGGTTGCGATAGCCGCGCATGTTCTGTTTGTTTGAGGCGAGAACGAATAATCGTAGTTCTGCCTTGGATATCGCCTCGCAAACTGGGCGCTTTTTGTGCTCGACCAGCGTTCGAAAATGCAAATCCGGGCTTTGGGTAGAGTACACCGAAGCCTTGATTGATTGCACCAAACCGA
>CAZVOP010000137.1:1643-1972 GCA_964628445.1 uncultured Pseudobdellovibrionaceae bacterium | reverse complement strand
GCGAAAGAAGTCTTTGTTCAAACTCTTCATTCACCGTTCGTAAGGACCACTCATAAACCGTTTCCCCTGGATTCGGCAAAACGTCGTTACGGCCGAAGCGGGCACGCCCCATCAACCACGTGAGCTTCGCCGTAGTCAGCGCGGTCAACGGCCAGCGACGAGGCGCCTTCCAATATATATAGCGGTTCTTGCGCTCGTTTCGCGCTTCAGCCAAAGGTAGATTCAAATCACTGAACAAACTCTCAATCGCCTGATCGGCGAGAAAGGCGTTCGCTGCGGTTTCGACCAGGCCATGCGGCGTGTGCAGTGAGTGGATCAATCCGCCTGGT
>CAZVOP010000137.1:0-1633 GCA_964628445.1 uncultured Pseudobdellovibrionaceae bacterium | reverse complement strand
AATTGATAAGCAAGGGTGAGGCCGGAAAATCCGGCGCCGGCGATCTTGACCGTCTTCATAGAGCTTGGCTGAACACTTTCGTCGCAGGTTTTTGCTGGCGGAGGCGCTCATCGAGCGCGACACAGGCGTTACGCAAGAAAGGTTTTCCTTTCGCCGTGAGTTGAAGCGTTTGGTTCACCACTGTCACGAGCCCATCATTGATCATGTCGACGAGAAATTCGCGGATGTCGTCCTCTTGAGCTTGATCTTCAAGATCGGTTTCACCGCAGGTCATGAACTTGAGAATCTGCTCGCGGTGCCTGCGGTCCGAATCGCTCAGCTTGTGTCCGCGCAACGTGGGAATCCTATTTTCCGAAATTATGCGCTGAAACACCGGCAAGACCTTTTCGTTTTGATGAAAGCAATCGGGCGACTCAGAAATGGAGCTGACGCCGAGCCCAAGAAGTACGTCGGTGCGCAAGTCCGCATAACCCATAAAATTACGATGCAGAGTCTGATGATCCATCGCTTGTGCCATTGGATCAGTCTTCAGCGCGAAATGATCCATCCCGATTTCGATGTATCCGGCTTGGATCAGCTTTTCATAAGCCATTTCATAAAGCGCGTGTTTTTCTTCCCCGATAGGCAAGTCGCTGTCCTTGAATAGTCGCTGAGCGGGTTTGATCCAAGGCACAAGTGCGAAAGAATAAAGCGCGATCCTATCCGGGCGAAGCTGAATCGTCTTGTCGATCGACGGCGCGAATGAATCCAAAGTTTGCTTAGGCAGTCCGTATATCAAGTCGAAGTTGACCGAATCGTAACCCATTTGGCGGGCGGCTTCAGTCAACGATTGCGTTTGCTCAAAAGGCTGTATGCGATTCACCAGGCGCTGAACTTCAGGATCGAAATCCTGTACGCCCATGCTCACCCGCTTAAATCCCAAATCGAAAAGAACATGCAATTGATCCGGCTTCGTTCTGCGCGGATCCACTTCTAAAGAGCCTTCGAAGTTTTCCGGATCGAGAGTGATGTTCTTCATCAACCCTTCAATCAACGTCTTCAAATTCGCGGAGTTCAAAAAAGTCGGCGTACCGCCGCCCAAATGAAGCTGGCGTAGCGGCTTCTTGGCGATCTCAGGCACACTTTGCAAGTAAAGTTCGAATTCTCTTAAGAGGAGTTGCACATAAGGCTGTTCACCGTCGTGATTCTTCGTGATGAGCGTGTTGCAACCACAGAAGGTGCACAGAGTTTCGCAAAACGGAATGTGCAGGTAAAGCGACCACGACATGTCATTCTTAGAAAAAGCGTTCTTCAGTGAATGAAGCCACTCTTCGGTCGTCGGCGAATCACTCCAGTAAGGCACGGTCGGATAGCTTGTGTAGCGAGGAACCGGCACATCGTATTTTTTCAAAAGCGCGGAATGGTTCATCGAAACACCTCGCGAACGGTCTTGACGAAGCGGCGCACGTTTTCTTCAGGAGTTTGCGGCAGAACCCCATGGCCGAGTCCGCAAACCCAGTGACGGCGCTCGATTTTCGAGAGGCGCTGGAACTTTTCAAGGTAGCGCATTAAGCGCTGATCGAATTCCTCTTGTCCGCAAAACAACATGGCTTGATCGAAGTTGCCCTGGAGGAATCCGCGCGCATTGGTTTTA
>CAZVOP010000136.1:0-2040 GCA_964628445.1 uncultured Pseudobdellovibrionaceae bacterium | reverse complement strand
GGATGGCGATTTCGTCGCGCTCCGCTTGCGACCACCGGGAGTTTGGATGCGCAGCACCCCGCCCGCTGAAAGTGTTCCCGCTCATGCTGCTTGCTCCATTCGCCATGCGCGCCGCACTGTGGACGGATCGACGCGGAAATAATCGCCTACGATTCTGGAACTCACGTCCGGCCGCTCTTCCCTGATGAGGCGGAAAGCCTCGTAACGAGCGCGCCTTATCGGGCCGCGATACGTGCTGCTGCGCATCTCGTTCAGGCTCACAAGCCGAGTAAGCGCTACGGAGAGCGCAATATCGGCTATCGATCTGCCACGCGGCTCGATGATTTCGAGTATGCGGAACCATGGGCGTGTCATGCTGCATCCTCTTGCCTGATTTGTGTTGGGAGCGGGCCGAATACCGTTCCGTTCAGCGCCGCGATCCATGTGTGGCCGGCGGGAAACTCCCCTGCCCTGGCCTTCGTCATCCAAGCATCGTGCGATAAGCCTTCCGCGAGGACCGACCGGCCGGCGTATTTCTCGCGCAACCGTTCCGCGTTGATTTCGAAGGGGCGAAGGCCACGGGGATCACGACGATAGGTGATAGCCGGAAGAGCGCGCCTCTCTTCCGAGCGCCGTCGATTGTCGCGAATACGATCGGTCTCGGAGACGAATTCCGCCACGGAGGGGCAGAACGTCTTGGACTGGCCTTCGACGTGTCCGCGCATGAACCGTTCCGCCGCCTCAGCGATGACCGACGAGTCGCAGTCCCGCAAAAGGGCCTGGTATGTCCGCAGAAGCGTCTCGCTGTCCTGCGCTCCCTGTTGCGGGAAGGAATTCACCATCGCCGAGATTGCCAAAAATGCTTTCTGATCCATTGCCTTCGCTTTCGAGAATTCGCCTAGCTGCACCCATGACGCCGCGCTGAGGCGGTGGAGACGAGCCGCGAGGAAGCGGCTTGGCAGTAGGCTCATCGGTCCAGTGGTCGCCGTTGAGCCAGCCTTCGGGATGCTTGGTGAATTGCTGGTCTTCGCCGGCACGTTCGGCGGCGTAGCGCCGGAGGCCGGTCAGTATTTCATCGAGGCTGGCGCGCTTCCTGGCGGAGACGAACGCCTTGAGCGCCCTGCGCTTTCCGACCTTGCGGGGGTAGGCGGGCCAAAACTCTCGCTCGAACTCGGTTTCGAGCAAAGAATCTTTCTTTTCTTCCTGTCCAGATATCTTCTTAGTTTGGAGATTATCTTCTCCGCGCGCATCCGATCCCGCGAGTTCGCTTGCAACGTTGCGCAACGTTTCACCGCGTTTCTTCTCACGATGCTTGTGAAGTCGCGCCCGCGCCTTTTCCTTGCGGGCCTCTGACTCCCGCTCCATAATGTCGAGAACGCCGGCCACCTGCTCTATTGAGAGGCCCAACGCAGCGAGTTCGCGGATAGTGTCGCCGCTCACTTCGACACCTCGACAATCCGCACCGCCGGCCAGATCGCCTCGACAAAGGCTTTCTTCAGAATGAATTCCTTCGTCCTGAAGCCCTTTACGTCCTCGACAATGCGATGGTGGCCGTCGAAATAGGCGAAGTCGCCTTTCCATGAGACCTGCCGGCCATTGGGATAGCGATCGCTTCGGCTGACGACCTTCTGGCCGTTGATGACGAACTTGAACTTGGGCTGGCGCTCTAGGTGGCTGACGATCCCTTGCTTCTCGAGTTCACGCAGTTCGAGCCAGCGCTTCGCTTCCGCGTGGCTGTCGAACCATATGCCATCGACCTGCACGCGCTTGTTGCCGTACTTCGCTCGCTTCGCCTTCTGTAGGAGCTTCCGCCCCTCTGCTGCTGATAGGGAGGGCATGTCAGACGGCCTCCTCAGCGACGGCAGAGAACATATCGGGCCGTTCGTATGCCAACCGAATTCGATCGACGGCCATATCGAAGAATGGCTCATGGATCTCGATGCCGACGAACTTCCGGCCGAGATGAGCGCAAGCTACTCCGGTCGTCCCCGAGCCCATGAAAGGATCGAGAACCGTTTCACCGCGCTTGGATGAATTGCGGATGTACTCGGCCATGAGATG
>CAZVOP010000135.1:0-2049 GCA_964628445.1 uncultured Pseudobdellovibrionaceae bacterium | reverse complement strand
GGCAACAAGCCGAACAGGCTTGCTGTACATGGAGCCGACGGCCGGACTCGAACCGGCGACCTACGCATTACGAATGCGTTGCTCTACCAGCTGAGCTACGTCGGCGCATTTAAAGGTTCTTCAAACTATCGTGCGCAGCCTTGTCGATCAAGTGCTCTGATTCGGAATGTCCCAATATTTTTTCGATTATCCCATGCCCGGCGTAAATCAGGGGCGTCAGCGCGATGGCGATCAACACCTTGTAGCCGTAGTTGCTGGAGGATGTCAGAAGGTATTGATCGAAGTTCATGCGTTTTTCGAGCGGGATAAGCTCCAGGACGCTCGGCAGGTAGAAGGCGAAGCCCATGACCACAAATGTATCGATCAGCTGCGAGATCACAGTCGATCCCGTTGACCTAAGCCATAACATCGCGCCACCGGTGCGGTCGCGCACCAGCCAAAAAACAAACACATCGATGCCTTGGCTGATAAGAAAGGCGATGACGCTGGCAAATATGATCCATAGGGATTGGCCAAAAACGATATTGAAAGCCTCATCACCCACCGGCGAAAATGAAACCGCCGGGATCGCCATTCCGATATAAATAATCACGAAGGCGTAAAGCACCAGTGCCGCGGTGAAGAGGGTTAGCTTCTTCACGCCGTCTTTGCCGAAATATTCGTTAATCAAGTCGGTCGTCAAAAAGACAATAGGCCAGGGAAGGACGCCCAAGCTGAATACCGCGGGGCCGATTTGAAAAAGTTTTCCGCCGATAAGCTCGCCAAGTAGGGCATTGGCGATGAAAATACCGCTCAACCCTAAGAAAACGAGGTCGCGTCTTTGTTTGGCTGACATTGGCAAAAGGCTAACATATCGTGCGTTCGTGAGCCAAGAAAGTATCTCGATAAACCCGCTCGCCATGGCTTTGTTCATGGGCTTAAGCGCGCTTTTCTGTCCTCCGGTTTGGGGTGATGATGAAGACGCGCCGGTGCCGGTCGTCGTTGTGCCAAAACGTCAAAGCATTCATTCTCGCCACCTCCCGGCTTTGGTCGATCTGGCCGAGAAAAATTCGCCCGTTATCTTAAAGGCTAAGAACGACCTTGAAATCGCTAAGCTTGAGCTGGATAACGCCCGCTACTCGCTTTTCCCGCAGTTGAATTTGGAAGCCCGTCATGGACTTAACGATGCCGATCCGCGCACGCGCTCGACACCGGTGGCCTCGGATATGACTTTCTCGCTGCGCCAAGTGCTCTTTGACGACGGCGATTATGCGCCGAATTTCACGCGCCTCGAGATGAATAAATTGAAATTGGACCGGGTCAAGCTCGAGAGCGAATACAAGCGTGATGAGCAACTGCTGGCCGTGGCCAACGCGTATCTGGATTGGTCTTCGACACTCGAATTGCGCGAGATTGACGAGAACAAACGCGATCTTCTGCGCCGCCAGTTCAATGTTTTGGAAGCACAGTACAAGCAAGGCTTAAAAACTAAACGCGACGTCTTGCGTATTGAGACCGAAATCAAACGCTTGGAAATCGATATTTTGAGCCGCGACAATGAAGTGGATTTGAACTTTCAGAAGCTGGCCTCAAGCGTCGGCTTAAGCAAAAAGGAATTGGACGCGCAAGATATTGAGGGTGAAGAGGCTAAACCCTTCGGCGTCATGAAATCGAATGAAACCGAGATTAAAATCGAAGATCATCGGAAGTCGAAGATCTTTAAATACCGCGAAAAAGAGGCCAATTACGACACCAAGTTGATCGGCTTTCGCTATTGGCCGCAGATCGCCATGGAAAATGAAATTAAATATAATAACCACGATTATATTGATAGCGCGTTGCCTTTTAATCAGAATGAAGTCCTATCATGGCAATCACTCATCGTTCTGCGCTACAATTTGTTCGATTTCGGCGTGCGCAAGCGCAACTGGGAAATTGCCAAGATCAAAGAGCGGACCGTCGGCGCCGAAAACGGCCAAGCTCTTCTGGATTTGGCGATCGTCTTGCGCGAGACCTACCTGAAATTGCGCGAGTTCCGCGAGAACGTGAAAACGACGCGCGAACTGTTGG
>CAZVOP010000134.1:0-2095 GCA_964628445.1 uncultured Pseudobdellovibrionaceae bacterium | reverse complement strand
GACGGTGTGGGCGAACTCGATCTCTCGCCCGTAGCTCCCGGACAAGTTGAATTGATCCTTCAAGAAGATACGAATGCCACGCTGAAACTTCACGAGCCCTTGCGCATTCAAGTGCGCGCCGCCGAGCCAGCGCTTGTGCAGTGGGCTTTGCCCCCGCAGCAAACCGTGGGTCAGGATTTGGAAATCACGCTGCATGTGCAAGACGCAAGCGGCGCTCTTTGCTCGCATTACGATGACGAATTCAAGGTCAAAGCAAGCGGCTTGGAAACGCGCGAAGCCTTGGCGCAAGTTCGCTCAGGTATCGCGACGGTTAAATTCAATCACACCAAAACGGAAAAGTGGGAGATCTCGCTCCATTATTCCGGCCCGCACAGGCTGCGCCTGCCGCAAAGTAAATCCGTCGAGTGGATGCCGGGACCTGCGACTCAACTTATATTAGACGGTCCTGCCGATCTGGTGGCCGGCTCTCCTTTAAAGGTGCAAGTGCGCGCCGTCGATCAATACGGCAACCTCGCCAAAACCTTTCAAGGCACCGTGACCCTCGAAGTTAAAGCCAGCTGAGTTATAAACGTTTTCCATTAGTCATCCCTGAAAAACCTTCATCGCGGGCGGTGCCGAAAAGCGGCCTGTTGGCCCTAAGCTGGCACATTCCGTGTAATAGACTCCCCTCGTACAAATACCGCTGGAGGTGGTTATATGAATTCCAAAGGATGGAAATTAGGTCTTCTCGTGTTCTCCGCATTGGCGATTTCAGCTTGCGGACAAAAGAAAAAAAATAAACCGGCATCGCCCTATACGGGAATCTGGATGGAACGAAGCGCTCTTCGCAATTTCAAAGCGGCTGGAGTTCAAGGCTCTTGCCTCGCCGTTGAGCGATCGCGCCAAAGCGGATTGGCTGTTAAGCCTTTCGTGATTCAGTCGAACGGCGAAGTCTTCACGTTCTCGCCGGACACTTTGACTCGCGAAAGCTTTCTCGGAGCGATTAACTCCGCATCCGTATTCGCGGCGACCGATGGATCGAATCGCCGTCAAATGTCGAGCGGCTTTTATTCCGGCGATATGGAAGCGACGGCATTGCTTCCGAATTCGCGACTGATCCTTGAAGGTGGTTATTTGATCACCAGCAACTATGGGCAACCGAGAATCTTCGTGCCTGTAAGCGATGGTCAAGCGCGTGCGATCTGGCGTGCCTCGGCTTTGTGCGCCGACAGCCAAGCGCAATTCGTGCCGCCGCCCGTACCCATGCAGCCGGGTCAATTTCTTGGCCCCGATCAATCGCAGGGTTATCCCCAGCAGCATGGACGCCAACAACGTCCATTGAACCAAGACGATAAGTAGTCTTTAGTTTTGCTTGCGGTGTTGTAAACGTAGCTGCCTTCTGAGTTCCGCCGCTTTATAGCGGCGGACTTGCGCTTCCGTCTCAGCCAGCACTTGGGGAACCGGAGTCGGTTTCCCATTTTTATCTAAAGCCACGAAAGTTAAATACGCCGAAGCGGTGTGGAAGACTTTTTTCTCGACCGGATTTTCAGCATCGACCCGCACGCCCACTTCCATGCTGGTGCGGCTCGCGTAATTCACGCTGGCCTTCAAATTCACGATCCAGCCTTTATAAACCGGCGCGACAAAGTTTAGCGCATCGATGCTCGCCGTAACCACGTTCATCCCGCTGTGCCTTTGTGCCGCGATCGCCGCCGCGATATCGACCCAACTCACGATCACGCCGCCAAAAATACTGTCGAGGGCGTTGGTGTGTTGGGGAAGAACAAGTTCCGTCATGATGACGTTGGATTGCGATACGGGTACGGGCTTCATTGGTGATCTCCTGCTGTGCATGTCGAAGAAGAATACCCTAAAAAAAGAAAAAGAGCCTTTCGGCTCCTTTTCGCAGCTTCAAAATTTGCTCGGAGCCCTTAACGCGTCGTGACGCATAAAAGGCTCCAAGACATTACACGCCGACGTCGTTGCCGAAGTCGTTGCGACGGCCGATGCCGCCGATGTTGCCTGCGCCAGTAGCGAGGCTAGTGGTGCCGGCCGGGATGCTGCTGCGCATCGAGATGTTGTTGTTTTGTGCGATTGCCGGTTTTTTTTCTTTTTT
>CAZVOP010000133.1:0-2154 GCA_964628445.1 uncultured Pseudobdellovibrionaceae bacterium | reverse complement strand
GACCGCCTGGAACAAATCGCAGAAGAAGGCACCCACAACGGCGCTCTTCCGCGCTTACAACGCCTATATCAATGTTTTCCAAGACGATACCGAAATGCTTCAGTGGGCCGCAGTTGTCGGCAAAGACATCGGCAAACATAAAGAATCGGCCGCCTTGTTCCATCGTTCAGCCCAACAATCGTCTCTCGAACTGCAAAAGAAGCCGGGCGATAAGAAATTTCAAAATATCCTGGAAGGCTCTCTGCTCGGCGAAATCGAAATGGCCGAAGCGAGCAAAGATCTAAAAGTCCGCGAGTCTGCTTACAACTATTATTTGCAAATGAATCCGAACGGCGCCCAAGCTTTCCAAGTCAGGTATCAGCGCGCGCAAGTTTATTACTCGTCAAACCGCTTCCAAGAAGCCTTCAGCGAATTCCACTTTATCGCCAGCCAGCCTTCGAAAGAGCATAAAGACCTGCAAGTGAAGTCGGCCGATTTGGCGCTGGACTGCTTAGTGGCCCTCAAAGACGATCAGTCTTTACAGGTGCGCAGCCTCGAATACGCCCGCATTTATCCCGAGCGCAAAACCGAATATTTAAAAATCTCGCGTAAAGCCACCATGAATATCGTGGCTCTCAATCTGAAAAAAGAAAAGTCCGCCGATAAAACCGATTATAGAGCCAGCTTGGCCACCCTTAATGCGGTGAACATGGACGGCGCCGAAGATGCCGAGAAGATCAAGTTCTTCAAAAACAAAATCGTGATCGCACAAAAAGCTTTGGCCCTTGAAGCGGTCAATCAGTCCGCGAATTCACTACTCGCCATTCAATCGCTAAGCAAAGAAGATCATGAGTTCGCACTGGCGCAAAAAGTTTGGGTCGCGGAACTGCAATTGAATTTCAATCTGGCCTACAACATCACGCAAGAAATGAAGCTGTCCAACTTAAGCAAAGGCGACCGCGAATTGCGCTTGGCATTGCTTGCGGAATTGGCCGGTCTCAACACCAACAAACATTACAATGCATTCTTAAAAATCTCGCCGAATTCACGCTCCTCCAACTTAGTCCGCGTCACTTTGATCAAGAATTCGAATCAACCGTGGAAAGAGCTTGAGAAGTATAAAAACAATCTGAAATCCACTCCCGATCTGTTGGCCGGCATCACCCTCGAAACGTACGCCCGCCAAAAGGACAATGCAAAGGCCGAGAGATTCCTGAAAACCACCAGCATCGGTAAATATCCCGCCGGCCAAACGATCAAACGCCACTTGAATTTGCGCGATTTCCAATCCTTCGACCGCAAAATCCGCTCACACCAAATCTACGGCTACAGCGACGCCGCCATGGCGAAAACGCTTAAAGAACGAATGAAATTACTTGGACAAAGTGAACGTCAAGCCCAGAGCGCGTTCAGAAATCACGATTGGACCCTGCAAGTCCTCTCGCTCACGCAGCTCGCGCGTGAGAACCGCCGCTTGTATCAAGAGCTGTCCGACCTGCCCGTTCCAAAGCGTTTAAAAGGCCAGGACAGAGTCCGCTACCAGCAATTGTTGAAACAGCAAAGCGAGCCGTATTTGGCGCGCGCCGAGAAAATCGAATCGCAACTTGGCGATATCTGGAGCAACTCGAACTCCGTTCAAAATCTACAGACCGCCTACATCACCGCGACGCCTGATTTACAAAAACTTTATCGCGATGAGATCTCTCCCCTCGCCATTAATGCGCCGTCGGGTGCCAAAAATCGTCTGCTCAACCTGCTCAACACTCCTTATAAGCGTCCTTCGCAAAAGGACATCCTGCTTGCCCGCAGGGAGCTGCAAGCCAACCCCTTCGATATCTCTAAAGCCGAGCAACTGCGTGCACTTGAAGCACGGAATGGCCGTCCTTCGATGGTCGTTTACCTCGATGAGCGCATCGTTCAGCTGAAGAAAGGCCAAACATTATGAGACTCCTTTTATTGGTTCTGAGCCTTGGTTTTGTAATTGCAAGTTCAGCTTCGGTTGAAGCCGCTGTTCATAAGAAGACCGTGAAAAAGTCTTTGGTAAAGAAACACGGTAAGAAAAAAGCTGCGGGTAGAACGGGTGCAGCGAAGTCTTCGGACTCCCATCTTCAAACAAGCCATAACTTTGAAGATCACGGGGTCACCGGTGAATACCAAATGCCGGACGAAGCCTTA
>CAZVOP010000132.1:1035-2229 GCA_964628445.1 uncultured Pseudobdellovibrionaceae bacterium | reverse complement strand
TGCCTTATGAGAAAGCAAGAATCTGGCCTCAAAATGTATTGTTCAGTTGGAGAAAAGCATTTATCTGGCCCACGAAAGTGGGCCAGTTCTTAAAGATTGGAACAAAAGAACAAGTGCGACGAGAATCAGTCCAAAGTGCACATAGTATTCAAAACGCCGAGCCTCTATTTTACGGCTCGCAATTCGTCCGACAAATATTCCTCCGATAATCGCGGGCAAGGACCACAAGAAAAGGGCGCTGACCGATGCCGTCCAAAATCCCGTTAATCCATACCCACACATTCCAAATATGCTGGCGAGCAAAAAATATCCTTGAAGTGTTGCTCGAAATCGCTCGGGGGACCAACGTCGAAGAGAACCATAGATGGCCAGCGGAGGCCCATTCACCCCATACGAGCCGCCGCATATTCCGGCGATAAACCCGAAGACCCAAGCCAAGCGATCGTCTTTAAGAAACATACGTCTTGATGAAAAAAGAAGTGAATGAGCGGAAAAAATAAGGAGGATCATCGCCAAAATTACTTTTACAACGATCTCCGGTGCTGTCTTGAGAAGGGCAAGACCCAAAGGAATTCCAAAGAAAGTCGAAAGAGTTAACCAAGCCGCGCTTTTAAAATGAATGTGCTGCCAATCCCTCCAAACGACAAATCCGGCAATCAAAATTGAGGTCAGTACGGCCACCGGTGCGGCGATCTGGATGGGGATGATCAAGGCCAAAAGAGGCACGGCAATCAAAGCCTCGCCGAAACCGAAAGTTGTGCGAAAAGCCGTAGCAATAAACATCACGGCGGAGACTTCCGCGATCATTATTCCCGTCAAATGTGTGGTGCCACGAATTGACGAAAGAGCATCGGGGTAATGAAAGTCGTGACGACTCCCATGAGAACCAAGAGAGAGAATAATCCCTCCCCGATAAATCCGTGTTGAAAGGCGATGTTGGCCACCACAAGCTCCATGACGCCGCGACCATTAAGAATGATGCCAAGCCCAAGCGGCTCGCGCCCCTTCAGGCCGATCAACCGTCCTCCGAGCCAGCCGGCGAACATTTTAGAAAGAATGGATACCGCTATAATCGCGGCCACCAGCGCGAATTGGGGAAGTGTATGTAAATTGAATTCAAGCCCCAAATAGGCGAAGAAGATCGGCGCCAGAAAACCCGAGCTGATGGAGCCGAGACTTTGTTCAATCTCGTCG
>CAZVOP010000132.1:0-1025 GCA_964628445.1 uncultured Pseudobdellovibrionaceae bacterium | reverse complement strand
AAAAGCGCTCCGAAAAAAGCCCCGATGACGAAGTGTGAGCCCAATATTTCCGCGATGGATCCGATCGCCAGCACGAAAAGAATAAGAATGCCGAGCAGAGCGTCCTTGCCGAAAATTTTGACCAGCTTTTCCGGCACCCATCTGATGCGAAGACCGCGGGCTTCGGCTTTCTCCAAACCCCAATTCAGCAAGAGTATAAGCACGGCGAGCATCCCGATCTTCAATGCGCCGACCCCGACATAAAAACCGATCTGTGCGTATTCCTGATTCCCCGGAAGCGCCAAGATTATGCCGAGTACGAACAGCGCCAGAACGTCGTTGATCACCGCAGTCACGATGGCGTATCGCCCGATCGGATGCTGAAGAAGATCGAAGTCTTTTAGAATACGAACGGCGACCGGCAATGCGGTGATCGAAATGCAAAGGCCCAGAAAGATGGTCCGCATTCGGTCCATTTCAAAGTAGATCGCGATCGATATCCCGCAAATCAGGGGGATGACAAAACCCAATAAGGCGACCAATAAGCCCTTGCCCTTGAAGGATCCGATCACTTGTTTAAATTCCATCTCGAGGCCGGCCGACAAGATGATCAAAAACATCGCCAGATCCGAAACACCCGAAAGCGCCGGATTCGCCCGCACCAAATTCAAAACGCTGGGACCCACGATGATCCCCGCAAGGATTTCACCTAACAGCGAAGGCTGGCCGATCCTCTTAAAAATCTCGCCCAGGATTCGCGCCGAAAGAATCAATAAAAGCAGACTCGAAAGTAAGGACACGCGAACTCCTTCTGGGCTCAGGGAACTTAAAAAGTTAAATGAAGCGGCGTCAAAAATCAAAGCTGGAGGTCGCGACGAGGTCGTTTTTTTGGGTTAGATTTGACCTGAGGCGCGAAGGCCGGATTGATGGTGGGCTGTTAAATTTTTTGGAAAAAATATTGACGAGCTTTTTGTCGCTAAGCACTTACGGCTGCCCGTCCAAAAAGGCGGAACAAACGACATCAGCAACCTGACTCTTTTATGTAG
>CAZVOP010000131.1:0-2314 GCA_964628445.1 uncultured Pseudobdellovibrionaceae bacterium | reverse complement strand
TTCAATATCTGCGATAAAGTGCCCTCTTATGTATAATTCAAGTTTCAAAATGGTAATTTATATTCAGGTATCTCTTTCCATTTTATTCTATCGTCAGTTCCTTTGCTGAAGGCTAAATCAACTACCGGTACTTCGCACATATCTAATAATTTTGTTTTACCTGATTTTATTCTTTTATAAACTGCTTCACGGCTTATCTTGCACATCTCAGCATATCTGGTAATGCTTACAAAACGATATTTATTTTCCATGTTATTTAGTTTACAGTATGTAGCTAAGTTTGCGTAAATGCAAGCGTTATCGGTCATGCCTACCAACTTTTAAAATGGCAGACCGTCTGGATAATCAAATGGCAGAACATCACCTTTATTTATCAAATCTTCTATAATAGACTTCTGATACATAATGACGGTTTGTTTTTCTCTGTGAGTGCCTGTTTTACTAACAGCATCAAGCATATAATAAATAGACATTAGTTTACTTCTATTTCTTTCGCCAACTTCCTGCATGTGTTTTGCAAATTGCTTTTTGCTTCTTTCTATTTCATCTTTCAATGCCAAAATTTCATTTCTTCTTTCGTCAAATAAATGTCCGTTTTTCTTTAGATACGATTCAGCAAGAAGTTTTGCATTTTCTTCGCTATCGCTTGCAAATGTGTAGTCCATTCCGTTGCACGTTCCGAAGCAGTGAAAAAAACCATTGATATTTTTTGTTTGAAAATTTGATTCAAACCATTGTAAGCAGTGAACTTGTTTCATATTTTATTTAATTTTTAATTTGACAATTTTTAAACTACCCAGCACGAACCGATAACAATCGTATTGGCAAAAAAGCGGCTGACGAATAAAACCTGAACTTTTTGTTCTCTAATCAGCAGTAGTAAGTTATTGATCTGACGTTTTTCAAATTCCGCTTCTTCGCCAATACGTCCAACGTTATCTGCTACCTACAGACACAGCGTTGTCATTGTACCATTTGATAAATTCAACTATCGAAATATGCAGATTCTCTATTTCTGGGATTCTAAAAATTCTAAAATCCTGATGTTGCTTAGTATCATCTTTATTCCAGAAATATTCATTACATAACTCATTTTGTAGGTTTTCTATTTTTTCAACCACAGGCATTAGCCAGTCCCATGATTGATGAAATTGCATCCTGTCTATTTCGTACCATCCAGATTTTTGTTGCGATTTTAACCAAGTAAATAAGTAATATGGCGGCTCAATTTTATCCGCCATAAAATGTGCTATCAAAAAATTGCCTTCTTCTACAGACAAGGCAGCAGATAACAAGCCGTTTTGCGCAAGGCTGGCTGAAGGAAGTGGTTGAGCATTTTGTTCGTTGTTCATCATTTTATAAATTTCAAAGTGTGTAAAATCTTCGCAGACCTTATTAAACTTTCATTCGTAAAAAATAATCCAGTGCCCCGGCATTCACTCACTAATTCTTTTTTCTTTTCCTCTGGTAGTTGCTCAATGCGGGTTATTAGATTGTCTTTAACCAGGGCCTCATAAATTTCTATCAAGATTATCTTTGGTACGTCACTATCAATCAGGTACGCAAGGTTTGATTTGTCTTTGTGATACATGCTGATAAAAAGCTCATATAGTTCAAAGTATATGGTCATTTCCTCATGTCTTTTCCTGTCACATCAATCACATTGAACATCTCTTTCATTCTGCTTCTTACTCTGAATCCGTATTTTTCCTGCAACTGGTCAAAATTGAGATTGGTAGATATTATAAGTCCATTAAACTTTTTATGATGAGTATAATACGTTTCGATAAAATCTTTAAACCAGTTTATTTTTGTTCCGTAATGATTTATTACAGATTCTTCACTTCCTACATCGTCTAAATAAATCATACCGAAAGGGGTTGTAAAAAACTCGCCTTCATCTTTTACTTCTTCAGATATATCAATCATTGAATAAAACTCAATAGGCTTTAAATCGCTGTTACTCACACATTTTACTAAATGCGTTTTCCCGATTCCGGAAACACCCCGGATTAACAAGCCTTTTTGTAATGAAAATCCTAATTCAGTTTCAAAGCGCTGATCTTCGCTAAGGAAAAAGCAGAGAGCTTTAATGAGCGGTAAATTATCATCATTGATTATTAATTTTTTACCGTAACTAATTCCACTCGTCCAGGTCATCAGGTTGTAAAACTTTTTGGCAGTCCACATCTTTTTTAGCTCTTCCCTCTTTTTTAGCTCTGCTATTTTTTCTTTTCTTCTTTGCTCATCCTGCCATACAAGGCGGTGTTTATTTGAGTTGGCCACTTTTATCACGTTGTCTAAATCAATTTCA
>CAZVOP010000130.1:0-2345 GCA_964628445.1 uncultured Pseudobdellovibrionaceae bacterium | reverse complement strand
GCGCGTTTCAAGTTCTTGCATTCTGCCCTCAGCAATTGGATGTTTGCGTCCTCGTTTGCACCGCCTAGTGCAAGCGGCATGATGTATTCGACGTGGTAATCATCGCCAAGTGGGCGCCCGCAGCAAGCACACATTCCTTTCTGGAGTGCGTGCAATTTCTTTACAAGTCCGCGAGAAAGCCGCTTTCCTGACGATTGGAGTTGTGCCCTACGATTAGCGCGACGCTCCGCAATTCGATCAGGATTTGCGAGTCGCCATGCGTCCGCGCGGGCACGCACGGCATCCTTGTGCGTCTGGTAATAGATGCGGTCCTTCTCTTTGGCAATTTCTGGATGCTTACGCCTCCAAGTGCGCATGTATTCATTATATTTGGCGCGCAGTATTGGATTATTAGCGCGGCGGTTCCGTTCGTATGCGTTTTTTGCCTAGCGTTGTTCTAGCGTATTATTGTTGGTCACCTGTACACCTCGATGATTCGCTTGCGCCACACGTCATCTAGCCGCATTTCGACTACCTTCTTGTCTGGGGCGTAGGCGTGGATCAAGGTCAAGTAACCGTCATGCTCGCCGATGATGCCGACGTGGTTGGGCGCGTACTTTTTGCATTGCATGACTACAACATCACCCAACTTGAGCGCCGTATCCGCCGGCAGTGGATCGCCGAGATTGCGCTGCAAGGTTGCTTCCAGCATGTGCCGGTAGGGTTGGCGCGAGTATCCAACGGAATCGACCGGATCGCGTCCGATGGCACGGAACGATTGCATGATGAGGCCGGCACAATCCAGCCCGTGCTTCGTGCGGCCTTGGTGCTACCAGCGCACGCCGATGAACGAACGCGCGGCCGCAACTACCTCGGGCCGCTCGGCATCGGTAAGTGGCGGCACGGCTCGGGTCATGACTGGTTCGGGGTCGGCGCTTGGATGTCGGAAGCGTTTGCACGCGGCAGGTACGGCTCGCCGCGAAAGTTGTTGCCGTTCTTCAACTCATCGCGCGCCATCGCCCACGATTGGTCATAGTCGCGGCGGATGCGGAACTTGTCGGCAGGCCGGATCGCAAACGGGCACGGGATTGCAAGTGTCACGGTGCCGGTCGAGGCATCGTAGGATTCAACCTCGCGCTCAAGCCCGATATTCCAGCCCGAATCCCAATGCACGACACCGGGCGAGAAATAGCCGGTAGGCTGGGCCGTGAGCGTACCGCTCCACGAAACTTGCGCGCCGGATGCGGGGGCCGTAGTGAAGGTAACAACGCCCGTTGTGCCGACGCTGTAATTGGCAGGGTCAAGCGTTGCGCCGTCCACGATAATGGACTGCACCAGGAACCCGGTCGTCAGGATGTCCCCGGAGCTATCCAGCAGCTAGGCCGTCGTGGTTGTGCCGTCGCCTTGGAAAAATGGCACGTTCAGAACGGACACATCCGAAGCCCCACCGAAGGTGTAATCATCATCCGTGAGCGTGAAGCCGCGAACGTTCATGCCGTCCTTGCTGCCCTGCGGCTCGAATTGCAGTGTCAGGCGAATGGACGTGGCGCCCGTCGGCTTGGGTGCACTCACTGATTGCTGTACCCAGTCGCCCGTGATCAATTGCGGGCCGTTCGTGGCGATGGGTGCGCCCGTGCCGGTAAATTCCATGAACACCTAAATCGTGCGGCCCGAACCCGCTGCGCCCTGAATGAGCCATGCCAGCGTCAAGCTATCGCCGTCCGCAACTTCCGAAGGAATCGGGATGTCGCGATATGCGGTCGTTTCGTGCTCGTTGCATTCAAGGTATTGGTAGCGTGGGTCATCCTCAACCAGCCACATCCCGCCTTCCGTGATGGTCCACCCGTTGCCGTCGTTGCCGGGAATCGGCAAGCGCAAACCGCCCGCAACGGCGGTGTCGGAACCCGGCGTAACATCGCTCGAAAACACACGGTCACTTTCCGCGCCGACAGTCGAAACGCCTCCCGCGTACCAATGCAGCGGAAGTTTGTTGTGATCGTCGCCAAGCATCGCCCGGTCGGTGATGCTGGTAAGCCCGATCATGTTGTTCTGTTTCAGGATGTCTATCAGGCCACGAAGCTCGATCTGGCACAGCCCACCGTCAAGCATCTTGACCTGTCCGATTCGGCCAGATTGCAGGATCACGTGCCCATGATCAGGGGCTTCGTAATTGATTAAGTATGTGATGAACTCGGCATTGTCGTAGTCGCCGCGCGTAATGCCGTCCGCCGTCATGCCTACGTTGTAGACAGCCGCGGGCAAGGCATTGGCCTGCGAGTTGTTGACGGACAGGTCGTTGCGCGCGTCCACGTCGAACGCATCGAAGCCGCTAGCCGACTAGTAGGTCAGCAACCCCGTGCCGTCGT
>CAZVOP010000129.1:0-2362 GCA_964628445.1 uncultured Pseudobdellovibrionaceae bacterium | reverse complement strand
TTGGCAAGAAATGCCAGCCCCACCCGAACAAACAGTAACCCAATAAAATAAAAAAAATTATGTGGAATAAAATTAAATGCTTTTTAGGATTTCATAAATGGATAAATATTGATAATTCACCTATACCTAATCCAAAAACTGACGAAATGATTTGTTGGTCTGAATTACATGAATGTGAAAATTGTAAAAAAAGAGAATATAAAGGAATGGGTTGTATCATCTAATAATAAAAAATTATGAAAATTAAAATCTTGATTGCCTTTTTAGTGCTTCCCTTTTGTGGTAAAGCGCAGATAGAATCTAATGAAAATGTTTATCCTTTATACAGGATTCCTAATGGTTCAGTATATAAGCCACCAACTATGGTAGATACCGTAAAGTGTATTATGTTGGTATGTGATACCTCGTATACTAAACGCGTTTATTGGATAAATGGATACGAAGTAAGGGTCTGTGAATTTATATGTTGTGATCCTTCCGAGAAATTTCTTGCTAAAAATTATTGGTCTTGCGACCACGTAGAATATCTTGACGAAAACAAGAAACCTCTTTCAAAAAATATTATTGTATGGATGTCTAAAAATACTGAACCATGAATACAGAAATAAAAAGCGTAGAAGAAATTTTAAAAAAGTATGAACAAACCGCTCAAATACAGGGGATTGATTTTAGTGTAATACAGTTTAATGACGCTATTGCAGCTATGGAAGAATACGCTTCTCAATTTAAACAACCTGGTATAGGTGAAGATGTGGAAAATAATGTTTCAATTGTCAGGCGTTTAGAAGATATTATGTCTCAATTTGGTGAAGCTCACAATATGTTGGCTAAAACTTCTTTATCCAAAGACGAATATCAGCCAATAAGTTCTTTGCTGGCTACTGCCAAAATTGGGTTATTCAATATTTACAATGAGTTAAAAAATAAAATTACATGGGCACACAAAGTTGAAAGCCAACAACCCATACCCACAGTAGATGAAGATGAACTTTGGAACAAGGTCGGTGAGATTTTAAATGGTTCAATATCATTTTCCATGTATCCGAAGTATTTAGAAACACTAAAACAACAATTTTCAATAACACGTAAATAGAATAACAATGAAAACACTTTCAGAAATCAAAGACGAAGTAGCGGTCAACAATGAATATGCAGATTGGTGTCAGATAGACATGACCGAAAATTCAGACCTTGAATGTGAAGCCATAAAAGCTACCATGCTTGATGAAGTAGCTAAACGTTATGCAGAAGAAGCATTAAAAGAGGCGGCTGAAAGAGCGCCATGGGCTGGCGATTGCGAAGTTAGTAAAGTTTGTAAATCTAAAATTGAATCTTCTATTTTAAACATTATAAAGGAATTAAAATGAAACAAACACTTTGGTGCTGTGTAGGATCTTCTTTTAAAGAGCCTACGTATGCTTACGATAGTCTGTCATATAGTAGATCGGTGTCTATTGAAAAGCATATTAAAGAGGGAAGTTGGGGATGGGATCAGTGGAAATCCAAAGGATGGAAATGTATAAAAGTAGAACTGACTTGTATAACAAGCATTTAAAAAGCTGGGGAGAAGCTCAAGAGGAAGTATGGGATAAAGAAAGAATCTGGTTATTTGAGATCATCTAAACAGTTGAGCCACCTTGTCACCGGATACGTGCTTACTTATTAAGATTAAAATGATCCTGTAAACCAAAATACAAATTAAGATCCACAAGATGAACATTATTATTAAGTAGGTGATCCGGGATTTACGCATGTATAAAAAAGACTAAAGATAAAAATAACAATTTACGATAAATACAAGTCTGCTTCCCTGATACGCCTTGCGAATAAACCTTTGTCAAATACTAGTTTTTTTGTTTCCGGATCGGTTATTTTATTCCAAAGCATGAATGCTATTTTAATTCTATTTATTTCAGTGAGTTTATTTTTATACATCCAGTTATGAACGTTGATCTCTGAGACTGCAGAAATGGGGATCATGGTTTTATCGTTGGGGTCTTTGCGGATAATCTTGAGCAAGGATGAAGAACTTAGACCACCCACGCCAATATTATACGTAAGGCTTACTAACGCTTCCATCTGATTAGCGTTTACCTTAGCGGGGCCTAATAAGCCTTTTATAGCGATAGATTTATTGTTTATTTCCCAGTCTCTTATTTCTTCGGCCTGCTCTTTTGTTATCGTTTCGCCGGGGCCAACTCGCTTGCCGGTTGTGTACATGGTTGATCCGTAGCCGATAGTCCATTTACCGGCGCGGTCTTGATAAGATTTTAGTCTTAGACCTTCCTGATTGTCTAAAAAATTTGCTTTCATTCCCATGGATATTTAGATTTAATACTCATATAAATAAACAGTAGAATCA
>CAZVOP010000128.1:0-2530 GCA_964628445.1 uncultured Pseudobdellovibrionaceae bacterium | reverse complement strand
GCTCGAATAATTTCGTTTCACTTAGGCGGCCTTGCAAAACGTCGAGACATTCCTTGTAACCCACGCTCTGCATCGCCGGCCACGCGCCGAAGCCCTCTTTAACTAGGCTGTCGACCTCCGCAAGCAATCCATCCTCAAGCATCGCTTTCGCGCGCAGGCGGACCCGCGGTTCAAGTTCTTCGCGCGATAAATTCAATCCCAGCTTCAACAATGGAAACGGAAAATTGACCGCCGCGAATTCACGCCTAACTTCACTCACCGTCTTTCCGCTGTCTTCCATTATGATCAGGCCACGAGTGATGCGGTAAGTGTCGTTGGGGCTGATACTTGAGGCATAAGCGGGATCACGCTTCTGCAATTCTTCGTACATCGCAGCGGCCCCCTTTTCCTCAAGACGGCTGCGCACGGCACGTTCACTTTCCACGGAAGGTTTTGCCACGTCGAACATTCCTTTTTCCAAAGCCTGAATATAAAAGCCGCTCCCACCCACGCCAAAAATCATGCGCGCCGGCAGTTCCCGGCTCAACACGTCCATGGCCAAGCGCCGGTAATCGCCCGCGGTTAAGACTTCACCGGGCGGCAAAATATCGAACAAAAAATGCGGCACGCGCTGAAAATCGCCGGCCGACGGCTTAGCCGTCCCGATATTCAAATGCTGGTAAGTTTGCAGGCTGTCGCAGTTCAGAATCGCACCGCCGAAGTGCTCGCTCAAAAGCAAACCCAAAGAGGATTTACCGCTCGCCGTGGGGCCGACGATCAGGACAAATGGATTCATCAGTTAATGCGACCGAACTCACGTTCGATCTCGGAGAAAGTGCGCTTCACGAACACGGGCCGACCGTGCGGACAAAAGCTCGATAGCGGAAACTCGTCCATCTGCGCAAGCAAACTTTTCATTTGCTCAGGGCTTTGGCTTTGACCGGCTCGGATGACCGAGTGGCAGGCCATCGAAGCGAAAATCTCACCAACCACTTTTTCCCAAGCCAGGCTGTCGCCGTTATCGATAATTTCGTAAGCGAGTTTTTGCAAGGCTTCCGAAACAGATGACTCGCTGACCATGGACGGAATCGCTTGCACGGCGACGCTCTCTGGGCCCATACGCTCTAAACTCAAACCCATTTTTTCGATATTTTCACGGTGGGCGTTCAGCGCCTCGACCTCTTCCATCGACAGATCAAAGGTCATCGGAAGGAGCAAGTTCTGCACTTCGATGCGTCCGCTTTTAAATGAATTCATCAGACGCTCGAATACCACGCGCTCGTGCGCGGCATGCTGATCGACCATATAAAAGGCATCGGCCGTCTGAGCCATAATATAAGTGTGGTTCATTTGGCCGATGATCTGCAAATCGTTCCAACGAAATGATCCGTCGTTCTTAAGATCCACTGCCATTGGAGCCGCGACGTAAGCCGCCGATCTTTCAGAAACCTGGGCCAACGGAAAAGCCTTCGTCGAATACTGAGTCCTCTCGAATTCGGGCGCGGTGAATTTCAAGCTCGCCACATCCGGCACAAATGAAGATATGTCCGCATCCATACCGCTTAAAGGCACCGGCATTTCCACCTTCAGCCATGGCGCCTTTTCCAACAAAGCTCTAATCGTACGGTTCACAATGCGGAACACGGCTTGCGAATCGCGAAACTTCACTTGCGCCTTGGTCGGGTGAACATTCACGTCCACTTCCCCCGGCGGCAAAGTTAAGCGCACGACGACCGAGGGGTATTCACCATGCATAAGCAAATTGCGATAAGCCTCCATCACAGCCGCACTCAAAGAGCGGTCCTGCACCCAGCGGCCTTGCACAAAAAACCACATATTGCGGTTCACATTCATCGTCTCTTGCGGTGAGCTGACTAGTACTTCGACTTTCATTTCACCGTCGGAGCCCGAGCCTTCAAACAGTTCCTTCACCGACAGCACTTGCAAAGCACGGTCGCGAAACGACTGGCCGCCCGCCCAATGAAAAAGCATTTCATTTCGGCTGCGCGCGCGAAAGGCCACATTTTCATTGGCCAAAGCCAAAGCTTTCAAGGTCGTTTTGATTTGCGTGTGCTCAGCCGCCTCCGATTTTAAAAAACGTAGGCGAGCCGGAACATTTTCGAAAAGCTCCTCTATGCGAAGTTCAGTCCCCTCGCGCGCGGAAACCGGCAGCGGATCACCGATCTTGCCGAACTCGCTCTCCACCCGGAAGGCTTCCTGCGAGCCGCGTGCCCTTGACGTCAACGCCAAACGGCTGACCGCCGCAACACTGGCCAGGGCTTCGCCACGAAAGCCGAAAGTGTGCAGGTTGTAAATATCGTCGCTATGATGAATCTTACTGGTCGCGTGACGCTGCAATGCCAAGGCCATTTCACCGGCAACAATTCCCTTTCCATTGTCATACACGCTGACCGCGCGCCCGCCATTGTCGAATTCGACCTCGATCAAATCGGCGCCGGCATCAAGGCTGTTTTCGTCCAATTCCTTAACCAAATTCGCCGGCCGCTCTAACACTTCGCCGTCAGCGATTTTGTCGACTACATCGGGTGCC
>CAZVOP010000127.1:0-2572 GCA_964628445.1 uncultured Pseudobdellovibrionaceae bacterium | reverse complement strand
TGTGGCCGTAAAACAACCCACATACATGCTGAGCTTCGCTTACAAGTGGCTAGGCTCACCAAAGATTTATTCCCATTGCCTGCCTGACTACAAAGGCTACCGCAAAAACAAAACAAACGATGGCCCGCTCGTCGAAGAATTATGGCGAGTAATGAATGATGCAGACATTCTCGTCGCGCACAATGGCGATAAATTCGACAAGAAGAAATCTCACGCGCGGTTCATCATCAATAAGCTTGGGCCGCCCGCACCGTGCAAGACAATCGACACGCTCAAGATCGCTCGCCAAAACTTCGGCTTCGATTCAAACAAGCTGAATGATCTGGCTAAGTATCTTGGCATCGGCAAGAAGATTCCGAATACAGGGATGCATCTCTGGCTGTCCTGCATGGCGGGAGATTTAGATGCATGGAAGATCATGCGGCGCTATAACATGCATGATGTCCGCTTACTTGAGGAAGTTTATTTGCTTCTCAGGCCGTGGGCGAAAAACCACCCGAACCTGAATACCTATAGCCACGCCATTACCTGCCCTACTTGCCAGTCACCTAACACGCAGCGCAGAGGCTTCGACAGAACATTGAAGCGCACCTATCAGCGTATCCATTGCCAATCGTGCGGAGGATGGTTTAGGGGCGATCTGATTAAGTGGGCGGCGTGAAGGCGCGATCTCGCCGCATGTCGTTTGTCGAGAGCTGCGTGAATGTCGTTATTGGGCTGACGATCAACGTCATAGCCCAGCACTACATATTCCCGCTGGTCGGCATACATATAACGATTGCCGAGAACATCGCCTTAGCCGTCCTGTTCACGATCATATCCATTTGCCGCTCTTACATCTTGCGGCGCTGCTTTGAATTTATCCGAGTGCAGGGACTTACATGCGCAAATTTGATACCGGCGCTACCAGAGATTCAGAAGTCGATAAATTCGATTATGAAGGGTTTCTCAGCCCGTTAGTTCTGGAAGCCTATGCGGCCTACATGCACCATCACCGCAAACAGGCTGATGGTTCTTTGAGGGATTCGGATAACTGGCAGAAGGGCATTCCGCTTTCGGCCTACATGTCCTCAGGCTTCCGCCATTTTATAGATTGGTGGAAACTGCATCGCGGCTATAGCGCCAGAGAGAACATGGTCTATGCGCTGTGCGGACTGCTGTTCAACGTCATGGGATATACTCACGAGTATCTAAAGGCCAATCCGGACATTTTTGAAAAGACGTTCGAAACGTAGCCGGGCTACGATTCATTTCATCACCTAATTATTTCGGCCCCGATGGCAGCCAATTGCGGCGCGCCGTCGGGGTCTTTTGCGCTTTAATCATCCACGTGTACGCCGCCTGGCTAACGCCGGGTGGCGGCTTTTTTATTCCTTCCGTCTCGCGTCGAAGATTCCGCCGACCATCGGCATTAGTGGCGGCGAGAACTGCCAGCCTCGGGACTTCAATCGCTTCAAGATGAAATACGCGCCCGAATAGGCCACGTCACGGGGCATAGGGCCGAGCCCGCGAACCTTGCGAAAATCCTGCAAGGCCCCGATCACGTCCTCGATGTAGCGTTCGTCATCGCGGTTGGTGCGCATATAGAGTGCCCCGTAATGACTCAGAAACAGGGGTAGGAAGCGTTCTCTGTTTGTTCTAGTGGTGATGTAGCGCCCGGTCAAATTAAATCGCTGTATGGGCTTCCCAATAGGACCGGAATCTTATAGGGTTGGTTTTGCATTCGGTATGGTAAGTCATTGATATATAATAGGCATGTCATAACCCGCTTTGCAAAATAAGCCTTTATTCTCAACGACAAGATACAGCTTGAGGTGCTAGCGGGGCAACCCTTGGAAGTTCGAGTCTTCTCGGCCGCACCAGATTGTAATTAAACGATAAAATCGATTTTCTTGGTTCGTTCTTTAGAATTATTTTCCTCGTCTTTTGCAAGCGTTTTGCAAATTCTCGGGAACGCCTACGGAACATCCCTATCTGCGGCCTCGTGATAGCGGTCGAGCTTTTCTATCGCGTGAAGGGCCAGCGGCTTGGTGCGAGCCAGATATCGCTCAAGGATTGAATCCACTGTTTTCATGGAGTGTCCGGTGATCGAGGCTATCTCCGGCGTTGTGCACCCGGCTTCGGCCAGCATTGTAATGGCGGTGCCGCGCAGATCGTGAAAGTGCAAATCCTCAATCTTTGCTTTCTCCGCAGCCTCATTCCATTGATCCCGCAGGTTGCTCTTGCTCCAGGCAAGACCAGTCGGGGAGGTTAAAATCAGCGGCCCGCGCTTGGGTACGGTGCCAAGAAAGTCCTTAAGGGCCACAGTGCAGGGGATATACTGCTTTTTCTTTCTGCCGCCCTTGTTCTGGCGCAACTCGATTCCGTTCCCGTCGAATGCTTTCCATGCCAACCTTATCAGATCGCCCTTTCGTTGCCCCGTATGTAGGGCGAGCATTAGGCACGCTTTAATCGGCAACGACGCATGCTCTAGGAAGCGCTCGATATCTTCTGGCAACCAGATATTATCGACGCGGTTTGAAGACCACGCCCTCTTGAATGTAGCGAGCGGATTAAATCCGATCTCGCCACG
>CAZVOP010000126.1:0-2712 GCA_964628445.1 uncultured Pseudobdellovibrionaceae bacterium | reverse complement strand
CCGCAGGACGCTTTCCTTGCAAGGTCTCTGCAACCACAGCATAAGCTGCAGCGGCGATCGGCACATCGGGATTCATTGCGACATAGCCGCCGCCCAAATCATACTTCACGCGTATTACGCGTTCGTCGCCGCTAGCTAACGTGGTGCCGCTCAAACATCCCGCCCAACCGCCTGCGACGACGCCGACGTTCTCGAAAACTTTCGAGGTCATGAGCGTCGGGTTAGTGAGATCGATCAAGTTCGAAATGTTCGAACCCTTACCAAGCTCTAACGAGAATCCACCCTTGGTGTTGCTTAAGTCTTGGCCCGGATGTTCCTCGCTAAAGAGTAAGCACGTGCCGGCCTTGTCGTAAACTTCGAGTTTGAAGTTTACCGAACTACTGGTGATCGCAGCACCCGAGGCTGAGAACAACACGCCGCTGATGTTGAGGTGAGAAGGACCTTGTTGTGCGAGTGAGTGTTGGCCAATAAGCAAAGCCGCAGCGAAGAATAGTCCCCGCGCAAGTCTTTGAAACTTTTTGTGCTCATCGGATCGGATAGTCACTAAAGCCTTTGCAAAAAATCGTACCTCTTTTCGACGCGAGCCGCCGAAACGGGCTTTCGCCGCCTACATTGTTTAGATCGGCATAAGGTTCGGGAGTCTTAATACTTGGACTTTCGAATGTGTTCGATAGAGCCTACGAACGGCCTAAAACTGACCAACTGGGTCTAGTGATCGCAAACAATTACTCGCGAGCCTAGCCCTTCCTCAAATCGCAAATGCGTCAGCTCCGCGGATATGGAGGCTTTGCCTTTTCCAGGAGATGCCATATTCTCGTGAAATAGTGAGCCCCGCTGCTTCGACCACCATAGATGGGCCCCGACCAATTTGCTAAATTGGTCGAAAGAGCTGAACCTATTCATCATGAAAAACGAAGCACCGGTCTAAACAAATTTGGGGAATAAATTATGAAAGCATTTGTGAATGCCGTCGTTTTGCTTATCGGCTTTTTCGCATTTCCTGTTGAAATTCGAAATCCTGTTACGCCGAGACCGGCATGCTATCCGAGTCGCGCACCCTGCTTTTCAAGCTTCGACTGCTGCAGTCAGGTTTGTATCTCCACGGGTGGCTCTAACGGTAGCTGTTTTTGACATCTCATCTCCAGGCCGATTCCCCAGAGGCGGGGCCGCAGACTAAGTCACGCATCGTACGCGACTTACCCTTTCCATTTTCTATTCTCAAATTTCGATTTTCTAATTTTGCGAAGCAAAATTTGGCGCGCCCGGAAGGATTCGAACCTCCGACACCCTGGTTCGAAGCCAGGTACTCTATCCAGCTGAGCTACGGGCGCTGAAGGCGCGCCGTACTTCTGGAGGTGCGGCGCGCCTTCAGAAGTACGGCGCGCCCCGGGGATTCGTCAACTCGCGTGTGGCTTTGATTTATGCGGTGAGACGCAAAAAAGGCTCCAAGACCTATCGCCGAAGATCTTCAACGTCGAGGCTTGGGCTTGCTCATGACGAACTCTTCGGTCAGCGGGAAATAGAAGTCCGAGCCTTCTTTCATTTCGGGCGACGTCGTTTCGGGCCATGACCAAATTTCTACGCGGCAACCTCGACTGCGGAGATACCAAATCAGCGGCAGAAAATCTTTGTCGCCGCCCAGGATGATGGCGACGTCGATTTTTTCGGCCATGGTGACGGCGTCGATCACCAAGAAGGTGTCGGCATTTTTGGTAGGCCGGCGGATCTCGCCGCCAAGCGAAGACCAGAAGCCTTCGAACTCGGCCGAAATTTCTTTATACAAGGGCTTATAATAGAGAATGCGAATGATCTCGCGATCGCCGACTTGCTCGAGAATTTTTTTGTAATCGGTGCGGCCTTCGTGATGCTTCAGCGAAGACATCTCGATGTTTTCGGCATCAACGAAAATCGCGACCTTCTGGAACAACAAATTCTTTTGCTTGGTGTTCGCACCGGTCGGTGAAGTGGTCGCGTTGGCGCCGGCATTGGCCTTTAATGGAGCATTGGTTTTCGCGGCCGGCACAGCCGGATTGGTGGTGGACTTGCCTCTTAAAGAACCGGTTGAACTCTGTTGCGGAGCCTTGTGCTGCTCTTTTTGGGCCGATGAGCGCTCTGAAGAGGAGGAAGATGACGAACTCGGGCCGCCACCACCACCGCTGGTGCTTCCTCCGCCCCCACTGCCTCTTCGATTGTTGCCCGCTTCACTCATAGTGTCTTATTTTGAGCATGTTCCGGCGCCAGTTCAACATAAAGAACTTTTTAATTTTGTCTGAAGCTTAAGCAATGACCAGATTTTAGCGTGTTTGCGACAGTTGAGAGCAAAAGAAGCCCCACCCACCTGGTACACATTTCGAAGAGATATCCAGATGAAGCCGGGACTCTCCTCTAAGAACCACCGGTTTTGGGCCTTGCCACCCTAAACGGACCAAATGACCTTTGGTCCGTTTTACTTTTTGGAGTGCTTGGACGTGATGACCGTCTTGATGTTCCCACGCACGGTGAAATCGCCGATCACTTCCATCTCCCAAGGATCAAGCAACTTCACCAGATCGTCCAAAATCTGATTGGTCACGTCCTCGTGAAAGACCTTCTGGTCGCGGAAGCCGTTGATATAGAGCTTCAGCGATTTCAACTCGACACAAGATTTGTGCGGAACATATTTGATGTAAATGGTCGCGAAGTCAGGAAAGCCCGAACGCGGGCAAAGACAGG
>CAZVOP010000125.1:0-2773 GCA_964628445.1 uncultured Pseudobdellovibrionaceae bacterium | reverse complement strand
GCGGCGGCTGAGGCGACGGTGTCCGCGGCCTTCGGTGCACCTTTTAAAAATCCCGCCGCTTTATAAAGCATCTTCTGTATCCCGCGGTCGCGCAGAAAATGAAAACCTTTGGCCGCCCCACTGATCGCCATCTTGCCGACCTTAAACGTACCAACCGTCGCCACCGCCACCGCGACGCCGTAACAGCTGAGCTCCATTCTTTTGCGCTCATTATAACAAGCAATCGCTACGCCGGCGCGGTCGAGCGCGTTGTCGATAACCGTTTGCGAGACATCCCAACGCTGGCGCACGGCCTCCGCCTCGTCATACAAGCGGCGCTTTTCCGCGTAAGGCAGCGATAAATAATCGACCTGATCGCGGACGGCCTGGCGATATTTTTCCGCACGTTCATGCTTGGTGGCCAACGGTGATGGCTGCGCGACGACCTGCCCGTTTTTTTCGAGCTTGTCCCACACGGCCTCGATGCCGCCGGTGATCAGGTCGTCATCCCAAACCCCGCGCCAAGCCCCTTGGGGACAATCGCGAAGCCAGCCCTCGGCGAATTCGGCCGCGAATTGCATCGTCGGATCGGCATCGCAATTGCGGCGGTAATCGATCGGCACTTCGTTCTCGAGAAAAAACTCATCGCAATTCAGATTGTGCATCTGGGTCTTGCAGGTTTCCGTGTAAGCCGCGCGCGCTTCTTTATAAAGATTATTTCCTATATTACAGATACGGTTTAGAGCGCCGACGCCAAATTGGTCCGTGCCCGCATGGGCCGCACCCGCGGCGAAAAGAATGAAAAACAAAACGAACTTCATTACTTTTATATTAATGCATGAGTCGCTTTGATGAGTAGACCGGCCCAACCAAAGCCCAAGTCCAGCTTAGCCGAAAACCTCCCTGAGCTTGTTCATCGGCGTCACGACCATCTCGAACGCGTCTATCCGGTGCGGACCAAGGATCTGGTCCGATCCATCCAGATCGGCCAGCCCGCGTGCAACTTTCAAGATGGCGTTGCGGCGGCGGTGGCTGATGCTGAATTCATTCAACCACTCGAGCGTGAATGAATGATCGGAAGGCTTTCTTGTGGCGCGAAACTCCGCCGCGGCTTCCAGCTTTTCCGCGATTTCGGCGACCGTCAGTCTTCGGCCCGGTTCGATCCACTCGTGCGAGAGCGTCAACATATCGAAGCGGTCCAAGATCGGACCGCTGAGTCTTGCGGTCACCGAGCGGCAGTGCACCAGATTGAAAGGACATTTGCGCCCGGTGTCCGGCCTTAACTTTCCGCAGCGGCAAAGATTGGTGGTGCCGATCAACTGAAAGTTTGCGGGGAATCTTTCGCGCGCGCCTTTGCGTGCGAGCTCGATCCGCCCGTTTTCGACCGGCTCGCGCAAAGCCTCGATGACCGCGGGGTGAAATTCCAAAAACTCATCCATAAGCAAAACGCCCCCGTGCGCCCTTGTGATGACTCCGGGAAATAGGGGGAAACCGCCGCCGATCATCGCTTGCGGAGTGATCGTGTGGTGCGGTTGCTCAAACGGCCGCCAGCGTGAATCCAAAATATCTTCGCCGAAGAGCTCCGTCAGCTCCCCCATCTCTTCCACGCGGGGCCGAGGCGTCAGCGCGTGCACCAAGCGGCCCCATGTGGTTTTGCCGCTCCCTTGCGGGCCGGCCACTAAAATATTCAGCCGCATATGAAGAGCAAGCGTTAAGGCCTGGGCCGCCTTTTCGTGAAGCGTGAATGACGGCGCTTCGGGTTTACGCCAAAAATTATCCCAATCGAATTTATGTTCGCGAAGCTGCAGCTGCTTTTGACTAATCCTCGCAAACTCAAACCACTGCCCTTCGCGCACCTCGCACTGAAGAGCACCCGTGATTATCTTCTTATCCCCCACGGCTCGAATCGCTTGCACAATATCGACCGGAGCGAAGATATCGCCGTTCAACGCGACCTCGCCATAGACCAGATGATTTTGCAAACCCTCCATCACCGCCTTGGAAAGCTGCTTGGTGAGTGCGAGGTAGGCCAAAGCGATCGCAAGATCGACGCCCGCGCCCCCTTTGCGTATGTCCACCGGTCTTAGCGAAACCACGATCTGCTGGCCGCGCGGCCACTCGAGCCCGCTTGATCGCAGCGCGGACTTCAATTTGATCCCGCTTTCGCGAATGGTGGCGTCCGGGAGGCCGACGATATGCAGTTGCGGAATGCCCGGCAGAAGTTTGACTTCCACTTGGCCGAATTCCAGTTTTCCATTTTGTTGAAACAGCGTTTTAACGATCATGCCCGAACACGATGCAAAGCGGGCACAACCGCGATTTTGGAATCTGGGACCTTAGACGTCTTCTAAGGTTCGAATGCCGGAGAGCGGATGGTTTTTGTCGACTTCTTCTTTGAGTTTGTGCGCGGTCACGCTGGTGTAAATCTGCGTGGTCTGAAGCGATGAGTGTCCGAGCAACATCTGGATCGTGCGCAAGTCGGCGCCATTTTCGAGCAAAGCGGTGGCGCAACCGTGACGGAATTGATGCGGACCGATCGGCTCATCAAAACCTGCGCGCGCCGACCATGCGGCAAGCCATCGCCAAACGTCCACGCGGGACGGACGATGACCGCGGTCATTGATGAGAATGGATTTCTCATCGTCCTTGGCCAAATGCGGGCGCACATCTTTAACGTAAACCTTCAGTTCATTCAGCAAGTTCTCGGAAAGAGGGACTAAGCGTTCTTTGCCGCCCTTGCCGAGCACTTTCAAGTACGCATCGGTGACATTGAAATCGTGAAGATTCAAACCGA
>CAZVOP010000124.1:0-2856 GCA_964628445.1 uncultured Pseudobdellovibrionaceae bacterium | reverse complement strand
AGGATTCAGTTCAGCTGGTGACGCAGTGAACTCCATCGTCAAGCGTATTGCCCCGACACTTCGCGCGGTCGGGTCTGGCTCAACGTCTGATATAGAGTATCAGGGCATGCTCGATAGCCTGCCGTCTTTGAGCGCGTCGCCGGAAGGCAACCAGATGATCCTTTCGATCATGAAGGCGAAGGCCCAGGTCAACATGCAGCGGGCCGATATCGTGACCAAATACCAGAATGGCGACATCAACATTTCCGACGCTCGCCGCGCCATGAGCGAACTCAATCAAACCTCGATCATGACGCCAGAAATGCGCAAAGCGCTCCTTGGTGTTGGCGCTACCGATAGTGTTGCTCCGGCCACGCCACAAGTGGGCGAGGAACGGGAGGGCTATCGTTTCAAGGGCGGCAATCCTGCCGACCCCGCAAGCTGGGAACAGGTGCTCTAATGCCCCCTTGGGAAGCGTTTCAGGCGAAATCCCCCGCGCAGGCGCAGGTGAGCGGACCATGGGTCAAATTCCAACCCGAGGCCGCGCCAACTGATCCAAATGCCGGGTGGCAAGACCCTGGCGTCATTGTGCCAATGCAGTTCCCGAAGGACGGGAACACCAATGGTGGCTGGCCTCGGTTCTCCATGCCGCAAATGTTGGCGGGGCTAGGCGATGCCGCGTCGTCGGTCACTAAGGCCGCCACCGGCCAGTATGGCATGGAGGTTGACCCATCTACCGGGCGGCCAACCACCATGACCAATGACATGATCGGTGACGCCATGAGCGGCGCCAGCCTTGGCCTGACTACGCTTTCGCCTGCCGCCAGCATGGGGGCAAAGTTCGGGCAGCAGGCCCTTGACGGCCCGGCCCGCAGGATTATGCAGCGAACCTTGGCCGCCGACCAAATCCCACTCAATGAAGTCGGGCCGCGTCTAGCTGCTCTCGGGCCGGACGCTGTTGTTGCCGACCTCGGGCCAAGCTTGCAGGCGCGCGCAGCCGCCATTGCAACTATGCCCGGCTCTGGGCAGAAAAGCGTTGTCGATGCTTTGTCGGCGCGACGGGCTGGCGCCAATCTGCGCATTACCGGCGATGTTGATGCGGCCCTTGGGCGCTCTCCGATCCCATCCCGCGTACAGGCAGAGATTAAGGCAAACCAGCAGGCGCTTGGCCCTGAGTATGAGGCGGCTTTCAAGGATGCTGCTGCCGTCGATACCTCAGGCCTTGCACTTGATCTGGACAGCATGGCGGTCAACCTGCGCGGCGATGCCCAAAAGGCCGTCAAGCGGGTCCGTCAGATGCTCAGCGTCGATGGCAACACCGAATATCTCGACCCCAATCCCTATACGCTATTTCAGACCCGCCAAGCCATTGATGGTATGCTTGGCGGCACCACAGACGGCAATACTATCCGGGCGCTCAGCATGGCCCGCAAACAGGTGGACGACATGCTTGCCGGCGCCGTTCCTGGGATCAAGGAAGTGGATGCAAAGTTTGCCGAACTTGCTCGCCAAAGCGAGGCTTTGCAGACCGGCCAGCAGTCGTTGGAAAGCGGAAGAACAGCGCCGCGGCCCCAAGAACTTCAAGACCAATATGCCCAAGGCGCATTGCCTCAGGGCGCCATGGTTGGTCCGTCAGCGGTTCCACTACGCCTTAGCCAAGGCGCTCGGGCGGAAATCGACCGCATCATCGGCAACAACGTCAATGATGTGACCGCCATGAAGCGCATTGTAGCAGGCGAAGGCAACTGGAACCGCGACCGGCTTGTGACCGCCTTTGGCGAAGAAAAGGCGGCGCGTTTGCTCGGTATCTTGGAGCGTGAAGCCAAGTTCTCAGCGACGGACCAGCTGGCACTACAGGGTTCTAGAACTCAGGTTTTGAAAGCCGCGCAAGAGGATATCGTGGGCAAAGGGCCGCGCGCCAATCCGGTGCGTTCAGCGGCGAACTTCCGGTTTGGTGATGCTGCTGCCGATCTGGCTGACCGAACACTTGGCTGGATAGGGGAAGGCCGGCGCAGCGATACGAACGCAAAGATTGCCGAAGCGCTCATGGCTCAGGGCGGGAGCGATACCGCGAAATCGCTGGCTTTTCGTCCGGCGTCATCCTTGCCGTCTTGGCCGCTAATCGTTCGGGCGTTGGCTTTGCAAGTGGGTCAAGGACGGGACGCGCAGCCCACTGTTCTACCCGGTCCGCGTCGTTGAGAATGCAAAAAATGCCGAACGCTATCGAAACAAAGACGCTCGGATACAGCGTAAAATAAACCCAGTCAGGGACGCGAAGAATGCCGCCGTACTGCTTGGTCACACCCCAGGTTATGGCCACCCAAACAGCCAAGACAGTCGTGATGGTCATAAAAACCGGCTTATGGAGTATAGACCGGATTAGACGTGCTCGTCCGGTCTCTCGGTATTCCTCTGGCTCAAGGTCGATCTGCTTCATGGCTCACTAATAGCAGGTTGTGGTTGCATTTCCATAGGATGAACCAAAACCGCCGCGTTGAACGTTGCCAAAGGTATTGCATGTCACTGGCCGGTTTCGCTGCATGGATTGGCCCATCTCGCGCAAGCCGTTGGCAAGGATTTGGCGGCGGCGGTAATCATCCTCTTTAGCAGACTGGTCCATGTTCATCATGCAGGCCGCATAAGCGTTGGTATTAGGCTTGAACCCGTAACCGTCGCATGCCGCTTTATTGTTCGCCTGCCTGACCTCCGGGCTGACTGTTTGGCATCCGCCCAGCGAGGCAAGAAACGGCAGCGCACAAAGCGCTAGAACGACTTTGTTCATTAGAAACCTCCCCCAAAACGTGGGGACATTATGCCCATCTAGCCCTGCTCACAAGCGGGGCTTTTCTTTGAGGTAAACCCATGGCGGACTGGATT
>CAZVOP010000123.1:2292-2959 GCA_964628445.1 uncultured Pseudobdellovibrionaceae bacterium | reverse complement strand
GGCGGCGCTCTCGGCCTGGTCGAAGCCAAAGTCCACCTCGCCCATGAGCAGCAGCTCGACCGCGAGGGTAAGAGCGAAGGTCGTCTTTCCGGCACCCGGGGTGACGGCGACGAGAAAATCGCGCGGCTACGCCCGGCAATACCGGCGTGGCCGGCAGCATCTGGGGCAAGATTTCGCAGACTGACGCTGCTGAACTGCGGCGACAGGTCGCCGTGCTCAAGGCTACTGCGACGGTTGAAAACCTCAACGCTATGCGGCAGAGCAGCCCGACCGGGGGCGCCCTCGGCAGCGTGACCGAGGGCGAGGAAGCGATGCTCGCCGCGAAAGCTGGCGCCATCGATCCAAACGCGAGCGGCCCCGACTTCAACCACCAGATCGATGACTATGAGAAAACGCTGCTCGAGGTCACCAACGGTAAGGCGGCCGGCGATGCCATCTTCGCGAAGACCAGACCTCCAGCGACGGCCGGGGGCAACTCTACTGGCGCGCCTCAGCCGGGCCAAGTTGAAGACGGTTACCGCTTCAAGGGCGGCAATCCTGCCGATCAGAGCAACTGGGAACGGGTGCAGTAGTGGCTGGGCCTTGGGAAAAGTACCAACAGGCGGCGCAAGGGCCGTGGGCGAAGTACGGCGCCCCGCCGGACGTGGCCTCAGCGACTGCCGCCGTG
>CAZVOP010000123.1:0-2282 GCA_964628445.1 uncultured Pseudobdellovibrionaceae bacterium | reverse complement strand
GAACGCGCAGGTCGTTGCTGTCTTGAGCCAAGGCCGTGCCCCAGCCCGGCAGCACGTTGCCGAGTTTCCTCCAGCCCTTGTTCAACACCAGCCGTGCATTTCAGACCGGCGCCGACCAGGGGATGACCCTCGGCTTCGGAGACGAGATTAATGCCGGTCTAATGACTCCCATTCAAGCAGGCATCGACGCCGTGCAGGGCAAGGGCTTTGATCTTGGAGCATCTTATAACCGTGCGTTGGGCGGCGAGCGGCAAAGCCAGGAACAGGCGGCGGCACTCAACCCCGCCGCAGATGTCGCAGGCCAGATCGTCGGAGGTGTGGCGACGGGCGGGACGATGGCTAAGGGCGGCCTCACTCTGCTGAACGGCGCCAAGCCCACGGTGGCTTCGCTGCTGGCCCGTGGCGGCACCGAGGGCGCGATCTACGGCGGCGTGAATGGGCTCGGCTCGGGCGACAGCGCGGATGATCGGATTAATCGAGCGGTTGGCGGGGGGCTGCTCGGCGCTGGCGCCGGCGCTGTGACCGGCGGTCTTGTCGGCGGGCTCGCCCAGCGCGCAGCGGCCAAGGCCGTCCCGACCGTCGAGAGCCTGAAAGATCGGGCAAGTGCGCTTTATGACGCCGCCGAGGCGAGGGGGATAAGCTTTCCCCAGCCTGCCGTAAAGCAGATGGCCGACGAGATGGCATCGCAGGCAATGTCGGATGGCATTGATCCGACGCTGCATCCGGGGGCTACGGCCGCCCTGAAGCGGGCGCAGGATTTCGCTCAGACCGGCATGACTGTGCAGGACGCACAAACCCTTCGCCGGATTATCGCGGCCGCCGGCAAAGACCCGATCAACCCCGATCAAGGCCGGATTGCTGGTGGTATGCTCGACAAGATTGATGATTTTACCGCCAGCGCCGCACCGGAGTTGGCGGATGCTCGCGGCATCTACCATCAGGCCAAGAAGGGCGAGATGATCGAACAGGCCATTGAGTTGGCCGGATCGCGCGCCGGCCAGTTCAGCGGCTCCGGCTACGAGAACGCGCTGCGCACCGAGTTCCGGGCTCTCGAACGAAAGATCATCAAAGGCCAGATCAAAGGCATTTCGCCTGAAGAATCGGAGGCGATTTCCAAGGTGGCGCGGGGTGGCCCAGTGGAGAACGCGGCGCGTTATGTCGGCAAGCTGGCACCAACCGGGATCGTCAGCATGGGCATGGGGGGCGGCGTGCCGTATATGGTCGGCAACAGCATTGGCGGCCCTGCCGTTGGCGCGGCGGCCGCCGGCACAACCATGGGGCTCGGGATGCTCGGCCGGACGTTGGCGACCAAACTGGCGTCTCGTAATGCCGATGTCGCGGGGGCCCTTATGCGCAACGGCGCTCCCATTGTGGCAAGCGCGCTGTCGCCGGCCAAACTGGCGATCCTTCGCGCGCTAATTGCGAGTGAGGGAAATCAGGCTCCTGCGGTTGCAGCGGGCCCTTCATCGGCGATGAGCGCGGCGATGAGCATGAGCCGGTAATGAAATGGCAACTGAACTGATACCCGACCGACGCGAGCGGCGACAGCACCAGCACGATAACAAGAACAACAACGAAGCCTAGCATAACCCCGATCAGCCGGGCTCGGCCCCCGATGGCGAAGATCGGCTCTTGCCGCGTTCTCCCGTTCTCGCGGTAGCTGCCGGGATCCTGCTCGATCTGCTTCATGAAAGGATAAATATCATGGACGATGATACCCTGACAATGAACCGCCTAGCCGCTATGCGCATCGCCGGTTCGCTGCCGGTCGGCAAGGAAGGCGCCCTACAAATTCTGGACTATGCGCGTCAGCTCATTCTGGAGGCTCATGGGGACGGTCCCGCTTCGCAAGAGCCTCACGAAGATCGTAGCGAAGCCGCGTAAGCTCGCTTTTTGGCGTTGATCCGGTTCATTTTTATTCTCTGACATGCTCGGCAATTCTTCCACCCCTCTTTCGTCCAATAGGTATTCTCAGGCGTCCATGCATGTCCGTTCTTGCAATGAGTTGCGGCCCTCTGGTTGGCTACGCGAACCTCGATTGCCCTCTTTAGCCCTCCACTAAAATGGTAAATGGTCTTCGCCATTACCTGTTGATAGGTCATGCCTTTTTGGGCTCGCCCCTCTATTGTTTCGTGCTTTAGGCCAGACAGATGGGCGAGTTCGCAAACGAGATAAGTCACGCCCTCGATCGTGACCCTCCTCGTGGTTCGTTGGTTGCGCTGTTGCTCGATACGGCTGGCCCAACGGCAGTTTGCCGGCTCGTAATTTCCATCATTGTTGAT
>CAZVOP010000122.1:0-3420 GCA_964628445.1 uncultured Pseudobdellovibrionaceae bacterium | reverse complement strand
GCGAGAAGTTTGAAAAGGACGAACGCTTTGAAGAAGCGATCGTGCAGTTCAACCAAGTTAAAAATAAACACCCGTACTCAAAACTCGCCACCGAAAGCGAACTTCGCATCGCCGAAATTCATTTCAAACGCGATGAATTCGTGGAAGCACAAAACGCTTACCAAGTTTTTAAGGAGCTTCATCCTTCGCATCCCCGCATCGATTACGTCACCTTCCGGCTGGGCTTAAGCTTTTTTAACCAGTTGCCCTCGACGATCGACCGCGATCTTTCGGTCGCCGACCGCGCGATCCTTTATTTCGACGAGGTCGTGCAGTCGTTTTCCAAATCGCCTTACGTTAAAGAGTCCGCCGACTACAAAATCAAAGCTTTGAAGATGCTTGCCGAAAAAGAATATTACATCGGCCACTTTTATTTTATCCGCGACAAGTACGAGAGCGCGCTTGGGCGCTTCGAAGAGCTGTTGGAGAAATATCCGGACTTGGGCCTCGACGCCAAAGCCCTGCTTGGAGCCGCCGTCAGCGCCTACAAGACCAAAGAGTTGGCCAAGGCAAAAAGTTATTACCAGCGACTGGTGACTCAGTACAAAGACAGCGACGAGGCAAAGAAAGCGAGGCGCGAGATTGGAAGCCGTATCTAACAACGACGACATGTTGGCCAGCGCGCGCGATTATTTCCGCGAGAATCGTTACAACCTCGCCGAGCCCATTCTCAATCAGCTCATCTTGAAGAACGCCAAATCGCCCGAAGTTTTTCACATGCTCGGAACAATTTATTACGACCAGGGCAAGTTCAACAAAGCGATCCGTGCCTTCAGACGCGCGCTTGAACTTGAGCCGACATTCACCGACGCCAGCGTCGGCCTTTCCATTATTTTAAATGACCTCGGGAAGTACGAAGAAGGCCGCAAGGTTTTTGATGAAGCCAAAGAGCTTTTGGCCAAGCAATCTTCGCAAGAAGATCCCTATATCAATGAGAAGTTCAGCATTAAGCATGACGAGCTTGGCGAGTTGTACTTCCAACACGCGCGCTACAAAGAGGCGCTTGAGCAGTATTACAAATCCCTCGCGTTAAGCAGCCGTAAGCCCGAGCTCACGATGAAAATCGTGGAAACTTACTTACGCCTCGAATCTTCAGAAAAGGCCCTTAAGGAGCTACGTTCCTTAATTAAGGAATATCCGGGCTTTTTGAGCGCCCGGGTGAAATTAGGAAAAGTTTTGTACGACGGCGGCGATGTGCAAGGTGCGATTGAGCAGTGGGAATCCGCGACTCAACGAGATCCCAGCCATGGCGAAGCGCAACGTTTACTGCGCCAAGCCCAAGCCATTACCCAAAGACCGATGGAGCTATAAGGAGTTTCCCATGCAAATGCGTGAAGGCATGATCCCCTCAATCAGCAAAGACGAAATCCAGGAAATGGTTTCGGAGCTGGCGCGCGAGATCGAGCGCGATTTCGAAGGCAAAGAACTGGTGATGATTTGCCCGCTTAAAGGTTCGGTGCCGTTCATGGCCGACTTATGCCGCAAAATCAAACTCTCGCAGATCGTCGATTTTGTTTATGTGACTTCACCCAAAGGTGAAAGCTGCCGGATCATCAGGGACCTCTCCGTCGATGTGCAAGGCAAACACGTTTTGATCATCGAAGAGATCATCGACGCCGGCCGCACCCTAAGCTTTTTGAAGGCACGCATCGCGGCCTCGCACCCCGCCTCACTCAAGATCGTCACTCTTTTGGACAAGCCGGCGCTTCGCCAGGTCCAGCTGAATCCCGATTATGTCGGCCGCACCATCGAAGACCGCTTCGTGATCGGCTACGGCATGGATTCCGAAGAGATCGGCCGCAACTATAGTGACATCTATAATTTCACGCAGTGATGCAGGCTTGGCTGTTCGCGGTTCTTGTTTCCGTTTTTAGCTTTTCATTATTTGCGCAAGCCCGCACCGCGACGATCATTTCATTTGCCGAGAAAAGCGGTGAAATCACCTGGCAGCGCAACGATGAAATCTTCGGTCAACGCAAGCTAAGCCCTCTCATTTACAAAGATCTCGCCAAGAGAGCAAAAGCCATGTGGCCCAAAGACCTTAAAGCGAAATCGAGATGCCTTGGGTCTCTCGAAATTCGCTTCGACCTCAATCCAAAATCCAAAAATAATCTCGCGCCAATATGCTTGGAATCTCTTCCGGAAAAAGAATCCGAATCCATCGGCACATGGCTGCATGACGTCCGCAAATGGCTAGGAATTCCGGATGGGATTTAACTTTCGCATCCTCCTCCTCGTGGGATTGGCTCTCAACTTCTTACCCAATAACGCCGCCGCCAAGCTTCCAACATGCAACTTAAAGTTCATTTCCCAAAACTGTGATTTGGCCAAACAGATCTCTTTCCCTAAAGATCCCGGTCTAAAGGCAAACGCGTCATCACAACAGCCCTGCCCTTCTTGCTTCCCGAAGGACGAGCCTTTGCCCGCCTCCAAGATCGCGTCGCTCAATGAAATCGCGGAACAGGCGCGCCGATTGGTGATCAACGTTATTTTGAACGGCCGCGGGCGACATGAACTTCCTAAGGCCGACCTGGATTTGGTCCATCGCCTCGAGAAAATCCAAATGGCTCCCGCCGCGGCTTACAGCAGGGCCTTTTGCGAGAGCGATCCCAATGCCACTTATGAGCCGGCCTCCGGCCAGATGATGTTGTGCCCGGCTCTCGCGCAATTGCCGCGCATTGCAATGATCGGCGCCATCGCGCATGAGATGAGCCATGCGGTGGATCCCTGCCAAAGCGCCACTTCAATATATAAGGTTAATCCGGAGAAACTCGACGCCGCGATCGCCGCGGAAAGCTCGCAGTCCCGGCGGTTCATGCAGTTGGGCCGGCTGAAAAATCATCTCAAGTTCGCATCGATGATTTCTTCATTTACCCTCGATGCCGCACACTCGACGACCGAACAAATCGACCGGTTTCTGGCCGAAGAAGCCGTGTCGGGAGTTCTCTCACTCGAAAGCCAAGGCTTGCCGGTTAAAGATTATCCGCTCAATCCAGTCTACCAATGCCTGAATGAACGCTCGGGCTTCCGCGACGGGCAAAGCATTCTTTCCCGCTCGCAGGCTTTGATTTCGCGTGACTCCAAAAAAGCCGGCAACGAGGAGCTCCGCCGCTGGCGGTGCAGTGAGATTAGTCAGGTGAACGAAGCCATTGGCGACGTGTTTATGGCTCGCGCGATCGCCGCCGAATTGAAAAAGAACCCGCCGCAATCCACTGAAGAAAAATTCGCACCGCTCAGTTTGTTCAGCTACGTCATTTGTCAAAACCGCGACCCTAAATCCGTTCGCGAAAACGCAGACAACCATCCCCCAAGCCTTAATCGGCTCGAAAATATTTTGCTCGCCGATAAAGATATCCAACAAAGCCTCGGCTGCACCTCGAG
>CAZVOP010000121.1:0-3538 GCA_964628445.1 uncultured Pseudobdellovibrionaceae bacterium | reverse complement strand
TTGAGTGCCATCGCCATCGCGAGCGACACCCGGAGCTGCTCCGCCGATGAGGCTTGAGCGAATGGCACCCCCTGGTAGGTCACGCCCTGGTCGTCGAACGCGAGCCCGTCGATGGGCATGTTGGCTGCGGCGAGCCCGTCGCGCTTGGTGGCTTCGATGGCTTTGAGGTGCTCGGTGAGGTTCTCGGCGTCGGTGAGAAGATGGTCGAGCTGCGCGACGATCCGGGCACGTTCGATGCCTCGGCGGATTACACCGTTCGTCTCGTCGACTGACGCGATCTGTGCCTCGATGCCGGCGAGACGTTCCGACGGTGGCGACGTGATGGCCGCTGCGTCGGCTTCCTCGGCGGCCTGTTCCAGCGCCAGTTCGTCAGCCTTCGCGAGCTCGAGCTGTTCCTGGAGGTCGTGGACGCGCTTGGTGGCGATCCGGTGTGCCTCCTGCGCCCGGTCGAGGGCGTCGACGGCGTCGTCGTGGGCACGGTCGATCGCCTGCTCGCGGCGCAGCTCGTGCATGAGGTCTGCGACCGACACCTCGTCGATGGGCGTCCCGTCGGGGGCGGGCTCGATCGCGTCGAGGCGCGCCTTGAGTGCCTTCGCATCGCGGTTCACTTCGGTGCGTCGGGAGAACACCTCGTCACGTTCGGTGTCGAGCTTGTCCGGGTCGAACGGCAGCTCGACGAGGTCGAGGAGCGTGGCGACCTGTTCCCGAGGGGGCATCGCTGCGAAACCGAGCGGGTCGAAGCTCAGCGTGCCGACCAGACCGTCGAGCATCGACTGCGGGGACGGGTAGCGGGCGCCGTCCGCGGCGGTGACCTTGAGTGCGGTTTTGCCGGCGACGGTCCAGGTGCGTTCGACGGTGAAGTCGCCGAGGTCGAGGGTGACCGTCGCTTCGGTTTCGCCGTCACGCACCGGTCGGGGCGTTCCCTTGGCTGCGGGGCCACCTCCGAGCGCCATCCAGATCGCGTCGAGGACGCTCGACTTGCCCTGTGCGTTGCGGCCGGAGAGGACGACCGTGGTGCCGTCGGGCGTGATCTCGACGGCGCGGAGCCGCTTGAAGTTCTCGGCGTGGAGCTTGACGATCTTCACGACGCGACCGCCTCGGAGTCGTCCCGCATCTCGGCGGGCGGTTCGTCGTCCCATGCGTCGTCGTCGTTCGCGTCGGCGGGCTCGTGGACGATCTCGGCGTCGATGATGTCGCCCATCGAGCGGCCGTCGTCGTCGGCAGGTGTCGTTTCCTGGCCGAAGTCGGAACGGTCGTCAGCGTCCTGGTGCGCATCTTCGGCGGTCTCGGCGGCAACGTCACGTTCGGCACGGAGCTGCTCGCGCACGTACTCCGCGGAGGTCGGCACCCACTTGGCGAGTTGGCGCACAACGGACTTCAGCCACATCGCGGATTCGGCCGTCACCCAGGGCGAGTACTGGCCGTCCGATCCGACCGATGACTTCTTGATTCGGTCGATGTCGGCCCGGTTGAGAACGATGACCTTCGAGGTCGCTCCGTCCTTCATGACGCAGTAGCCGTACGCAAGCCGGAGCTTGCCGCGAGCGGGTGCGTCCCAGTCGATCTTGTGGATCGGACGCTCGTCGCGACCGGGCTGGTAGTAGAACTCGTCGTGCTCGTAGACGCACTCGGCGATGACCGATGACACCGCGCCGGCCCGGTAGATCAGCTCGACGAGACCCTGGTAGCCGACAATCCCGAGGATTTCGAGCCGGCCCTTCACCTTGCGAGGCGTCAGGTAGTACTGCTCGGTGCCCGGTTCGAGTCCGAGCCGGGCGGCATCGGTGAGGGACTGCATGAACGCGACGATGTTGTTCGTCGCGGCGACTTCGAGGACGGTGCGGCCGGTTCCGTCAGTCGCGAGCTTTCCCTTCTTGAGGGCGCCGAGCGTGACGTTCAGCCACGTCTCGGACTTGATGTGGCTGGGGAGCACCGACGTGAATCGGGTCTCGTATCGGCGGACCAGCGCGCGGGGCGACGAGTCCTTTACCGCGAGCGCTTGGCTCGTCGGGTTTTCGGTATCGGTCATGGTTGGGTGTGCTCCTTGGTGGTGGGTGGATTGCGGGCGATTTGGACGTATGGAGTGCCGCCGTTCTTGGCGCGGCGGGTGGCGATCGTGTCGCCGTCCCACTTCGCGGTCTTCGCGGTGCCCATCGCGTCGGCGAGCAGTGACGTCGCGAGCCGTGCACGGTCCTCGGCTGCCTTCACCGCGGCTTTCGAGTCGAGGAACTCGACCGCGAGCGGCGTGTCGATGTCGACGGTGACCGGGTCGATGTCCGGGTGGAGCTCGCGGATCGTCTCGTAGGTGGCGGTGTGGTCGTCGATGTCGGGCTGCTCGGCGTTCTCCAACGTGCGCATGAACTCGCGGCCGGCGGCGATCAGCAGTTGTGCCTCGTCGAGGTCCCATTCGATGCGGTATTCCCGCCAGTCGTAGCCGCCGATGAGGACACAGAGGTCGACGTATTCGAGGCCGCAAACGATCCCATACCAGATGCTCTGGCACCGGTAGCCGGGCGGGTATTCGTCGCTGCCCGATGGCCCCCAGCCGTCGCCATAGATCGAGAACTTCGCCTCGACCGCGGACCGCCCACCGAGCAGGTCCGGGTTCGCGACCATGAACGGCTCGTGGATTGAACGCCACGTGCCGCCCTGGTCGACGGTCACGAACTCCGGGTGCGTGTCCGTGTACTTGGCGAGGATGACCGGCTCGAGTCGCTTGCCCCATTCCATCTCGGGGGATTCGTCGACCGGTTCGATCAGGCCCATCTTCCGGTGCCACAGGCTGAATCGGGATTCGAATGACGAGAGGCCGAGCACGGCGCCGATCTCTGACCCGCCGAGCCCTTGGGCGCGGGCGGCGTGCCATTCGGGGGAGCCGGGCCGGAAGTGGCCGAGCAGCTCCGCGGGTGCGAGCGCGGTGGTCATGCCGTCGCCTCCGAGCAGCCCGCGCAGAGGTCGAGGCCGCGTCGGACAAGGTCGGGACTGGCCGGTGCGTGGCAGTTGCCGCAGCAGACCGGGTCCACGGTCAGGTAGTGCGGACGGAGATGCCGACGGTCGACGAGGACCGTGGCCCGGTTTCCACGGGACGGCCAGCAGGCGAGCGCCCCGATGGTCCCGTCGGTGAGTCGGACCGCTCCCCGTGCCGCGGCGTGAAGGATCATCGCGGTGGTTTCCGGGTCCGCGTCGAGGCGCAACGTGCGGGTGCCGCGGGCCGTCATCGGGCCACGTCCAGCGCGGCACAGTCCCGTGAGCAGTAGTCGCGGCCTCGTCGGGTGCCGGTTTCGACCGTCCACGAGCCCTTGTCGCGGGGGATGTCGGCCTTGCAGTAGCGGCAGGTGGTCACAGCGCACCTGCCGCTCGTTGGCGGGCCGCCTCGACGTCGACGGGGCCGCGCTCGAACCGTGGCTCGATCGGCGCCGGTGTCGGCTCGTCGTCGACGCCCGGCAAGGTGAGCGCGATGACCCGCCTTCCTTCACCGTGGCGGACCAGCAGGTCGGCTTTGATCATCTTGGTGATCTCGGCGGCCGCGCTCGCCGGG
>CAZVOP010000120.1:0-4109 GCA_964628445.1 uncultured Pseudobdellovibrionaceae bacterium | reverse complement strand
AAGAATACGTGATACTCAATCAGTGGGAAGCCGAAGGCTTCATTAGCCGTAAAGACGTGAAGCGGCTTAAGGACTTAAAAGCGATCTTTGGTTTTGCTTAGGCCGCCCAGCGCCCGCCCCTAAAACAACGAAATCACCTGCAGCAGCAAAATGATCGCCACGATCGGTGTGGCCAAATACTTTAAGATAAAAAGCCAGTGACGCAGAAATTTTGCGCTGCCGGGGACTTCGGGGTTGATGAATTCGGCGACGACCAGTTCCCGCCGCAACACCCAAACCGCGACTTGCGTGATCATCAGGGCCGAGATCGGCAAGCACCAATTGATCAAAGCACTGTCCAAAAAAGCCAGCAAGCTGCGATGGCCGATACGGACGGAGCTCAAAACGTTGGATGAAAGCGCCGGTATGACCGCGATCACGAAGCAAAACAGCGCCACTGCGACAGCTCCGCGTTGGCGTGGGACTCTTCGCACCTCGCGCCAATTGCCCACCACCGTTTCGAACAACCCGATGCTCGCGCCAAGCGAAGCCAAGTAAAGACAAAGAAAAAAACCAACGCCGAACCACCGTCCGTTCGGCAACTCGCGCACCAGGCGCGGCACAGTCTGGAATAACAGTTCGGGGCCCGCGAACTCGGACGAGCCGTAAATCACGAGCGGAAAAATCATCACGCCGGCAAACAGAGAAATCAACGCATCGAGCGTGCAAACGCGAAAGCCCGCCATCGGGATATACGATTTATCACGCAAGTAGCTTCCGAAGGTGACCATGCTGCCGAAGCCGATACTCAGTGTGAAGAACACATGGCCCAACGCTTGGCCGGGCGAAGCCAAGGTTAGCTTCGAAAAATTCGGATAAAATAAAAAGCGCATAGCCTCTTGCGCGGAATCGAGCTGGATGGACTGCGAGGCCAGCGCCAACAACAACAGCACGAATGCGGGCATGCAGTAGCCGACCCACTTCTCCAAACCCAGTTCCAGATCCTTGCCGACAATCACCGCGACAATCAAAAGGTGCACACTGGTCAACAGCAATTGCAGCCACCCGTTTTGCATCAACACTTTTAAAGTGCCCTCGGGATGAAAGCGCGAAGGATCGACCAACGACACCAGAAGCTGCATAAAGAAATGCAGCACCCAGCCGCTTATCACGGCGTAATAAGCAAGCACTACGATCGTGATCATGATGCTCACCCAACCCAAACTGCGTAAGGCCCACTTCGCCCAAGACGGCAATTCCATCTGGCTTTCGCGAATATCGCGCACCTGGTAGCGGTCACCGGTCAGTTTGTAAATCGTCGGCATCAAACTGTTACGCGAGATTTTACCCAGAGTGAGCTCGGCGATCAGAAACGGCATTCCGAGCAATAAAACAAAGAATAAATAAAGAAGCACAAAAGCGCCGCCGCCATTCTCGCTGACGACGTAAGGAAAGCGCCAAAGGTTGCCGAGGCCGAAGGCCGAGCCGATCGCGGCGAGATAGAATCCTAATCTCGTCCCGAAGACCGGGGCCTTCTGTTGGGCCACGCTAGTGCTTCTCCATCACAAAAATCCGCAGTGGAATTCCCTTGAGATCCCAGTTCTCTTGAATCTTACGAATCAAGAAACGGCGGTACGAAGGAGTCACGCCCTCCGGATGATTGGCAAAAGCGATAAAGCTTGGCGGCGATTGCTGAGTCTGCGTGAGGTAATAAAACTTAACGTTCTCCGTGCGGTAAACGGGCGACGGCGCTTGCTTGATCACGTCGGTAAAAAACTTATTCAATTTGGAAGTGGTGATGCGGATCGCAAGCTTCGAGCGGATGTCCTCGATCTTTTTGAACAGCTGATCCAAACCCTGGCCGGTTTTGGCGCTGGTGAAAACAAGCGGGATGTCGGCGAAGAAGTGAAATTCACGCTCGACGCGCTCTCTGAACCAGTCGCGGTAATTTTCAAACTCATGCTGGGCCAAATCGGATTTGTTGGCGACCACGATGATGGCCTTATGAACTTCAAGGCAAAGTTCGATAATGCGCGAATCTTGATGGGTCGGGCCATGTACGGCGTCGATCACCAGCAGAATCAAATCGGCTTGGTGAACGGCATCGCGGGTTTTAAAGCTCGAGAGAACTTCGACCCCGTCTTTTTGCAAAGCTTGGCGCCGTAAACCCGCCGTATCGACCAGGATGTATTGCTTGCCGCCAAGTTCAAACGGGGTTTCGATCGCATCGACCGTCGTCCCGGCCGTACTTGAAACGAGCATGCGCTTTTCACCCAGCAGGCGGTTCACCAAGGAACTCTTTCCGGCATTGGGCTTACCCACGACCGCAAGCCTGAAGCCTTCGTTCTCGACGTACTCGTCTTCGCCCAAATGAGCGATGACCCACTCGACCGTGTTGTCGATACCGAAATCGGATTCGAAGGCCGCGGGCTCAAGATCGGTCCCGAGTTCATAAAAATCAGCCAAATAGTGATCGGCCTCAACCGTGCGGTCGCACTTATTGACCACGATCAGGTAGGGCTTTCCCGATTCTTTAACGATGCGGAAGGCATCGCGGTCTTCGCTCATCACGCCTGAGCGCCCGTCGACGACCAACAAGATCAAATCGACAGCGTGCAAGAACTCAACAACCTGCTCGCGGATCAGCGGAGTAAAGCCGTTTTTGTCTTCACTCAAGCCGCCGGTGTCGACGACCTCAAAAGATTTTCCCCACCACTCGGTCGGTTCGATCTGGATGTCGCGGGTGACACCCGGCTCGTTGCGCACGACTGCTTTGCGGGTGCGCGTGAGCTTATTAAATAATGTCGATTTTCCCACATTGGGGCGGCCGACAATCGCGACCCGTTTAAGTCTTTGGTAGGACATAGCCCAGCTCCCTCATGACTCCCGGGTTTTTTTGCCAGTCTTTTTTGCTGGCGACGTTCAAATCCAAATAAATTTTTTGGCCCACAAGTTTTTCGATTTCCTTGCGCGCTTCGGTGCCGATTTGCTTCAGTGCCTGTCCGCCCCGCCCGATCACGATGGCGCGGTGGTTTTCTTTGCTGACCAAAATTTCGGCGTGAATCTTGATAATCGGCCCTTCTTCGTCAAATTTCAAAATGCGTACGGCCAAACCGAAAGGGACTTCCTGGTGCAGGGTTTCGAAACATTTTTCGCGTACGATCTCGCAGCTCAGTTCTTTCACCGAGCTCAAGGTGTAAAGTTCGGCGTCAAACAAGGGTCCATCGGCATAAGGAAGCTTGGGAAGTACGGCTTCCAAAACCTGTTCACGAATGGATTCAGGCTGATGTTTCGAAGAGCCTTGCAGGATCGGCACATTGTGCACGGCCAATTTGTTGCGCAGAATCTGCGGACGGTGAATTTCAGCAAGATCGGTTTTGTGCACCAACCCGACCCAGGGTTTACCGCTCTCAACTGCGATTTTAATGATTTCATCGAGTTGTTCAGGGTTTTTTTCGTCGATATTTAAAATCACGATCAAAGCATCGCTTTGGTTGGCGACGTCAAACGCCTCTTCACGCAAAAACATATTGAGGCCGCTTTTCGCGCGCACGACGCCTGGAGCATCGACGAACACGATTTGGAAGTCCTTTTCGCTGACCAGTCCCATGACCCGCCTACGCGTGGTTTGCGGCTTCGAAGTCACGATCGACACCTTTTCGCCGACCAGTGCGTTCATTAATGTGCTTTTACCGGAATTGGGTAGGCCAATTAATCCGATGAATCCAGCCCGGTAACTCATGATTGTGCTCCTGATTTTTCTGCCTCTTGTATGGCGATTTTTTCGAGCGCATTGCGCGCCGCCGTTTGTTCGGCGCTTTTGCGGGAGCTGCCGTCCCCTTCGCCCCATGGCTTATCTAAAATAAAAACTTGGTACTTAAAAATTTTGGCGTGCTCGGGGCCTTCGGACGAAACCAGGCGGTATTCCGGAACGGTCTTCATCTTCTTCTGCGTCCACTCCTGCAGGCGGGTCTTAAAATCCAATGCGAATTGGTTATGGTTATCGAGCCGGCTCAAGCGCTCACGAAACAAACGCTCAACCAGCGTTTTCGCCGCCGCTAAGCCGCCGTCCATATATACAGCGGCAAGGATCGCTTCAAAAGACGAAGCCAATAAGCGCGGGCGCGGAT
>CAZVOP010000119.1:0-4186 GCA_964628445.1 uncultured Pseudobdellovibrionaceae bacterium | reverse complement strand
CGTGAGTCAATAAAATGACTACATCGCTTTGTCTAGAAAGTTGCCGGTCTGGCGATCTTTGTCGCGAGTGGCGGACCAAAGTTGGTTCTCGGAAAGCCTGCGGACCACTTGGCCGTGGGGATCGATGATCAAAACCACCCGGCAATCGTCCTTGGTCTCGACTTTAACCGTGAGGTTATTGGCTTTAAGTCCGGGTGTAGCTTCGAGCACCTTGATCGCGTCATTGAACTCTTCATCGGAAAGATGACGCTTTATTTCGGGCGCGGCTTGCTCGCGCTGGCCGTTTGCATCCCGGTCGGTACTCGCTTGAGTACGCGCTCTTCCGTCGACCTTTTTTTTGGGCTCGACAGGAGGAATCGGGAATGAAACAACGTTTTTAATATCCATTCGTTTTATCCATCGGGATATCGATCTTAGAAAATAACAAGACCGTACGAAATTGAGACCATTGGCGAGCGCCCGCGCCGACTTACGTGCGGCGCCTACCCTTCGCCTCCGCTTTCGCACTCAGCGGATCATCCGGCCAAGAATGTTTTGGATAGCGCGTACGCAGTTCTTTGCGCACTTCTTTGTAGGCGTTATTCCAGAAACTCAGAATATCCGACGTCACTTGGACCGGGCGGTAGTTCGGACCCAACAAGCGAAACGTAATCGGAATTTTGCCGGAGGCGATTTTTGGATGAGTGCCAAGTCCGAATAATTCCTGCAGCCTGACGTCCACGTACGCCGCGTGTTTTTCGGAGTAATCGATTTTATGTTTGAAGCCCGTCACCGCCGTGAAATGGCTGGGTATTTGTTCGTGCATCTCTTTGACGAACGCGCGGTCGAGTACGGACTCGAGCAGCCCGACCAGGTCCTGATCGAGCACCGCTTTTATGGAGGTCTTATTGAATGCCGCCATTTCGATAAATTGTTTGATCTGATCCGGGGTGAGTTGCGCCTCCGGATTGTGCTGGGTCCAATAATCTAAACGCGATTTCCATTCCTTTAAGCCCTCGTGCTGGCCGGTGAACCAATCCCATCTATCCACCAAGATCTGCACAAGCTTCTCGGCGATCAATTCCGGCTTGGCCGGAGTAAGGCTAGGCTCGTCGATCGCGAGATCGCCGAGGAATCTTCCCCTTCTGCCGAAGAACTGCATTTTGTCTTCATCAAACCAAACGTCTTCTTCGACGCGAATCTCATCTTTCAAAACGCTCAGAATAAATTCCTTATCAAGGCCGCAAGCCATCGATATGACCGTGTCCGCTTTGCCCGGAAAATCAATGCCGTTCAAAGCGATAAAGAATTCCGATTTCTTCACTTGTGACTCCGGCGCCAGAAGAACTCCCCGCCCGCCCATCATGACCGCGCGGTCCGATTGGCCGCGTTTACGGCACAAACGGTCGCGCTGGGACAAAAGAAGTAAGCGCCGAATGGCATCTTGTTCTTGCTTCATTACGGGGGAGGGATTTTTAAGCATCCCACGCAGCTGCCGGTAAACGTCGGCGACACCGTCCGCACCGCGAAGATGGCGGGCTTTGCCCTCCGTAAAGTCCTGCATAAATTCCAGCCGCAAACTCAAATCACATTCCAACCGCGTCGTCGGCGCATTGCGGGAGTCCGCTAAAATATCCCGCTCATTCAAAATCGCGCACATGCGCGCGGCCAGATCGCCGTACCCCAAGCGCTCACCCAAAGCGAGCAAGGCTCCCCAGCGCGGCGGCAATGGAAATTGAACCAACCTGCGCCCCATATCCGTCAGGCGAAAATCTTTATCCAAAGCACCGAGGCTCAACAAAGATTTTTCGGCCAAAGTGAGCAATGGCCCCGGCGGTTTATCCAGCCAAGCAAAAGAATTAAAATCAGAGACGCCGAGGAACGCGAGCAACAATAACGAGGAAGAAAGATCCGCGCGCGCGCATTCCGGTGGCGGAATTTCCACTTGCGTGACTTCCTCATGCGAAGTCCACAGACGCCAACACATGCCTTCTTTTTGGCGCGCAGCTCGCCCCGCCCGTTGGCGGGCATTGAACAAAGCAATGCGCGAAAGCTCCAATGACGAAAATCCCGTCTTGTAATTGGTCTGCATCACCTTCGCAAGCCCCGTATCAATCACGCAATCGACACCGTCGACGGTCACCGACGCCTCGGCGACGTTGGTCGCCAAAACCACGCGCTTGCCCCCGCCGCCTTTTAGGACTCGTTGCTGTTCTTTCAATTGCAAAGAGCCGTGCAAAATATCGATGTCACGTTTTAATGCGCGATCCATTAAGCGATCGCGGCAACGGTTGATCTCGCCCTGCCCCGGCATGAACACCAAAATGTCGCCATCGGTTTGCCCATCCGCTGCGATAACAGCATCGGTGACGCGGTCAATGAATGAGTGATCGGTCCTTAAAGACAAACTCTCGTTAGAATGGCGGATCTCGAGTGGAAAAACCTTTCCGGGCACGTCGATCACCTCGGCTGATCCAAAAAAGCGCAGCAACTGGCGGGTGTCCAGCGTGGCCGACATGATCATCACTTTGATGTCGCGTCCCAGCTCCTGCATCTCACGCAGGCAACCCAGCATTAAATCTTGATTGAGGTTGCGCTCGTGAAATTCATCGATCACGACAAGATCCACTCCGGTAAGATCGGGATCGTCATTGAGCATGCGTAGGGCCAAGGCGTCAGTCACAAACCGTAAACGCGTGTCCTTAGTCACTTTCGAATCGAAGCGGACCTGGTAGCCCACTTCTTTGCCGACTTGCCAACCGCGCTCTTCGGCGATGCGATGGGCGGCGGCAACGGCCGCCATCCGGCGCGGTTCTAACACTAGGATTTTACCGGGGACACATGAAAGCAATTCGGGAGGTAAGCGCGTTGTCTTCCCCGCACCGGGCGTGGCGGTCAGAATAATATTGGGGGAGCCTTTGACCGTTTGCACGATTTCGCTAAGCAATGGGTCTATGGGCAGAGGGATACGCATGAGGGAATTTAGCATCGGGGGGATTTGTTGTCTAGATGGGGGCTTCGAGGGCTGATTTGCTTGGACGCGGGGATTGTCCGTCCTTGAGAGGCTCTCCTCCCGCGCTTCGTGCGCGGGAGGGTTGAAATGGGAATCGGCTTTTTCTGATTTAAGGAAAAACTTTTTTAGGATTTCTTCTCTGCCGCCCCGGATGGGCGGCATCTCTGCGAAAGAAGATCCGCACGAGCGAATGATGATTCATAGCGCAACCACAGCGGTCAAGCGATGCGTTAATTGATAAATAATTTGACGATGTTTTTGGCGGAAAAATCTAAATACAATTGCATACAGAACATCTCTCTAGCCGCTAAATATAGTTCATATTAGCTCAATACAGCCACGCATTTTTTAAATTCAATAAGCCTCGAATGTAAATATTGATCCGCGCTCATAATCAAATCTGATTCGTAAATTTGCGATTTCAAAACAAGTGTTATGTTGCATTTTTCGAGGAGGGAAAATGGACGCTTACCAATTCAATGCGCTGTTTGGCCGGAAGGTGAAGTCGGAGCGAATGATCACCAATGAAATTTTGCGGGATATTTTAATCGTGGAAGACAACAGCTATCACGTGATCTTGGGTTATCCGAATTTAAAGAAATGGCTGATCGAGGAACATGGTTATTCGGAGGGATCGGCGCAAAGAAGAATCAACGGTGCAAAATTGTTAAGAGCGGTTCCAACGCTCACGCAAAAACTTGAGAACGGCGAAACCAATCTGACCAATGTTCTTAAGGCTCAATTTGTCTTTCAAGAGATCGAGCGCAGTGGCCCAAAGTTGTCCAGTGAAGAAAAAGAAAAGGTTATCGACCAGCTTGCGCAAAAGTCGGGCTTAGAAACAGAGCGTGCGTTACTGACCCTATTTCCGCAAGCGGCGAAGGCTATTCAGCATGAGAGAAAGCGTGCGATCAACGATGAGATGACCGAATACACCGTTTATTTAAACAAAGAAGACTCAGAAAACCTCACTCGCGTGACGGAACTGATGTCCCACTCCATTCCAAGTGGATCGATCTCGGAAATATTTGCGAAACTTTTAAAGGATCATATCCAACGCAACGATCCGCTCAAAAAGCCGATGACACAAAGTCCCACCACAGCGGTCAAGCAACGCGTTAACCGGCAAGCGGTTTCGCGGCCTGCAAAAAGAATCACCATTCAAAAAGCCGAAGGTAAATGTGAATACCAAGATCC
>CAZVOP010000118.1:0-4610 GCA_964628445.1 uncultured Pseudobdellovibrionaceae bacterium | reverse complement strand
TTTAGCGCCAATGAAGGTGAGCGGTCCACGACGTTGATGTGGCCGAGCTTGCGGCCTTTGCGGTTTTCACTTTTGCCGTACCAATGAAGCCCACCCACGGGTTCAAACGAAAGCTTCACTTCACTCCCGCCTTCGCCCAGTAAGTTGACCATGGCGAAACCATTTTTTGTCAAAGCGACCTTCGGCAGCGGCAGACCAAGCCCGGCGCGCAAGTGATATTCGAACTGGCTGCAACTTAAACCATCCAGTGAATAATGCGCGGAATTGTGTACCCGCGGGGCCAGTTCATTCACCAAAAGTCCTTTTGGCGTATCGAACAACTCGACGGCCAAAATTCCGACGTAATTGAGTTCGCTCATCATTTTTTTAACGGTTTTTGTCAGCCGGGCAAGGCCCTTATGCTTCAGCGGTCCGGCCACCGAAACGCAGCGTGAGTCCTTCTGAGTGGTTTCGACCAGCGGCAGTTCGACCATCTTGCCATCGCGTCCGCGCACAATAGAGACGGCGAGCTCGCGTGTGAAGTGCACAAAGTTTTCGGCGATAAAACCTTCTTGGCTGCGCTGTAAGACAAGAGGATCCGGCTCCGTACCTTTGATCACGAAGGTGCCGTAGCCGTCATAGCCGAAGCGCCGTTGCTTCAAAACAAAGCCTTTGGGGAATTTTTGCGCGGCTTGCCCGAGATCGCTTTTGTTTTCTACGTTCATCCAAGGTGAGGTGGGAATTTGAAAACGGTCGAGCAGACGCTTTTGCGTCAGTCGGTCTTGGATTTGCGCAATGGCTTCCAAGTTTGGGAAAACGTAAACGTTTTCGGGAAGCGCCTGCTTCAGCTTGGGAATATCCACGAACTCACTCTCAAAGGTCAGACTTTTTAGCTCGCCCAAAAATCGGCGCAGATCTTTTTGGTCGGAGAGTGAGCCCAGCTTGGTTTGGCCGGCCACTTGAGCCGCTGGATCTTGCGCGCTCGCGGTCATGACTTTAACCTCGATCCCGAGGGGATGAGCCGCTAAAGCCAACATGCGGGCGAGTTGTCCTCCCCCTAAGATTCCGATCTGAAGTTTTGCCACGCCTTGAACATATAGGTTTGTGGCGCTTTGCTCAAGTTTAGGATAGGTAAACGAGGGTATGACGGTCAGTGCCAACTATCTTGAGCGCCCTATCCTGGGCGGGAAAATGAATTTTCCCGTGTGTCTTGCGCCTATGGTGGGTATGTCGCATGTGGCTTTGCGTTTGATGGTGCAAAGATATCTGCCTCCTGAGGCGCGCACCATTTGGCCGACTGAAATGCTCTCAAGCTGGCGTTTACCCAAAGAAGATGTGGGCCGAACGCTTGAAACTTTTCGCGGCGAGCATGAGACCATGCTGGTTCCGCAAATTTTAGGCAACGAAGAGCAGCCGATCCGCGCCAGCGTCGAGCGTTTGGTCGAGTGGGGTGCCGAAGGCATCGACATCAATATGGGCTGTCCGGTCAAAAAGGCCTTGAAGCACAATTATGGGGTCGCGCTGATGGGCGATGCCGGTTACGCCAGCGAAGTGGTTGCGATGACTACTCGGCATGCGAAGGTTCCGGTGTCGGTGAAGTTGCGTGCGGGGCTTCAAGGCGACGTCGATTACCTGATTCGATTCGTGCGCGGTTTGGAGAGCGCTGGCGCCGCATGGATCACTCTTCACCCACGCTTGGGCGCGATGAAGCGCCGAGGTGCCGCCGATTGGACGCAAATCCGTACGGTGCGTGAAAGCATCGGCATCCCGGTCATCGGTAACGGGGATGTGCAGTGCTGTGAAGATGTCTTCGCGATGCTGGATACGTCGGGCTGCGACGCGGTCATGATCGGTCGCGCGCTAGCCGCCAGGCCATGGCTGCTGTGGCAGGTGGGAGAAAAGCTCGGGTTTGCGCCGCCGGCGGGTTTTGAAGGGCTTATGGCGCCGGTTACACCCGCGCAAGAGGGCGCCGAATGCGGGCGTGCCTTACTGTATTTTTTAGCGCGGCTTGAAGAGTATTTTGAATTCGCGGCCGGCTACACGCGCTTGCGTTTTCACTTGCGCATGACCGGTGGTTGGCTTGAGTTCGGACATTTTTTATTCGCCAAGGTTTCCGCGGCCAAATCCTATGCGCAGTTGCGCTCCGTGCTTGAGGAATTTTTCGCAGTCGAGCAAAAAATGAATAAGCGCACGCAACTGCGCGAATAAAAAATCAAAGCAGCTCGATTTTATCCACTTCATCCAAGACTGCGCGGCCAATTGGGTAGGGGCCGCTCATGATCACGAAGGTGCCAGGTTCGAACTTCGTCGGAAGATTTGCCCCGCGCTGAAAAAGTGAAATACTTTCAGTCGCTTCGAAAAACCATATTTTTTCTTTCCGCCAATTCACCGATAAACCGGTGAGCAGTGAGTCGACCGCATGCACCCGCAAGGCATCGATCTCCGAAGTGTGAGTGAAGAAGTTTTCAGAGAGAAAATTAGGCAAACTTTGCATAACTTCCAGTGGCGCGTCGCCGTGTGCGATGATGCCAAGATGGGATTGATCACCGCGCGGCTCGGGGTCGTAGCGGCGCAGGATTGTTAAGTTGAGGAAGGAGCGTACGAGAGAAGTCTTTTTCTCGACGCGGTCGACGCGGTCCAAAATTGACTCGCACTGGGCAAGTAAGCTGGGCTCACCAAGCATGCTGGCATGGGCCATTGATCCCAGAGACAACGCGGAGAATGCTAGGATCGCGGCCATGTTGAAAGTCATGTGGCCTCCTCACGAATGCTTCATGATTTAGCAACGGATATGCCAAGCGAAGTAAAATTTATTTGCCGAGCAAACGGTCCAATTCGCCGCGCGAATCGAGCGCGGCCAGATCGGTAAAGCCGCCGATCAATTTGCCATCGATAAAAATTTGTGGGACTGTACGCTGCCCCGTGCGTTCACGCAATTTCTTGAGTTCTTCGTCTTTTCCATCCAGATTGATTTCTTCAAACTTCGCGCCTTTGCGATTTAGAAGATCCTTGGCGCGGACACAATAGGGACAATCGGACCAAGTGTAGACTTGAATTTCCGGCATAAACTTTTCTCGCTTTCGCTCTCGAGCTGCGCAAGAAAAACTTCGACTTCCGGCGCGGCTTTAAAAACCTTGGCCACATTGAACCATGCTAAGCTCTCGTTGTCAGCTACGCTCCAATACCGCAACAATTGTTTGAGCCGCGCGACCGCATATTGGCCGCCGCGAAATTGCAGAGTGTCGTTAAAAAAACTTTTAAGAAATTGAACGCGCTCAAACGGAGCGTCGAAATGCTCGCCGCGCATTTCAGCTTGAATCGCCAATGCGAGAACCGGATTTCTGACGGCTCCTCTTCCTAGCGCGACTTCTTTTACGCCCGAGACTTGCACACAGCGGCGGTAATCTTCGACCGACCAAATCTCGCCGTTCGCCAAAAACGGAATACTTCGCCCTTCGCGCATCCACGCGATGTACTCCCAATGGGCGGGCGGCGTGTACATCTCTTTTTTTGTGCGTGCGTGCACCACGATTTGTGCGGCACCCGCTTCTTCCACCGCTTGCGCGATCTCGCGGTGAAAATCTTTGTGTTCAAGACCTAAGCGCACTTTCGCGGTCACCGGGATATGGGCCGGAACGGCTTTGCGAACGGCACGGGTGACGTCAAAGAGCCGTTGCGGGTTCACTAAAAGCGCCGCACCACCGTCGTGACGGTTCACGGTTTTTGCAGGACAGCCGAAATTCAAATCGATGCCGGGTGCGCCAAGGCTTGCGGCGACCGCGGCATTTTCCGCCATCGGCCCGGCCTGTCCGCCAAGCAATTGGATAAATACCGGAATGCCCTGTCTGGTTCTTCCACTATTGGCAAGTTCCGGAGAGTATTTGTGAAACACATGCGGCGGAAGCACGCGATCAACGACGCGCACGAATTCGGTGACCATGCGGTCAAAACCGCCGACCTCGCCGAGCAGTTCGCGCAATACCCAGTCGAGCACGCCTTCCATCGGCGCCAGTTGAACTAGAGGTGTTTGCTCATCGCGCGGACGCAATCGTACTCCTTTGCGGTCACCGGCTGAATGCTGAGGCGCTGGCCTTTTTTTAACACCAGCATGTCTTTCAATTCCTTTTTCGCGCGAAGATTCTCGAGGCTGATGATGCCGTTGAATTTTTCTTTGAAGCCCACGCGCACGCAAAACCAGCGCGGTTTTTCCTTGCTGGCTTTGGGATCGAAGTACTCCGATTTTTTATCGAACTGGCCGGGATCGGGTTCGGCGGGGCTGACGACTTCGGCAAGACCGGCGATGCCGGGCGGCTCGGCGTTGGAGTGATAGAACAGGACTTGGTCGCCGACTTTCATGTCTTGGGTCATAAAATTGCGCGCTTGATAGTTGCGCACGCCATCCCAAAGGGATGTTTTCTTGGCCGCGAGATCGTCGATAGAGAACACATCGGGCTCGGATTTCATTAACCAGTGTCGCATAGAGGGGAAATAGCTTAAAGCAGCGCGCAAGTCCAACTTTTGGGTGCGTTAAGGCGGCGGAGGAGCTATTTTTACCTTTCAAAATTAGAAGAGGTGATTGTAGTGGGTTACCGTACCGAAAAAGACAGCATGGGGGAAATCCAGGTTCCAAG
>CAZVOP010000117.1:0-4685 GCA_964628445.1 uncultured Pseudobdellovibrionaceae bacterium | reverse complement strand
GCGGCCCGGGGGACGACGGAGCAACAGTGACAGCTGACGATAAGCTTGCGCTTGTTTCGTCAAGTCATCGTAGACGATCAAAGCGTGGCGGCCAGTATCACGGAAATATTCCGCCATTGTGCAACCCGCATAAGGAGCCAAGAACTGAAGGGGAGCGGGTTCCGACGCAGTCGCGGCGATCACAGTTGTGTAGTCCATCGCGCCGGCAGCACGAAGTTTTTCCACCACTTGCGCCACGGTCGATTTTTTCTGACCGATGGCTACGTAGAAGCAATGAACGTTCTGACCTTTTTGATTGATGATCGTGTCGAGGGCAATGGCGGTCTTGCCGGTCTGACGATCGCCGATGATCAATTCACGCTGTCCGCGGCCGATCGGAATCATCGAGTCGATCGCTTTGATCCCGGTTTGCATCGGCTCGTGAACGGATTTACGAGCCAAAATCCCCGGCGCCTTTAATTCAACAACGCGAGTGGTTTTGGTTTTCAATTCTCCGCGACCGTCGATCGGACGGCCAAGAGCGTCGACCACGCGGCCAAGAAGTTCTTCGCCCACCGGCACTTGCACGATTTTCTTGGTGCGCTTAACGGTGTCGCCTTCACGAATCGTCGAGTCATCGCCGAAGATCACCACGCCGACCGAGTCGGCTTCCAAGTTCAAAACCATCCCGAAAATTTGGTTCGGGAATTCCACAAGCTCGCCGGCCATGACTTTTTCAAGTCCGTAAACGCGCGCGACACCGTCACCGACGGAAAGAACACTTCCCGTTTCACTGACTTCGATGGTCTTGTTGTAATTTTTAATTTGTTCTTTAAGAACCCGACTAATTTCGTCGGCGCGAATCGTGGTTTCCATCTTAATGGACGCTCCTAGTTAGTTGCTCGTTTATTCTTTTCAAGTGCGAAGTAATGGAATCGTCGAAGGTGAAGCTGCCGACCTGGGCGACCAATCCGCCGACCAGGGAAGCATCTTCCTTGTATATAAGGATAACTTGCTTCTTGGTCGCCTTAGAAACCAGCTCCTCGATTTTCTTGCGGTCCTCGGGGCCCAGCACCGTCGCAGAGCGAACCGTCCCGCGGGTCACGCCATGCGCTTCGTCGGCGATCAATTGATAAGAAGTCACCACTTCCGAAAAAAACCGTAAGCGATTTTTCTTAGCCAACAATAAGACGAAATTTTTCAGGGCGTCGGAAATTTTAATTTTCTCAAGCAAGCCTTCCAGCGCCTTCACTTTGTCGGCGGGCCGGATCATCGGCGTCGCGAAGAAATTCTGAATTTCTTTGTCACCGTTGAATGCTTCGTCGAGGACTCTCATCTCACTGAAAATCAAATCCTGCTCGTTTTTATCTTTAGCAAAGTTATAGATAGCCTTGGCATAGCGGCTGGCTAGAAGAACGCTTCTCATCCGCCCACCATTTTCTCAACGAATTCATTCTGCAACTGCTTTTGCTCCGAAGTGCCCAAGCTTTTCTGCAAAATTTCACTGGAGCTTTTCAGCGCCGCTTGCAGCAGTTCCCGACGAAGTTCTGCCTTAGCTTTTTCAAGTTCGCTCGCCGTCGTGCGCGTGGCCTCGGTCTGCAAACGGTCTGAAAGAACTTTTGCTTCTTGAATCATACGGCCTTTTAGTTCTTCGGCCTCACGGCTGGCGGTGGCCAAGCTGGCTTCGGCGCCGCTTTCCAATTTGCTCAAGCGTTCCTTAATCAAATGGTGCCCTTGTTCAGCCTCGCGCTTGGCGGAGTCGGCGCGGTCCACCAACATTTTATATTCGTTCGCCCGATGTGCGAAGTGCGCTTTCACGGCCTTGCGCATGATCCAACCCAAAAACACAAAGATAAATATGAAATTAAAAGCTTGAACAAACAGCGACCACCACGGGATCGCATGAAGGTCACCGTGTGCAGCGACCTCGCCGCCATGATGAACGGCCTCTTCTGCAAACGCGTAAGCAGAGAACAACAGTAGCTTGATCATGCGTTCACATCCTTACCAATCAGTTTTTGATTGATGAGTTTCGATACGCCTTCAACTTCCGATTTAAGTTGGCCGCGCGCCGAGTCCATCTCTTTTTGGATTTTCGCACGCGACTCATCAACCAAGCGTTTCGCAAGAACGCGCGATTCAGAAACCAAGCGGTCATATTCTTTCATCGCTTCGCCGCGGGTCTTGTCATAAACCGCCTTGTAGCGCTCATTCACTTCCGAAGCCTTCAACGCGAATTTTTCTTCGAGTTCGCGCGTTTGATTTACATAGCGCTCTGCAAGTTCGGTTTGGCCGACCGTGCGCAAATTGCGCTCGTTGTAAGCCTTAAAATAGGGAGCGAAGAGTACGTATTTCAAGACTACGTAAACCACAAGGAATGCAATCAACTGTATGACTAGGGTTGAGTTCACCCCTAGAGAGGTCAGAAGTTCCATTAAATTCGACGTCCTTAACTTGAATAGATCGGAGTTCTGTATATGCGTTCTCAGCGCGCCTGTAAATTAATTCTTCGGCATATATGAAGCGCCCTCGAAAAGGACTCCTTCATCGATGCGAAGCGAAGGCGTGGTGACAGTACCTTGAAATATTGCGGGCGGGTGCATGATCACTCTACGACGCGCAAAGATATTTCCCTTTACCGCGCCGCTAATAATGACGGTTTCGGCCTCGATTTGCGCCTCAACTTGTGCGCCGGGGTTAATCACCAATGTGTCGTTGGTGAAGATTTCCCCGCGAAAATGTCCGCCAATTCGCACGGTTCCCTCAAAAGTGAGCCGGCCGTCAAAGCTGGCGCCTTTTTCCAGGAGTGCGGTGACTGAATTTTCGTTTTCTAATGCCGCCATGAATCCCTCAAGGTGTCCGCGATCTGGTTCAACTCCTGATCGGAGTAGAAATGAATCACAATCTTACCTTTGCCGCCGTCGTAATCCAACTGAACCTTCGAGCCCAAAAGTTTCTGAAGCTCTTCGCCCAAAGCCTTTGCCATTTTTCCAGGCAGATTTTCTTTTTCCGCCGCCTTTTCGCTGGAGGGGTCTTTGGCCTTTGCCACCAACTTTTCCAAGGCCCGAACGCTCATGGAATCCGACCTGGCCTTTTCAGCGATTTTTTCTTGAAGCTTGCCATCGGCAATAGACAAGAGGACCTTCGCTTGACCCATCGATAACTCGCCGCGCGATAACATCTGACGAACACCAGGCTGAAGCTGAAGCAAGCGCAGCATGTTGGCGACGGTCGCGCGCTCTTTCCCAACCTTGGCAGCTAAGTCTTGTTGCGTCAGGTTATACTTTTTCATAAGAAACTCATAGGCTTCCGACTCTTCAACGGGATTCAAGTTCTCCCGCTGAATGTTTTCGATCAGCGCGAGCTCCAAAACCTCTTGGTCTTCGCTGTCCTTAAGTATGGCCGGAACCTCTTTTAAGCCCGCAATTTGCGAAGCTCTCCAGCGGCGCTCTCCGGCAATAATCTCAAAGGTTTCGTCTTCTCCCTTTCTGACGAGCAGCGGCTGAATAATCCCCTTTTCTTTGATGGAGTTGGCCAGCTCTTCCAAGGGTGCGCGATCAAAAACCTGGCGCGGCTGATTGGGATTGGGAAAAATCTTTTCGATTGGAATCATCCAGATCCGCAAATGCGCAGGAATGACCGGGGCCGGAGCGGCCGGCGCAGGAGCTGGAGCCGCGGCAACCGGAACGACCGACGGCGAAGCGACATTTTCAGACGGCGGCGGCTCAATTTTTGCCTCAATAAATCCTTCTTTAAGCGCCGCGGATTTTTGGCTCGGCATTTTTGCGGTCAAAGCTTCCAGTGCATTTTCGGCAGCCGGAGTCGTTTTCGAAAACGCCCCTTCGCCGGTGGCCCCCAACAAGCTTCCTAATCCGCGTCCCAAACCTTTGGCTTTCGGATTTTGTTTCGTCGAAGTGATCGTTTCAATTTTTTCAGACATGGATTTCCCCTTCAGGATTTAAAGGTTCTGAAGAATTCCCCGGATGCTCAGTCATATTGATGTTGGTTTCGATGGCTTCAATTTCGCCTGAGGATTCATTTTGGTTTTCAACTTCCGGCGTCCCGTAAACCCGGTGGTCCAGTTCGATGGCGAGCTCGCGATATTTTTTTGCGCCGACGCTCTTGGGGTCGTACTGAAAAATCGTTTGCCCATGCGAGGGCGCTTCACTCAAGCGAACATTGCGCGGAATGATCGCCTGAAAAACCTTGTCACCGAAGTGGGCCTGAATTTCGGCAACCACTTGGTGCGAAAGATTATTTCTCGCATCGAACATCGTCAGAACTATTCCTTCGATACGAAGCTCGGGATTCAAGCTTTTCTTGATGAGCCCCGCCGTATTCAAAAGTTGCGACAACCCTTCGAGCGCATAGTACTCACACTGAAGCGGAACTAAAAAAGTTTCCGCCGCCGAAAGTGAGTTCACCGTCAGCAGGCCTAAAGACGGGGGGCAATCGATCAATATATAGTGGTATTTGTCTTTGATCTCATTCAACGCAGCCTTAAGTCGGTATTCCCGCTGAGGCATATCGACCAATTCGATCTCTGCGCCCACCAAATCGGGGTTTGCCGAGATGATTTCCAGCCTATCCATGTGAGTAGTCTGAATAGTCTCGGCAACTGGTTTCTCACCAATCAAAACTTGTTAAATATTGTCCTTTTGAACATCCTTGAGTTCGATGCTGTTTGGCTCCTGCTTCTCCAATGA
>CAZVOP010000116.1:0-4711 GCA_964628445.1 uncultured Pseudobdellovibrionaceae bacterium | reverse complement strand
GCCGGTGCCTCCGGGATTCACGATTTCGACCGAGATGTGCCAAGTGTTTTACGACAACGGCGAAAAGCTTCCTGAGGTTTTGAAGTCCAAAGCCCTCGAAGCGATGGGTGAAGTCGAGAAGCTGCTCGGCAAGAAATTCGGCGACACGGCGAACCCGTTGCTGGTTTCGGTACGCTCGGGCGCTCGCGCTTCGATGCCCGGGATGATGGATACGATTTTGAACCTCGGTCTGAACGATCAAACCGTCGAAGGATTGGCCAAGCAGTCGAACAATCCGCGCTTCGCTTACGACTCTTACCGTCGATTTTTAACCATGTACTCCAATGTCGTGATGGGCATGAACACTTCGCTGCTTGAAGTGGTGATGGAAGATTTAAAGGAAGCCAAGCACTACAAACTCGACACCGATATGACGGCCGAGGATTTAAAAACTCTGTGCACCAAATATAAAAAGCAAATTCTAGAGGCGACCGGCAAAAGCTTTCCGATGGATCCCTTCGAGCAATTGTGGGGCGCGATCTCGGCGGTATTTAAAAGCTGGAACTCGCCGCGCGCGCACACTTACCGCAACCTTCATGGCTATCCCTCTTCGTGGGGAACAGCGGTCAACGTTCAGTCGATGGTCTTTGGCAATATGGGCGACGATTGCGCGACAGGCGTGGCGTTCACGCGCAATCCTTCAACGGGCGAGCGCGCTTTCTACGGCGAATTTTTAGTGAATGCACAAGGTGAGGACGTGGTTGCGGGAATTCGCACGCCCAACTCATTGACCAAGATCGATGCTTTGGAAAAAGGCACCAAGTCGTTGGAAGAATTGATGCCCGCCGCTTACAAAGAGCTGGTGGACGTTTATATGAAGCTCGAAAAGCATTACCGCGACATGCAGGATATCGAGTTCACGATTGAAAAATCGAAACTCTGGATGCTGCAAACACGTAACGGCAAACGCACGGCCAAAGCGGCATTGCGCATCGCTTGCGAAATGATCGACGAAAAGATGATCACCACTGACGAAGCCTTATTGCGCATCAGCGCTTCGAGTTTGGATCAGTTGCTGCATCCGATGCTGGATTCCAAAGCGCCGAAGACTTTGCTGTGCAAGGGCTTGCCGGCCAGTCCCGGGGGCGCGACCGGCGAAATCGTGTTCTCGAGTGAAGACGCGGTGGTCGCGACCGAAAAAGGCAGCAAAGTAATTTTGGTTCGGATTGAGACCAGCCCCGAAGACATCGAAGGCATGGTGAAGGCGCAAGGTGTTCTCACCACACGCGGCGGGATGACTTCGCACGCGGCGGTCGTGGCGCGCGGGATGGGCAAATGTTGTGTGGCCGGCGCCGGTGATGTCGACGTCGATTACCGCAAAAAAGAAATGCGCGTGAAGGGTTACGTTCTTAAAGAGGGCGACAAGATCACTTTGGATGGTTCAAGCGGCGAGATTTTTCTTGGCGAAGTGAAAACGATCGAGCCCGTGCTGGATCAATACTTCGCGCGATTGATGACCATTGCCGATCAGAAAAGGAAGCTTGGCGTGCGCGCGAATGCGGACACTCCTAAAGATGCGGCGATCGCGCGCAAGTTCGGCGCCGAGGGGATCGGCCTTTGCCGAACTGAACATATGTTCTTCGGCGCGGACCGTATCGATGTGATGCGCGAGATGATTATTTCGGAGACCACCGAAGAGCGCATTGAAGCGCTTGACCGTTTGCTGCCCATGCAGCGCGCGGACTTTATGGGTTTATTTCAGGAGATGAAAGGCCTGCCGGTCACGATCCGTTTGCTCGATCCGCCTTTGCACGAATTCCTTCCGCACAGCGAAGAAGAGATCGTCGAGCTTGCCGCGCGCCTTGCGACCAGCGCCGACAAATTGCGCTCGAAAGTCCGCAATCTTAAAGAATTAAATCCCATGCTTGGCCACCGCGGTTGCCGGTTGGCGATCACTTATCCGGAAATTTATCAAATGCAGGCGCGTGCGATCGCCGAAGCGGCCGTCGATGTGATCACTCAAGGCGATAAAGGTTTGGTTCCTGAGATCATGGTGCCCTTGGTCGGCACCGACTTGGAGCTGAAGCGTTTGAAGAGCCTGATCGAAGACGAAGTGGTCAAAGTGCAAGTGCAGCGCGATTGTAAGTTTGAATTCCTGATCGGCACGATGATCGAGCTTCCACGTGCGGCTCTGCAAGCCGACAAGATCGCCGAACATGCGCAGTTTTTCTCCTTCGGCACCAACGATCTGACGCAGACGACTTTGGGAATCTCGCGCGACGATGCCGGAAGATTTTTGGCGACCTACGTGTCCGAGGGCATTTTCGAAGCGGATCCGTTTCAGTCGATCGATCAAAAAGGTGTCGGCAAGCTGGTTGAGATGGCGATCGAGCTCGGCCGTAAGACCCGCCCTGACATGAAGATCGGCATTTGCGGAGAACACGGCGGCGATCCCGCCAGCATTCAGTTTTTCCACAAGGTCGGTTTGCAGTACGTGAGCTGTTCTCCGTATAGAGTGCCGATTGCAAGACTGGCGGCTGCGCAAGCGGCGATCAGCGAACACGGGCAGGCCCATTAGAGGGTACCTCCTGACATTTCGGGGGACTGCGCGTTAAAAGAGGAGTTGGATATGTATAGTCTGTTGGTCTTATTGGCTTTTCCGCTTTTGGTTTCGGCGGCGCCGCCGCTTGGTAAGTGCGCGAGCTATCCGAAGTTGGCCGCGCTCGATTGGGCGCACCAGATTTTCGAGTCCGATATCGAAACGGCGAAGGCGCTGGGGACTGAAGCTTTGACTTTAGACATCAAACCGCCGGTGCTGGCGGCTAAGGATAAAAATCCGGCCGGGGTGTCCGAGGTTTACGCACTTGATTGGAAGCTTCGCTATAAGGGCAAGACAATCAACTACACCGCTTCTTATTTCTATGACGAAAATTGCCATCGCATGAAGAATGCGGAGTTCAAAGCTGGGCAGGGGTCTGAAGTTAAGGCTCAGTGAGCTTTACCTTCGGCGCCGAAGGTGCGGAGAGATCACCGCCGACGTCGGTTAAGCGGCGCGTCGTCAATGCTTTAAGCGTCCATTGACCGAGGGTGAGCTAACTACGCTCAAACATTGACTCATTTCCATCTAAAAAGAAGTTGGCAAGGTCCTCTTCTTCGCGGTTGAATTAGGACCTACGGCTGGTCATTTTGAACAAGTACCGCAGTGCATTTAAGTACACCACTGCCGCGAGCTACATGGGGACGCAACACTTTGAGAATTAAAAAATTAGAACTCGTTGGATTTAAATCTTTCAAAGATCGCACGGTCATTCACTTTGACCAAGGCATCACGGGCATCGTGGGCCCGAACGGTTGCGGAAAATCCAATATCGTCGACGCCCTGGTTTGGGTGATGGGCGAAATGTCGGCGAAGCATTTGCGCGGCGCCAATATGTCCGACGTGATTTTTGCCGGTGCTGAAGGTTATGCGCCGATGGGCATGGCGGAAGTTTCGCTGACGCTTGAGAACGATGGCGGCCCCTTTCCCGTTAAGTATTTAAAATTTTCCGAAGTCATGGTCACCCGCCGTTTGCACCGCGATGGCGAGTCTGAATATTTGGTGAACAAAGAGCCCGCACGTTTGCGCGACATTCAAGAGATCTTCATGGACACGGGTGCTGGCGCCAAAGGTTTCTCGATCATCGAGCAGGGCGCAATCGGTAAGATCATCACCGCGAAACCCGAAGACCGCAGAACCTTGATCGAAGAAGCGGCCGGGATCACCAAGTTCAAAGTGCGTAAACGCGAATCGCAACGTAAACTCGTTTCGACCGAGCAGAACTTGGTTCGTCTGCAAGATATTTTGGGCGAACAAAAGCGCCAGCTCGATTCATTGGAGCGTCAAGCTCAGCGTGCGGAACGTTACCGCAACTTAAAAAAAGAACTGCAAGAAAAAGAAGTTTTCTCCTCCTCGAAGAGCTACCTCGCTTTGCACGTTGAAAGCGAAGCCCTGCGCACCGACTTGGATCAAGCGCGTGAGCAGGAGGCCGGTTGGGGCGGTAAGGTTTCCGGAATGGAAGCCGATCTGGCGACTTTGCGCCTGCAGTCCTTAGAGCAGGAAAAAGTGGTCGAAGGCTTGATGATGGAGCATCAAAAAGCGCAGAGCGACACGCAGACTTTGGAATTTACGATCCGCGAATTGAATTTTGAAATTGAGCAAGCTCGCCGCTCGAAAGAGATGACCGGCTCGATGCTGCAGCAATCGCAAGCGCGCAAGATCGCGCTTGAGACGGAATTGAAGACGATTGAAGATTCTCTTGAGAGCACGCGCCTGCGTGCCGAGGAAGTCGGCCAGCTTTATCAAACTAAGGCCGCCGAGCTTTCGCAAATCCAAGCGCGCATCACTGAGGTCGACAATCAATTGACGACCGAGCGCCGTGAGATGCTGACGGTTTCGCAAAGTGAAACTCACCTGGACGCCCGTTTTCAATCTTTGACTGAAAAAGTGGGCGAGCAAAACGAGCGCCTCGAACAATTGCGCCAGGTGGAAGGCGAATTGACGATTCAGCGCGGGGAATTCGAAAAGCGCCGCAATCAAACTTTTGCGCAACTCGAAGGCGAGCGCCAAATGCAACTCGACATCATGAAGGATGTCGAAAACTTCCAAGAGAATTTCAATATTCTTCAGCGCCAAGTCGCCGAAAAGCAAGATGAGGTCACCGAGTTCAAAGACAGTTTGAATCAAACGGCGAGC
>CAZVOP010000115.1:0-4856 GCA_964628445.1 uncultured Pseudobdellovibrionaceae bacterium | reverse complement strand
CATTCCTCCCCGGAATTCACACAAGTACGGATGAAGAAATTACAAAGCCCATGCCGTGGTGAAATGGGATTTAATTTGATTTGAGGAGGGAGAGATGACGAAAATTGGCTAAATAACTAGTAACAGGACCAAAAGCAGCCTTGGTCGCTGCCCGTATCTAAGCAGCTATCCAGAGTGGTGAATTGACCGCAGGAATTCGCGGTATGGGCGTTGCCTTCACATTTGGGCCGGCATTCTAAGTCTTCAATATCGGGGATAAGTTCAGAGATTGTGGTCAGATCGCGGCTACGGTCATTAGACATTGCAGAGTCCATGCTGCCCGCGAAGGCAGATTGCGAAATATATATAAGGACAAGGGCCGCGATCAGTTTCATTGCTCTACACACCTTATGAGTCACATAAGCAAATCTCATATACAAGATGTGTCACAATCGTGTCAAGAGGCCCAGTCGGCAAAGACCAATTCCACTTGTTCCGGAATATCTTTCAGCTGTGGAAAAGACTTAAGCAATTCTTCGCGTTTCAAAGTGCGTACATCGACTCCCGAGGGCCAAACAAAATCTGTTGTTTGAACAATCGATTGCAGGCCTTTAGCAATTTCGGTCCATATGGGAAGTGCTGCGCTGGCGCCGGTCAAACCCATCGGTGTGTTGTCGTCGTAACCCACCCACACCACGGTCAAGACCCGCGAATTAAATCCCGCGAACCAAGCGTCTTTCGTGTCGCTCGTCGTTCCGGTTTTTCCAGCGTATGGACCGCTTAAGCCCCAAGCCCGCGCGGCCCGCGCCGTGCCCACTTCAAAGGCATTTTTCATCATGCCGACAAGAACGGCGCTCGGAACTTGCGGCAACTGCACATCGCTTGAGGGTTTGCGTTCATACAAGATCTCGCCGTGAGCGTCTTCCACTTTGAGTACGGTGTGGATGTAATCGCCGGCGCCAAAGCGCGCGAGCGTGGTGTAGCCTTGCGCCACTTCCCAAGCGGACAGTTCGAACGCGCCGAGGGTGAGTGACGGCAACAGCGGAACTTTGATGACGATGCCGCTCTTGCGGATCACTTCGGCGATGTTCTCGAGGCCCACTTCTTGCCCGACTCTGGCCGCCGGAATATTCAACGAGCGCGCCAGCGCGTAGAAATAGGGAACGGTGCCTTCGCTTTTGCTCTCGTAGTTTTTCGGCTTCCAAATTTGTTTGTGCAGCTTCCACTCAAACGGCTCGTCGGTGACCGGCGAAAGCGGATCTTTGCTCTGCATCGCGCTCCAGTAGACGAAGGGTTTGACGATCGAGCCGATCTGGCGGCGGCTGTCGAAGGCGCGGTTGTACTGGGTCGCACGAAAATCGCGTCCGCCGGTCAAGGCCAACACTTGCGCGGTGTCGAGGTCGACGGTGATCGCGGCGACTTGCAACGGCTGCTTGGAGGGCTTTCTGATTCTGGCTTCGACCGATGAAATGACTTTGTTGATTCCGTTCACCATCAAGCTTTGCGCTTGCGGGTCAAGGGTGGTGTAGATGCGTGCGCCGTTCTCGTCGCTCAAGTCCCACGATTGAAACTCTTTTATCGCGCTCATCACAAAGTACGGCGCATGCGCGCGGCGGTTTAAGCTTGGCCGCTTCGGCAGTGCCGCGTTTTCGGCTTGAGTCATTTCCGTTTCGCTGATCATGTTCTCATCATGCATTTTCCTAAGCACTAGCCGGCGCCGCTCGCGCGCGGACTCGGCTTTCTCGAATGGCGAATAGCGGCCGGGACTGTTGATCATGGCGCCCATCAAGGCGCACTCGGGTAAATTCAATTGCGAGATGGGCTTGTCGAAATAATAATCCGAAGCGGCTCCGAAGCCGCGCACTTGGTACGGGCCGCTTTGACCCATGTAGATCACGCTCAAATACATCTCGAGAATTTGGTCTTTTCCGATCTGCGATTCAAGCATCACCGCCAGCATTTGCTCTTGCAGTTTGCGGCGGATGGTTTTTCGGCTGGAGAGAAAAAAGTTTTTAACCAACTGCTGCGTGATCGTGCTGCCGCCTTCGGCCCAGCGCCCGGCTTTGAGGTTGCGCACCACCGCGCGCATGGTGCCGGTCGCGCTGACTCCGCGATGCTCAAGAAAATCGCGGTCCTCGATCGCGGTCACCGCCTGCAAACAATAAAGGGGAATATCGCTGAGCGGAGTGTTGTATTGCAAGATCGGCTGGCCGTCGTAAAACTGGGTGATCAAGCGCGGGTAAAGCGAATAGTGGGTGACAGGCGCGAGCGGCTGTCCTTGCCACACCTCCTGAATCCAGCCGTTGTCATCCCAAGCGGCAAGAACTTGTTCTTTTTTTATCAACAGGCAATGAGTGGATTCTTTTTTAAGCGCCACGCCGGTTTGGCGGGCGCAGACGTCGCCCGCACTGAGCTCATAGTCGCGGCCGGCTTGTAAATTTTGGCGCTGAAACTCTTCTTCCAAAGCCGGCTGATTCAGTTTTCGCCCAGGGGAGAGTGGAACGCCCTGTGAGTAAATTTCCAGCGGAGGAAGAATCCAGCCTTTTTCCAGGCGTTGGTTGATCATGCCCTGCAATGAAAGCGCGGCGAGAAGGATTGCTGAAATGAGGATAAAAACGGTGCCGCCGGCGGCGATGAGGATCTTTTTTGTACGGTTCATCGTCGCTTGACATTAGGTGGAGCCGTGTCTTTAGTCAAAGGCATGAGAATCACGGAAAAAACAATGAGACGAATGGCGATGGCGATCCTCGACGGCCTTAAAGAACAAAAGGTCGTCACCTTCAAAGAAAAGGAAGACGTCATCCTTGAGCGCGCGCTTCAAGTGATCAAAGAAGACTACGCCCGCGAAGCCGAACTTGACCGCGCGGTTCACGCCGCGATGGACGAGATGGAGCGGCAGAATTCCGGTGAACCCTTCCAACGTTACAAGATGTTCCCCATGCTCAAAAAACGCATGGCTAAGGAAAAGGGAGTGATTCTATGATCCTCAGCGAAGAACGGCTCGGCCATTTGGCACTAGCGGTAGTGGACGCACTTTACCACGACGACATTGTTGATTACTCCGACGATGATGCGGCCTTACGTGCGGCGAAGCGGGGTTTAAGTCTGTTCGTAAAGAAGGTAGAAGACATCGATCAGGCCGTGAAAGAAAAGGTCGCCTCGCTTAAGCGTGGGGTGATCGAGGGCACCCCGGAATGGGATGTCATGTACGGAAAATATTTTGAAGAGGAGTTACAGCGTCGTGGCACAAAGTAAAAAGAAAAAAGTCATGAAGAAGTCCGCGTCGAAGAAGGCGGCGAAGCCCGCGGCCAAGAAGCCTTCAGCAAAAAGATCCGCTCCGGCGAAGAAAGCCGCTCCGAAAAAGGCTGCCCCGAAAAAATCCGCAGCGAAAGCTCCGGTCATGAAGAAATCTTCATCGCCGAACTTGGCAAAAGCAAAGATCACACAGCCTTTTCATGACAACTTCACTCCGCTCGATGACCGCATCGTCGTTGCCGTTGAAGAACAAAGCGAAAAGACTGCCGGCGGAATCATCATTCCGGGAAACGTGAATGCACGTCCTAATCGCGGAACGGTACTCGCCAAAGGTCGAGGTCGCCGCGGCAAGAAAGGTGTTATCCGCCCCTTGGATGTGAATGTGGGCGATCACGTTCTGTTTCCTGAGTTTGCCGGAACCAAAATTCAGATCGACGGTGCTGAATTTTTAATCTTGCGCGAAGAAGATCTTCTCGGCGTCGCGACTTTCTAAATTTTAATCTGCACATTAATTAAGCATGATCCGCTGCTCTTCACTCCGAGGAGCGCGGAATGTTTCCGTTGACTCAAAAAGGGTCAAGTCGCTAGTCTAAATTCAAATTCCAACAGGCGGTTGTGATGCAAAAAAACTCAACGATTTTCATCACTCGGAGCGTTCTGCTTGCGGCTGTGTTTTTAAATTTCGCGTTTATAGATTCAGCAAATGCAGTCATTGAGTGGAGCGGCGTTTTCCGCTCCGAAGCAAATATGATCAAGAATTCGGACCTCAATGGGCGCGGCAAAGAGCTAGCCTATGGTCTTAACACACTGATCTTGCGCCCCAAGATTGTCGCGGGCGATGGACTCACCATCTACGGGCAGTTCAACATTTTGAACAACCGGCGTGAGCCCAATTCACAGCTGGGTTCGGTTTGGGGAAGCGGTCTTGGCGGGCCTATTCCCACGAATGGTGTGGTGGATTCAAGCACGATGTCGCAAACGATGAAGTGGGATACGGTTTCCGTCTCAAATCTTTATCTGACCTACAATCATGAGTATGGACAACTGCTGGTTGGACGCGCGCCCCTGCACTTCGGCTTAGGCATAAATCACAACGCCGGTCGCGGCCTGTTCGACCACTGGTATGACAGCCGCGACATGATTGGCTACAAGGTTATCGTTGGAAATCTTTATTTCTTCCCGATGATCGCTAAAGCCAACGAAGGCTCGCTGAATAAAAATGACGATCTGACGGATTACATGATTCACGTTCAGTATGAAAATCCCGAGACCGATCTTGAGATGGGCGTGTTTTACCAGATCCGCAAAGGTGGAGACGCTTCGGGCGATGCCCCGGTAGGCACCGCAACCAATATGCCTCTTGGCGGACTCAATTCCACAAACAAAGGCGAAGTCGACACGCGCACTGCAAATATTTACGCGCTTCGCGACACCAACCGTTTCCGTTTAGGCTTGGAAGCGGCCTTTCAATCGGGTAACTCCGGCGTACTCACTTCGGGCGGCGAAAAGGTCACTTGGGGCGGCTTCGGCGTGGCCACGGAATTTGAATATCGTCCCGAAGACAGTAAGTTTGAATACGGTTTGAAGGGCGGCATGGCGAGCGGCGATGACCCGACCACCGA
>CAZVOP010000114.1:0-4905 GCA_964628445.1 uncultured Pseudobdellovibrionaceae bacterium | reverse complement strand
TTTTGATCGCCGAAGTCGATGATGGCCGGATCGTAAAGGTTTATCACGATGAAACCCGCGTCACCAAGATGGGTCAGGGCGTTCACGCCAATCGCAAGTTTCATCCCGAAGCTCTTGAGCGGCTGGACAAATGCTTCGGTGATTACGCCGAAGTAATAAAAATACATGCGCCGGAAAAAATTGTCGCCGTCGCGACCAGCGCCGCGCGAGATGTCAGCAATGGCGAAGAACTCCTTAAGCTTGGAAGCAAGCACGGCATTCCGATTCACATTATCTCCGGCGAGAAAGAAGCGCAGCTGACTTTTCGCGGGGCACTTTGTGACCGGCCATCGACCGACGGCCTTGCGGTGATTGATGTCGGCGGCGGCTCCACCGAGATTATCAGTGAAACCGAGGGAGGCATGCCTAAGGGGACAAGCATCGACGTCGGAAGCGTGCGACTGACCGAGCTTTGCGTCACCGCTCATCCGATCACACTCGACGAACAAATAAAAATTTTAAAGTACGCGCGCCAAGCCTATGAACGCGCACCGATTCCAAAAGCTAAATTCAAAGAAGTGATTGCCGTCGCGGGGACGCCGACGACGCTGGCCGCCCTCGACCAACAACAGGATTTTTCTGAAGAGGCGGTTCACGGTTATAAACTCAAACTTTCGACGATAGAATTATGGACGGACAAACTGGCGAAAATGACCGTCGAGCGGCGCGAGCAGCTTAAAGGCATGCAACCTAAGCGTGCCGATGTGATCGTGACCGGTTCCATTATCTTGTCGGAAGCGATGCGCGCGCTGAAGCAAACCGAAGTGACGGTCTCCACGCGCGGCGTACGTTATGGAGTGGCATTGGCATGGCAAGATTTTTAGTTCTACTTCTTGCGACCGGCGTACTTCACGCGCGCGATCTGGATAAGCTTTACGAGAAGGCGCAATTTCGTTTAGGTAAGCAGAAGTTCGCGGCTTACGTCGCCGACGATGAAGGCAAGCGCGCTCAAGGCTTAATGTTTATCAAAGAACTTCCCGAGAATACCGGAATGCTGTTTGTTTTTGAAAGCGAACAGCCGCTTGGCTTTTGGATGAAGAACACATTGATTCCGTTAAACATCGGGTTCTTTAATGCCGCAGGCGTGCTTGTCGATGCTCAAGAGATGAAGCCGGCTGATTCGGTTTTGTCGTTGGATGTCCCGAATTATAAAAGTCGCGCCCCAGGACTCTTCGCGCTCGAAATGAATCGCGGATGGTTTGAGAAACATAAGATAAAAAATGGAATGCGTCTGGAGCTTATTTCGAAGCCCAAGTCCGCTCTGCTCCGGCGCAAGCTTCCCGCCCGACATTAGTCCAGACACAACCGTTCGTCGGGCTCGACCAATTTAGTCTTTTCACACTTTTAGACAGTGTGCTGTAATCAGGTATAGATACAACCACCGAGGTAACGTCATGTTCAGGAAGTATGTGATCGTCTCCATTGCCGCGCTTTTCTTTGTAAGTACGACAGCTTGTACTTCGAAGAAGGCAACCCAAGATGACAGCGCGGATGTTGAGGCAAGCGTCGACGACGAGAGCTTAGAGACCGCTGAAGCCACTGAAAACAACTCTGATTTAGACAGCGGCAATATGGACGTCGCCGAAAATAGTGACGGTGAAAGCGACGGCCTCGCTCCCGAAGAAAAGCTTCCGGAAGACAATTCCGCGGTGGCTGAGAACGCGGAAGTCGCGCCTAGCGATCTAAGCGAAACGCCGCCTGCGGATATGGCGCCTCCTGCCGACTCTCTCGCAGAGAGCGAAGCTCCCCCGTCGGATCAGCCCGCGATGGATGCGCCTCCGGTTTCCGACATGGCTTCATCCGACATGGCCTCTGCCGAGCCGACTCCCGAGCCGGCCCTTCCCACTCCCGAGCCTGTCGAGGAAGCACCGAAGGTCCAAGCTTCTTTGCAAAAAATCAAAGCTCAGCCCTATAAGCAGGGAAAGATCCTGGTTAATGCGATTTACATCGCACGCAACGGCGATACAGCTGAGAGCATTTCGCAAAAAGTCTTCGCGTCAAAAGACCGTGTAAAAGAGCTTTGCAAAGTGAACTCACATAATTGCTCGCGTCCGATCAAGGTGGGCGATAAGTTCTATTATAATTCTCCGCAACGACCGAATGACGACCAGGTCGTTAAGACCTTTTATGAAGACGCAGGGGTCGCGCCGGAAGTTTACACGGCTAAGGCCGGCGACAATATCCGCAAAGTGGGCAAAGAGCTTTTGGGCCACGAGCGAAGCTGGATGGAGTTGTGGGCGACGAACGACGTTGAGAGTAAGGGCGATTTGGATGAAGGCACGCAGTTAAAGTACTGGCCGAATTCCGAAGTGGCCGCTCCGACGCAAGCCTTGGCTGAAAATACTCCGAGCGAAGCTCCTCCCGCTGAACCGCACGATGACGGCGGCGGTGCTGCCGGAACTATGGATCAAGCAGCCTCTCCTCCACCGGAAGCCGAATCTCCTCCGCCTCAGGATATGGCAATGAATACTCCGCCGGCGGAAGATCACATGGCCGAACAAGAGGCTTTGCCTCCGGCTCCGGATGCAAACGCGGCCGCGCAAGGAAGTATCGAACCCCCGCCGCCTCCTCCTCCGCCCCCGCCTCCGCCGACGGATGTCGCGCAACAGGGTGGACAAGATATGTCCGGCGCGGATCCCAACCAGCAGAATTTCATGTTGGGTGTAGGCGCGGTTCTTTTGTTGGCCGCTGCGGCATTGTTTATCTCGATTCGCAAAAAGCGCCAACGCCGCGCGATCGATTTCAACACCACGACGCAAACTCAGATCGAGTAAGTCGAATAGAAATAGCGAAACGAAAAAAGATCCCACCTGGGATCTTTTTTTATTTGAGAGAAGATCGCGCAACCGCGATCTTCCAATATCAGGCTCAGGCGGCTTGCTTAAAGATATCGTCAAGAAGGCTGCGGCGGAACTCGCGATTGTTCTGCACAAAATACATCAGATCATCGACGATTTGCGTGTCACGTTTATTGAACGGCTGAAAACGCACGCCACAACCGGCTGGAGTTTTCCAAACGATGGTGGCGATCATTTTACGACGGCGTTCACTGACTACGAATTCGATAACAACTTTATCGGTCGGAGCGAGTTCAAGAGTTTCAGTTTCCAGGAATGCGCCGGTCAAACTGATGTTCTTTAGGACGCCTTTGGTGTTTTGGCGGCCGTAGCTTTTCCGGTATTCGATCTGCATTGCCAGCGGAATACGGGGTGCGGGAACTTTGTCTTGTTTTGCATCCATAATAGGTGACCTCTCCTGTATAAAAGATCGGCCAGATTTAAAAAAAGTTGAGTGTTTTGGCTAAATTAGGTCAAACCCCGTCAAAAGGTTGGGCGCTTTTTCGAACATTTTGTTTCATCTTGAGATTTCTCATTTACGCGCTGCAAAACGGGACAGGGATTGAGGTCGAGTTGACAAAACACCCGGTTCCTTCATAAATAGAGGAAGTCGAACACAATTAATGGCCGCGTCGCTGTGGCTGACTTAAAAAATCGTTGATCCCGTATCCGGCTCAACCACCTTTCAAGGTTCAATCTCAACTTTTAACGGACTCAATCAATCAACCTAATCAAAAGAGCTTTCTTGGATAATCCAAAAAACAAATCCGACGATAAAAACGAGGCAAAAAATATGGACGAGAAACCCTCGAATCCAGCCCCCGAGGCATCCGCAAGCGCAAGTACAAGCACAAGCGAAACCCCCGAACGCCAAGGCGTTCCCGAACCACGCCCGCGCGAGCGAGGCGGCGACGAGCCGCGACGCAACTTTAAGCCCCGTGGCGGTGGCGGAGGACGTGACCGCAATGATCGCGGCGGCGGCGATCGCAACCAAGGTGGCGGAGGGAAGAAGTTCCAAAGCTACAAACACCGCGATCGCGGTGATCGCCATCAAGGTGGCGGCGGTGGCGGAGGACATTACAACGGCAACGGCGGGCAACCCGACTATCGCCCAGAAATTCACCACGAAGAAGCACCGGACGAAAACGCAGCACCAGTCGATCTTTCCGAAATCAATCTGACTGAAGAAGAGCGCAAAGAGCTCAACTCCAAAAACCTGAAATCCAAAGACATCCGCGAACTCACCCAACTTGCACTCAAACTTAAGATCGAAAACGCGGCCGGCCTTCGCCGCCAAGATATGGTTTTTGAAATCTTAAAGCGTGCCGCACAGTTAGGCGATATTTTCGGGAACGGTGTTTTGGAGATCTTGCCCGATGGATACGGTTTCCTTCGTTCGCCCGATTACAATTATCTTCCGGGACCGGATGATATCTATGTCAGCCCGTCGCAAATCCGTCGCTTCGGCCTAAGAACCGGGGACACGGTCAGCGGAACAGTTCGCCCGCCCAAAGATGGCGAGCGTTACTTCGCACTTCTCAAAGTCGACACCTTAAATCACGAGCCGCTTGAGAAGGCGCGCGATAAGATTTTATTCGACAACTTAACCCCGCTCTACCCGGACGAACGTCTGAAGCTCGAGTACAACCCGAAAGAATTCACGACTCGCGTTGTGGATTTGATGTCGCCCCTTGGAAAAGGACAGCGCGGGTTGATCGTGGCTCCTCCGCGTACCGGTAAAACGGTGCTGATGCAAAATATCGCCAACGCGATTGCGGCCAATCACCCGGAAGTTTTCCTGATCGTTTTGTTGATCGATGAGCGGCCTGAGGAAGTGACCGACATGATGAGAACCGTAAAAGGTGAAGTCATTTCGTCGACCTTCGACGAACCGCCCACTCGTCACGTGCAAGTCGCGGAGATGGTGATCGAGAAAGCCAAGCGTCTTGTCGAACACAAACACGATGTGGTGATCTTGCTGGATTCCATCACGCGTCTCGCGCGCGCCTACAACACGGTTGTTCCGCCA
>CAZVOP010000113.1:0-5178 GCA_964628445.1 uncultured Pseudobdellovibrionaceae bacterium | reverse complement strand
CGACAAGCAAGCCGCGCGTCGCGCCGCGAACCCGGACGCGGTGCGGGCTTACGACAGGCGGTACAGGCAGCTGAACGCCGGAAGGATGAATGAGCTGCGCCGCGAGTTTTGCAAGCGGGACCCGGAGCGCGCGTGGAGCTATGACCTGAAGAAGTATCGGCTCACGCCCGCGGACTACGAGCACATTCTTGCAGCCCAGGGCGGCGGGTGCGCCTGCTGCGGCGTGAAGGCTAACCGTAGCGGCCGCCGTCTGTTCGTCGATCATGATCACGAGACCGGGGCGGTGCGCGGGCTTCTTTGCAATGCCTGCAACGCTGGCATCGGTCATCTTGGCGACACCGTTGATGGTGTGCGCTTGGCGCTGAACTATCTCGAGAGGGCGGCGCAGCAGCCGCCGATGCGCGCCGCGCCGGCGCTTCGCATCAATCTGCTGCAAGGAGCGAACTGACATGCCACCCAACCAGCGCATCGGCGGAATCATTCAGGTCCAGGTCAACGGGGTGCTCCTCGATGCCAAGGGCGCGTTCGACTACGACCTGGGCGGCGTCACGCGCGATACCGTCACGGGGACCGACACCATCCACGGCTACACGGAGAAGCCGAAGGCGGCGTTCATCGACGGTACGATCACCGACCGCGGGAACCTCGACCTGAAGGCGCTCGCGAACGGCAAGAACCAGACGGTCACGCTCAAGCTCGCCAACGGCAAGACGGTCGTGCTCCGCAACGGCTGGTACGTCGGCGACGCCACCGGCAACAGCGAGCAGTCCGAGATCAAGGTGCGCTGGGAAGGTGCAAGCGCCCAGGAGTTCACGACCTGATGTCGACCACCGACGAGACGACACCGGAGCGCACGTGGCCGGTGCGCATCCAGCTCAAGCACCCGGTCGAGTACGCCAACGAGCGCATCTCGGTGATCGAGATGCAGCGCGGCAAGCTCTCCTTCATGAAGGGCCTCAAGCTGCAGAGCGAGCCGTCCATCGACACGATCATGCAGATCGCATCGCGCCTCAGCGGGCAGCCGCGCGATGTCATCGAGGCGCTCGACCCCGACGATGCTGGCGCGGTGATGGAGATCGCGCTCGATTTTTTCGGCAGGTGCCTCTCGACTGGGAGCACGCGGTAGCGCTGACCGCGCACGTTCTTCACTGGTCGCGCGCCGAGCTGCTCGACCTCGACGTCGACGAGTTCGCCGGCTGGTTCGAAAAGGCTCTCTGGATTCTCGAGTGCTACCGTGGCTGAGGAGAAGAAGACAAGGCTCTCGATCGTCGTTCAAACCGTCGACAAGGCGACGGCGAAGATCAAGGCGATCAACGATCGCATCGACAAGGCCACGAAGCCGTACCGCGACTTCAGCAAGGCCCTCAGCGAGCTGCGAGAGAAGAGCGGGCTCAACGCCGTGCTTGGAGGCTTCAAGGCCCTCGGCAGCTTCGTCGAGAACGTCATCGGGAAGCTGCTCTCGCTGGGCGGCGTGTTCGTCGGTGTAATCGGCGCCGCGACCGCGGGCCTACTGCACCTCGTGGGCGAGTTCGACGACCTGGGCGACAAGGCCGAGCGGATCGGCGTGAGCGTCGACTTCCTGGCGCAGATGCGCTACGCCGCCGAGCGCTCCGGCACCGAGGTGGACAAGCTCGACCAGGGCTTCGAGAGCTTCTCCGTCAACCTCGGCAAGGCTCGCGCGAACACCGGTCGCATGACCGCGTTCCTGAAGCAGGTCAGCCCGACGCTACTACACCAGCTCAAGGCGACGAAGAGCAACGAGGAGGCGCTCGACCTGCTCGCGAACGCGATGGCCAAGCTCGAGGACCCCGCGAAGCGCGCGGCGCTCGCACAGGCAACCCTCGGCGACGAGTCGCTTGCGCCGCTGTTCGCGAAGGGCGCGAAGGGCGTGAAGGCACTGCGCGGCGAGTACAGCAAGTTTGCCGGCTCGCAGGAAGAGGCCGCGGAAAAGGCCGGCATCGTCGACGACTCGCTCAAGAAGCTGAAGGCGTCGACGGACGGCATCAAGGCCGCGCTCGTCACGGGCCTGAGTCCCGCGCTCACCGAGATCGTCGACAAGCTGCGCGACTGGTTCGTGAACCACCGCGCCGATGTCGCGGCGTGGGCGAAGGCGGTCGGCGAGAAGCTTCCCGCCATTGTGGAGTTCGTCGCCGGGAAGATCGGCGACGCCGTAGGGTACATCCAGGACCACTGGGGTGACATCACGACCTTCTTCCAGAACTTGTGGAAGAACGTCTCCGAAGCGTTTCAGGCCGCATGGACGATCATCAAACCGATCATCGATGGTGTCATCTGGGGCGCGAAGGCGCTGAAGAAGACCGGCGAGATCCTCGGCGATTTGGCCGGGCTCGGGACCATCGATGCGGTCCAGGGCGAGCTGTCCAATCAGATGAAGAACGCGGGGAATGACATCCAGACGCGGGGCCTGCTCCTGCAGGGGGAGGCTCGCGCGCGCAACGCCGGCGGCTTCGGCCTCACGTTCGGTGCGAAGGCCATCCGGGAAGCGCTCGCACTGAGCCGTCCCGACGGCGCACGTGACCAGGCGAAGGTCACGATCGAGATTCCGAACGCCCCGAAGGGCACACGCGCGAGCGTCGACCCCAAGAGCACCGCCGACGTAGACCTGTCGGTCGGGCACAATCTGGTGACGCCATGACATGGCGCGACGAGCTCCGCCGCGTCCGGCTACCGGATGGGCGCACGGCGATCGGCGGCTCGTTCCGCGGCGTGCCGTTCCTCGTCGAGAGCGTCGAGCGCGCGGGCGGACGGCGCATCGTCGCGCACGAGTTCCCGTTCCGCGACGACCCGTACGTCGAGGATCTCGGAAAGCGCGGCGGGACGTACCGCGTCGAGGGGTATGTCATCGGCGATGACTATCTGTCGCAGAAGAACGCGCTCCTGGATGCGCTGGAGTCCGAAGGGCCCGGCGAGCTCGTGCTGCCGTTCTACGGGACCCTGCGCGCGATCGGCGAGACGCAGTCGGTCAGCGAGACGAAGGACGACGGCGGCATCGCGCGGTTCTCGATCCAGTTCGTCGAGACCCCGCTGCAGCCGCCCGTCCCGACGCGCGTGGTCAACGATACCGACCTGGTCGACGCGGGCGCCGACGCCGCCGCGGCGGCGAGTGATGCCGAGCTCGTCGAGCAGTTCGACACCGACCTGCCGTCGTTCGCGTTCGAGTCGGCTGAGGCGGCCATCACGAAGGCCGCTGACGCGCTGAGCGACAAGCTCGCGCCGATCGTCAACGCGACCCAGGAGCTCGCGACCCTCACGGGCCAGCTCGCGCTGCTGACCACGGAGGCCGCGTCGCTCGCGCGCGCGCCGGCGGATGCCGTCGCGGCGTTCCGCGATGCGATCACGGGACTCGCCGAGACCGCAGAGGACGCGCCGGAGGCCGTGTGGGCGGCGCTGTCCGACGCGTACGATGTCGACCTGGGGGACCTGCTCTCGCCGGTGGTCGCCACGACGCCGACGCGGGCCGCCGAACTCGCGAACCAGACAGCCCTGTGCGGGGCGCTGCGGCGGGTCCTCGCGGTCGAGGCCGCGCGGCTCGCGCCGCTGGTGACGTACGAGACGCTCGAAGACGCGCTCGCGGCCCGCGACCGCGTGGCCGCGATGCTGGAGGAGCAGGCACAGACTGCCGGCGACACGGCGTATCCGGCGCTGGTCGACCTGCGATCGCAGGTGCTGCGCGCGGTGCCGGGGTCGCAGGTGTTCGCGCGCGTCGTCACCGTCACACGCAAGACACCGGTCCCCGCGGTCGTGCTCGCGTACCAGCTCTACGGCGAGGTCGCCGAGAACGACGCCGACATCGTCGCGCGGAACGGCGTCCGGCACCCGGGCTTTGTCTCGGGCGACGTGAAGGTCCTCAGCGATGGCTAGGATCGACCTGATCGTCGAGGGCTTTCGCTACTCGGGCTGGTCGTCGATCCGTGTCACCAGGTCCATCGAGAGCCTAGCCGGATCCTTCGCGCTCGAGACCACTGACCGCTGGGGAGACCTGAACGTGCTCGGCAAGCTCGCCGAGCCGTGGCCGATCGCCGAAGAGGATCCGTGCCGCGTCGAGATCAACGGCATCACGGTGATCGACGGGTACGTCGACAAGCGCAACCCATCCGCCGACAAGAGCTCGCGCACGCTCGGATACGAGGGGCGAGACCGCGCCGCCGCGCTCGTCGACTGCTCGGCCGACCTACCGAAGTGGACGTACTACAACCTCGACGTCCTGGCGTTCGCGCAGCTGCTCGCGAAGCCGTTCGACGTCCGGGTCTCGCTGCAGCCGGGGCTCACCCTCGCGCGGGTGCCCAAGCTCGTGATCTCGCCGGGCGAGACGGCCTACGAGGCGCTCAGGCGGGCGGTTGCCGATGAGGGCGCGCTGATCGTCAGCGATGGCGCCGGCGGCATCCTGATCACGCGCGCGAGCCGGGCGCGCGCGGCCACGATCGTCGAGGGCGACAACATCGAGGTGGTGTCCGGCAGCTTCGACAGCGCCGAGCGCTTCTACAAGTACAAGGTGCTCGCGCAGTCCGCCGGCTCCGACGAGGTCTCGGGCGATGCGACGCGCGTTCTGGCGGAGGCCATCGACGAGGGCGTGAAGCGCAAGGACCGCGTGCTCATCATCAGGCCGGAAAAGGGCTACACGAGAGCAGGCGCCCAGAAGCGCGCCGACTGGGAGGCGCGCGTGCGCGCCGCGCGCGCGGAGCCCGTCACGGCCACGGTGCCGGGGTGGACGCAGGAGGATGGCTCGCTGTGGACCCCCAACACCGTTTCGTACGTGTACGCGCCGCGCGGCGCCGGCGTCGACGGCGACATGCTGATCACGCAGGTCGATTTCACGATCAACAACGAGGGCGGCGAGGTCACGCAGCTCCGGCTGATGCGGCCAGACGCCTTCATCCCCGAACCGAAGGCCGTCGTGAAGGCGTCGGGCGAACTATGGGACGAGCTCAAGAAGGGTGGCAAGTAGATGGGTATTGATCGCGGCATCATCAGCCAGCTCGAGCACCTGCTGCGGCCGCTCCGCACGCGCATCTCGAACCTCGTCGGCCGCGGCGTCGTGAAGGGAGTGGATGACGCCAAGAAGCTGCAGGCGCTGCAGCTCGGCGTCCTCGCCGGCGAAACGGTCGACGGCGGCGAGCACCACCAGCCGTACGGGTTCTCGAGCGTGCCGCTCGGCGG
>CAZVOP010000112.1:0-5234 GCA_964628445.1 uncultured Pseudobdellovibrionaceae bacterium | reverse complement strand
CGCCTATAAACCCGCCGGAATATACAGCGAAGCCATTAAGTGTCACCGCGCAAACCGAGGCCGAACCGCCCAACAAAATGTTTCCGGCTTCATCCGCAGAAATGATTTTGCCCTCGCTCAGCACCACGCGTCCTTCTTCAAGATTCCAGAACGCGATTCCCACGGGAGCGTTGAAGCGCAAGGCCAGATTGGCGTGGACGGGAATCTTTGCTTTCACGGGAAGAGTCGTTTGCGCGTGGCTTAGGCACGAGCAACACAAAACGATCAGAGCGAAAATCCTCATATCCCATCCTCACGGTAAGAAATTCAAGGCAGTGCTTTCCTTAGACACCCCGAATTCACACGGGATGCCGGTTAAAGCGGAAGCCTCTCACTGTAAGTGAAGCACATTGGAATATTCGTGCCGTTTACCTGGCGGGAGAGCGGCCACGGCGAAAGCCCCCACGGCGCCGGCGGCCGGCGCCACCACCGCGTGAATTCGCGCCGTCGATCGCGGCCTTGGCCTTGCCCTTCGACATCGGACGGGCGTGCTCGATGACATCGGAATGATAGGGATGCTCGCGATTTATCGGGATGGGTTGCGCGATCAATTTTTCGATGTCGCGGATGAACGCGCGCTCTTCGCTGTCGCAAAAAGAAAGCGCGATCCCCTCGGCCCCGGCCCTGGCCGTGCGGCCAATGCGGTGAACGTAGCTCTCGGCGATGTTCGGGATTTCATAATTGATGACATGCGAGATGCTCTCGACGTCGATCCCGCGCGCGGCGATGTCGGTTGCGACCAACACGCGGATGCGGCCGTTCTTGAAATTATCAAGCGCACGTTGGCGGGCACCTTGGGATTTATTGCCGTGAATGGCCTCACTGGAAATCCCGTTACGCGCGAGCACTTCGCTCACTTGGTTTGCACCACGCTTGGTGCGCGTGAAAACGATCACGCGTTTAAAGTCTTTGTCTTTCAGCACATGGCGAAGCAAATCTTTTTTCTTACTGCGCTCGACGAAGAGCAAGGATTGCTGAATGAGTTCGGCCGTGCTTGAAACCGGCGTCACCTCGACACTGACCGGGTGAGTGAGCATGGTGTCGGCCAATTTTTTGATATCAGGGGGCATAGTGGCCGAGAAAAATAGATTTTGGCGCTTCGGCGGAAGCATCGCGATCACTTTGCGAATATCATTGATAAAACCCATGTCCAGCATGCGGTCGGCCTCGTCGAGCACGAACACTTCGAGATTGCGCAGCGAAAGGTAGCGTTGATCGATCAGGTCCAGCAAACGGCCTGGGGTTGCGACCAAAACATCGACTCCATTTTTCAAATCGCGCACTTGAAAGCCCTGCCCGACCCCGCCAAAGATCACGCTGTAATGAAGGCGCAGATACTTCCCGTAAGTCTTGAAACTCTCATGAATCTGGATCGCCAATTCGCGCGTGGGAGTGAGAATCAGAACGCGGGTTTCACGCGGACCGGCCCGGCGAGGGTTGCGCACCAGGCGGTTAAGGATCGGCAGTGCAAAGGCCGCGGTCTTGCCGGTTCCGGTTTGGGCACAACCGATAAGGTCCTTGCCCTCGAGCAGAGGCGGGATAGCCGCCTTTTGTATAGGTGTCGGCTCGGTGTAACCGGTGTCATTGACTGCACGTTGGATGGGTTCGTTCAAATTCAAATCCGAAAATTTAAAGGGAACGGGGCCGGAAGTCTTGTCTGCGGATTTAGCAGGAGATGCACCAATGGATTTTTCAGTCGGCTTTTCGGGCGTTTTTTCGGGAGTCTTTTTAAAAAAATTTATCATATAGTGCGCGGACCGTAGCACGCGGGCGAAGCTCTAGTCTAGCAAGTCCTCGACTTAAGAAAATTTGATAGTTTGCGAATCGACTGAAATAATTGAGTTAAGTTGTTTTCCCTCAAGCGCCATGAGGCTCTTGTACAACTGGTTGTAGCGGCCGAATTCCAGGCCGCTACCCTCGTTTCCCTCTCTACTTAATCGATTTTACATCCCAAAATTCGCCGTTATCTTCACCGCTGAATTGAGACACTTCGAATTGTTCGACGTCGGCGCCAAGTTCCATACCGCTGTTCATGAGATAAATCTGTAACGATTGCGTGCGCACTTCACGCGAGTTGGTGCCGAATTCAGGCAATTCAAAGAGGGCGGCAAAAGGAAATTCAATTCGTACCTGCATGCTATCTCCTTAGATTTTAAAGCGTCCGCGCACACGGCTCAAGTCTTCGGCCGTCGCGCGCACTTTGAGCGAAACCCCATTCTCCCCGTAAGTTTCGCCGATGACACGCATTTGCCGCCGAATTTCACCGATGGCGCCCTGCACACTATAGGGAACAACCAGATCGGTTTCCACCATATCTTTTTCGAAAAAATTCAGCAACGTCTCGCGCAACTCGGCCAAATCTTGCTTGTCGCGGGTCGAAAGAAAGATCGCGTCCGGGTACTCGGCCTTTAGTTTATCGGCTTCATCTTGGCTTAAGCGATCACGCTTGTTCAAGATCATCAGACTTGGGATTTCGGTCGCGCCGATTTGTCCAAGCACCGTCTTGGTGACCTCAAGCTGCTGGCGGAAAGTGGGATCGGCCGAATCGACGACAAAGAGCAAAAGATCGGCGTTCAGCGCTTCTTCAAGCGTCGATTGAAATGAGGCGACCAAATCGTGCGGCAATTTTTTGATAAAGCCCACCGTGTCTGAAAGCAAAACCTTGGGCATACTGTCGGGATAAAGGGGCCTGACCGTCGTGTCGAGTGTGGCGAACAATTTGTCGGCGACTAAGATATCACTGCCGGTCATCGCGCGCATAAGCGACGACTTACCGGCATTGGTGTAACCGACCAGCGCCACGCTGTTTTCTTCGGAACGGCGGTTGCGCCGAACCGAGCTTTCGTTTTGCACGCCTTCCAACTCGATTTTCAATTCTTTGATGCGGTCGCGAATATGGCGGCGATCCAACTCCTGCGAACTTTCGCCGCTACCTTTGCCGCCGACCCCGCCACCTTGGCGTTCACTGGCTCCGCCGGTTTCGCGAATACGCGGGGCGAGATATTTAAGCCGCGCGATTTCGACCTGAAGTTTCGCGGCACGCGTCCGCGCATGGCGCGAAAAGATTTCGATAATGACACCGGTACGGTCTAAAACTTCAACCCCGGTTGCGGCTTCCAGGTTTCGCAATTGCGACGGCGACAGTTCACCGTCAAAAACAATCATCGTCGCGCGCACACCTTCAGGTACGGCGAAGGCTGTGCCGATCTCTTCGTCTTCCACTTCGTCCACTGGATCGTCTTCACTTTCGACGTCCCCGGCCTCTTCCCCGAAGCGCTCGGCCGCCTTACTTTTCTTTTTGTTAAACTGGGCGATCACTTTGCCGGGCCCTCCGGTCCATGCGGCTAGCTCACGCAGCTTCCCCTCGCCCACAACCAGCGCCGTGGTGGCGGACTTACGTTTTTGCGTCAGAGTGCCAATCACCTTGTAACCAAGGGTATCGACTAAGCGCTTGAGCTCCTGCTCGGAGGCCAAATTGTCGGCTTCGCTGACCCGGGGTAAATGCAGGCACAGAAGAAGAACTTCAGGGCGCGCTTTTTGAGTTTCCATAGGGCCGGACTATAGCATAGGATGCCGCCCATGTCTCAAGGCAGTGATGGCGATGAAATCTTAAACTCGGTAAAAGCCAGCGTCGCGACCATTGAGCGCCTACTGGCCGACGGCGCCAATCTGGAGAAAATCCCGCAGGATTTACGCGAATCGCTGATGACCGCGGCGGGGCGCCTAGTGCGTCCCTCGCGCCTCGAGCTGCGTTTACGCAACCGTGAAATCCGCCGAGCCAAACAGCAGCGCCTGATCCGGGCCGATAAGGACGCCCGCAATTCCACCGGGATCCGCGAGGCGCGCAAAAGCTCGGTTTTTACGGCGCCGAAACAAATCGGTGAGGCTCCCGCCGCTGAAAATCTGCTCCATAAAAGCCGCAACTGTTATGTGTGCAAAGCCGAATTCCAAAAGCTGCATCATTTTTACGATTCGATGTGCACGGCGTGCGGCGATTTCAATTACAAAAAAAGATTTCAAAGCGCTTCGCTTGACGGCCAAATCGCGATCATCACGGGCGCGCGATTAAAAATCGGTTATCAATCGGCATTGATGATGTTGCGCGCAGGTGCCCGCGTGATCGTGACGACCCGCTTTCCGGTCGATGCGGCCGCGCGTTTCGCGCGCGAACAAGATTTTGCCGAGTGGAGCGCACGCTTACAAATTTTCGGTTTAGACCTGCGCCATACACCGAGCGTGGAAATTTTCACCAGCTACATGAACCAAACGCTTCCACGTTTGGATATTTTAATCAACAACGCCGCGCAAACCGTCAGGCGCCCGCCGGGATTCTACGCACACTTGATGCCGGGCGAACTGACTCCCTTCCATGAACTCACTGCGGATGTGCAAAAAATCCTGGGCGATTTCGAGCGATGCAAAACGCATTTGAGCGGGGCCTCCACGGATTCCAATTTGCCGGTCGCCTGGCACAATCAAGGCCCCGGCATCGGATTAAGAAATTCAGCCAAGCTCTCGCAGATTCCATACTCGTACGACAATTCTCTTTCCGCGGAAGAAGTTTTCCCTTCGGGAAAATTGGATGCCGATCTTCAACAGGTGGATTTGCGCAAAATCAACAGCTGGCGTCTGGGAATCGCGGACGTGCCGACGCCGGAGATGCTTGAAGTGCAATTGGTGAATTCCATCGCGCCCTTCGTGCTGTGCAGCCGGCTCACGCCGATCATGAGACTCGACAACACTGGCCGGAAGCACATCGTGAACGTCAGCGCGATGGAAGGAAAATTCACCCGCTACACCAAAACCGAAAAGCATCCGCACACCAACATGGCCAAGGCCGCGCTTAATATGATGACCCTGACCTCGTCGCGTGAGCTTGAAAAAGACGGCATTTTCACCAATGCGGTCGACACCGGTTGGGTGACCGATGAAGACCCCGCGCAAATTTCAATGATGAAACAAGAAGTTCACGATTTTCACCCGCCGCTCGATATCGTCGACGGCGCCGCGCGGGTGTGCGATCCATTTTTTGACGGTATTCTGACCGGCAAACATTGGAACGGGAAGTTTTTGAAGGACTACTTCCCGACCGATTGGTGACCGTTTAGAACTGGCCCACTTTCGTGGGCCAGATAAATGTCTTTCTCCAACTGAACAATACATTTTGAGGCCAGATTCTTGCTTTCTCATAAGGC
>CAZVOP010000111.1:0-5680 GCA_964628445.1 uncultured Pseudobdellovibrionaceae bacterium | reverse complement strand
GCCTTATGAGAAAGCAAGAATCTGGCCTCAAAATGTATTGTTCAGTTGGAGAAAGGCATTTATCTGGCCCACGAAAGTGGGCCAGTTCTAATAGTTTAAGCGATCTTTTTGATTTGTTCGAGCTTACCGCGCAAGGTCTTCAATTCATCTTTGAGGGCCTTGTTTTCTTTTAGAACCACCGTCAAAGTCCGCTGCAGTTGATAAACTTCGGCATTGTCGCTTGCACTTGCGGCGGGCGCCGCGGGAATATTGTAAGTCAATTCGGCCGCTCGCGTGGCCTCGGCTTCAGGATTCGCCGTCTGAACGGGGGGCGTGAAACCCGCAGCCGTCGCTTCCAATTTTGCTTCAAAATCCTCGGGAATCAACAAGCCCTCATCAAACTTTTCGGCATGCAGCTCGCGATCTTTCAAAAGACCGCGCGCCATCTCCAGCAATTTAACCATGGTCGAGGTGACTTCCTCCGGCTTCGGCTGGCTTTCGGTCAAAACGTCATCCAAGCGCCGCTTTTCCGCGGCGGACAAGAAGGGGCCGATCTTGGCTTTCTGTTCGTCCTTTAGGCCGGTCAACGCAAAGGCCTGGCTCTTGGGAGGCAGGCGCTTGAATATTTCAACAACGACCTGATCAGGCCATGAAAATAGCCGTTCAACGGTTAAGATCTTTTCACGAAGCGCCTTCGCCCATGCCGGGCTTTCTTGTTCGATCATTTCGAGAAATTTTTCGCGCTTCTGCGGTCCGAATGTCTCAATGAGAGAAAGCAATTGAATGAAACCGCCGGACTTCTTATATCTTGATAACGAGCTCATGAACCTTATTCGGATTTTCCACTGTTATTCTTGAAAGAAACCGCGTCCGTGGACGCGCTTCATACTGATACGGCTTCTCGCGCAATAGCCACGGCTTGCGGCTGATGTTCTTTATAAAACTGAAAATTAAGCTTCTGATCCCGGATCGCCTGCAGTATCGCGTCGCGACTTTTATCGCAGTAAAATTTTGTCTTCCAACCGTTGATCTGCTTTGCATGATGCAAATCACTGCTCGCGATCATAGGCAATCCGGAGCGCAAAACCGCGTTAAAAAATTGCGTCCCGCTCGCCACTTCCCAAGCATCAAATTCATTTTTGAGTTCCTCACGGCGACTCCACAGGTGCAAAGTTTGGATCTCCGCTTTGCCGGTCGGCACCGGATGGGCGGCTATCGCCAGGCCGCCTTGTGCGCGGATCGCGCGGGCGAGTTCCCGCACATCTTTGTCAGCCGCCATAAATCGCGAAACGCCTAGACCAAGGATGTGGGCCGAACGGTGGTTGCGGAAGGAATTCTTAGTGAGTTCAAATCCAGGAATAACAACCATCCGGTATTTACGCCAAGCCCTTTTGCCCTCCTCTTCAATGACGCTCAGATAATCCGGAAAAGTTTTTTCGTTGAGCGTGATATCCAGATAGCGTGCGGCAAGCCCTAAGACCGTGCGTTTTTCACAGATATGATCGGTGACGGCGATAGCTCCAAAGCCCTTTGTCCCGTAGAAGTCCACAAGTTGCGGAATACTCATGGAGCCGTCGCTGAAAGTGGAATGAACATGAAGATCGGCTAAAAACATGATTCATTATCGGCGATAGAGATCCGCTTTGCTGTCAGGAAACCCGCCTTATATGGTCAAGAGAGTGTCAGCCAGGGCCAACACTATTCTGACAATAAATTCGAGAGGCACTTGCTATTCTGCATCCATCACACGGAGGTGAGAATGGGACCGGCCGCGACCGCCAAAAATCTAATCCGCACATTCCACGAAGCTCGCCAAAAAAAATCATGGTATCTTAAGCTTCGCGAATACCGCCGCTTTATCGAGATCAACTACGAATCCGAAGATTTTCTCGTCACGACCGCCGCCGGAGGACCCGAGCTTCTAAAAGTTCTCCAGCTCAGACATGAAGTCTTCGTCGAAGAATGGCAAGGCCGGCGCACTTTTCACCGTCTCGACGTCGACGACTACGATTTTAACGCCGATCATTTGCTCATTATTAATAAACACAACGGCGAAATCGCGGGCACATACCGCTTGCTCTCTTCGCACTTCACCCGAGATTTCTATTCGAGCAGTCAATTTCATCTCGGCGATTTCCTTCGCCTTCCCAAGATCAAATTGGAATTGGGCCGTGCCTGCGTCAAACCGCAATACCGCGACGGTCAAGCTATTGATCTTTTGTGGAAAGGTTTGGGTCAGTACATCGCGAAGACCCAAACCCAACTTCTGTTCGGTTGCTCAAGTATCAAAACCATCAACGCCGATTCGATCAGCCGGCTTTACCGCACGCTGATCGAGCAAGGATCATGGACCGATGACTTTTCAATTCGCACAGCCGAGGATTATCATTTCGAAGGCTTTCATCCGGAAAATGCTCCAGTTCTTGACGTTAAGCAAAAACGTGATCTCCTCCCACCCCTCCTCCGTTCTTATCTGCATGCAGGAGCTAAGGTTTATGGCGCGCCGGCTCTAGACCGGGATTTTCAGTGTACGGATTTGTTCACGGTGTTGGATTGGAGCCAGTTAAATCCGAGATTCCAGTCCCGTTTGAACTCGCCGCCGATCATGTCCGAAAACGGCTATTAATCTGCCGTAAAAGTGCTATCTTGGCCCCATGAAGCACGAGGATATCTATTTTCAAGCTATGTTGGCGCGCGATTACCGCTTCGATGGCAAATTTTTTGTCGGCGTAAAAACCACCGGCATCTACTGCCGCCCGATTTGCCCGGCCAAACCGAAGCGCGAAAATATCGAGTTCTTCGCCAGCGCATTGCTTGCCGAGAAATCGGGTTACCGCCCCTGCCTGCGCTGTCGTCCCGAGGCCGCTCCGCAATCGCCGGCATGGATGGGCAAATCGGCGATCGTGCAACGGGCGCTCAAGATGATCCACAACAACGAGACAATCGAATTCAACGAAGATCGCTTCGCCGATATTTTCGGCGTAAGCGCCCGCCATCTACGTCGAGTCTTCGTGGAAGAGATCGGCAAGACGCCGAAGCAAATCGCGCTCGAGAACCGGCTGAATTTAGCACGCAAACTTGTGATCGAAACCCGGCTTCCGATTACCGACATCGCGCTGGCCTCGGGTTTTCAATCCATCCGCCGCTTCAACGCTGCCTTTCGCGAAAGATTCAAACGCGCGCCTTCCGATATCCGCCGGCACAAAAGCCCATCGGCCGACAAAGCGCTAATGGTCTCGGTGCCCTACCGCCCGCCGTTTGATTTCGATCGGTTGATTCATTTTTACCGCACCCACAAAATGGGCACGCTTGAAAAGTTCGAGGACGGCCGCTTTATCCGTTACTTCAATTTGAATGGGGCCGAAGGCCGCATCCTTATCGCCGACGATCCGGCATATTATTCGCTGAAGGTTGAAATCGATTGCACCGATATCCGCGCGATTCACGCGATCGTCTCACGCGTAAGACGAATGTTCGATCTCGATTCCGACCCGCTTCTGATCGCCAACACATTTGATATTGATCCCAAACTCGGCAAGCTGTTCAAAAAATATCCCGGCTTAAGAGTACCCACCGGCTGGGATCCCTTTGAGACCGCGATCGCGACCATTCTTGGACAATTGGTCAGCGTTGAATTCGGCCGTGAACTGGTGGCCGACCTAATCGAATACTATGGCGAAGAATTCAAGACCATACCCGGCGTCCATGCTTTTCCGCGGCCCGAAGTCCTGGCGAAAAGCGATCTCGCTAAACTACGCACGACCGGGCGGCGCAAAGAAACCATTCGTGAATTTTCCAAACTCGTGGCAAACCGTGAGCTTTCACTTGAGAGCACCCAGAATGTTGAAGATTTCCGCGCGAAACTCGCAAAGATCAAAGGCGTCGGCCCATGGACGATCGACTATATGGCGTTAAAAGTTCTCGGCCATACCGATTCGTTCCCCGCGACCGACTTGATCTTGGCCCGGGCGCTGAAAATCCATCCGGCCGAATCGATCTCTCGACTCAGCCCATGGCGAGGTTATGCGGCGACTCTTTTATGGAGCGAGTACGCCGTTAAACTAAAAAAATCCACGCAAAAAAACCAACAAAGGAGAACCATATGAGTTCCGCCCAATTTAAAGTACAAACCGAAATCGGAGATATCTTTCTAGTGGCTTCCGACAAGGGCTTGCAGACCCTGTTATGGGAAAAACAAGACACCCCGCTCACCAAGGACCTCGACCAAAAAATTCCCGCACATAAAATTCTTAGAGAGGCTGCCCAGCAAATCAAAGATTACATTGCCGGCCGACGTACCCAATTTGACTTACCCCTCGACATCACGGGAACCCCGTTTCAGCAAAAGGTCTGGAATGAGCTGCGCCGCATACCCTTTGGCCAAACCATTTCCTATGCCGAACTCGCCAAGCGCATTAAAAATCCAAAAGCCTCACGCGCGGTGGGATCCGCTAACGGCAAAAACTCGATTTGTGTCGTGATTCCCTGCCACCGCGTGATCGCGGCCGATGGATCTTTGGGGGGATTTTCGGCGGGGCTTGAGGTGAAGAGGCGCCTTCTTGCCATCGAAAACATAAAAACCAAATGACCCGGCCCCCTTGCCTGTTGTCTAGAAGAACTCCAGTTGCCAGGCCGCCGTCCACATCGTGGCTTCCCAAAAATAATGTTTGATCAACGCCAAATGCAGCGACTCACGCTTATTAAAACGCGCGACGTATGCAAGGCCCAAACCCAGCGAAAAAGACGTGTCGCGGTCGGGATTAAGACCCGAATCGTCCTTAAGCGTCCAACTGATCGTGCGATAGTGAAAAGGCGCGATCAAGCCGATTTCCGAAAAAGCGGATGAACGATACATCAAGCTGGCGCTTGCCCCTAAGATCAGCCACACTTGGCCGCGCAATTCATCGGGGATCACCGAAGTGTTGCCCTTGCCCTTAATGCGTCCATTGCCGAGTTCTAAACCGTAAATTTGACGCCAACGCGATTTCGTTATCACGTAACCGGCATCGACCAAAATTCCTTCCGACTGGGTTTCCATCTTGGCTGTGTCGGGGCCGTTTTTTAAATCGATGGATTCTTGCCAGAAGGCAAGCCCCGGACGCACCTGCCAATGATTGCTGATGTTGCGCACCGGCTTTTTTACGTGACTTGCGACCGGAGCGCTTTCGGTAACCGGCGTGTAATCGTCTTCGGAATTGTCTTGCGCGAAAGCGGATCCCGCAAATCCCATCAACCCGCACAAAGACAAAAGAAGCGCGCGCTTAAAGAGAAACATGCACCTGCCCCATCAACGTCCAATTGTCTTTCGCCACATCCGGTGACGAGCGTGAGGTCCGCGAATTTTCAGCTTCGACTCTAAATTCTAAACGTTGCATCGGAAATGCCAGAATACCCGCGCTGACTTTTAAATTATCCGGGCGGCTGCCTTCCATACGATCTTTATAAGCTTGGCCGGACATAAACACATGATAACCGCGCACCACTTTCTGCATGGCTTCGGAAAAAACATAGTAACCTAAGCGGGCCTCGCCACTCTTCGGCACGTCATTGATCAAGCCGAATTCGCCCATCAAGGACGAGCCGTAACCGAAACCCTTGCGGACATGAAATCCCAGACGCCGATTGCCGACATATTTATTCGTTGAAAACAGCGCCGACACCCCGATGCGTGAAGCCTCGGCATATTCATATTCGAACAAGC
>CAZVOP010000110.1:0-5780 GCA_964628445.1 uncultured Pseudobdellovibrionaceae bacterium | reverse complement strand
TCAAATGGAACTATTCAGCTTTTTTTTTTTTTTTTTTTACGGACTTTATTTCGGCTTCGTCAAGAACATGGGAGATCAGGTACTGGCCGGCTTTTCCCTTAAGGAAAAAGACCCAGCGACGATCCAATTGAAGAGGGAGCACTAGAGGCTCACCGCTCAGCTGGACACGCGTAATCATTTGCCCCTTATTGGGCGTCAAAATACAGAATCGGCGTTCGGAGCAGGGCGACCAAATTGTCCAACCCTTATGCAGCCAATCCATCTTGAATTCTTCGATATTGTTACCTTTAAGGCGCGCCGACCAGGTCTCGGTCAGCACATTTTTATTCTCGATGCCGTAACGCCATAAGCTTTTGCCGGTCTTCGCATCGACCGCCACAAGGGCTCCTGCCGTGTCTAAAAAGCTTAAACGATGCATGAGCGGCAGATAAGCGGGCGGGCTTGCGGCCGGCTTTTCGAGATCGAGTTCCCAATCGATTTTGCCTTTTTTATTGGCCTCAAGCTTAATGATCTTGGCGCCTAAGGTCGCGATGAAAATCTGATTCTCATAAATGACGGCAGGGCCTTTTACGGGATCGGTCAATGTTTGTGACCACTCGATGGCCCAGGTTTCCGGGTTGATCGCGATCACTTTGTTGTCAACGGTCGCGATCAAAACACCGGCAGAAGGAGCCTTGGAGATATGAAATCCGGGTTTGATTTCCAGGCGCGGGCTTTTCTCGCTGCGGGTGCCGCTTGCGCGGTCAATCAAGATCATTTGCACGCCTTGCGTACCTTTCACCGGCAAAACAATCTGGTCGCCGCGGATAAAAGGATTGGCGACAACCTCGGCATTTTGTGGAAGAAGCCAATGGATCTCGCCGGTCACTTTATTAACGGCCACGACCTCGCCTTGCGGGTGAACGACGTAAACGTAGGATTCATCCACCATGGGAGGGAGAAGGCCGCGCTCGCCTGGAGCTTTTAAGAAGCGGTATTTCCACATCACCTTGCCGTCCAAACCGATGGCGATGACCCATTCATTTTTGCCGGTAATGTAAAAGCCGTTGTGGTCATAAGCAATATTGGCGGGATCGAAATTCTTTAGGCCATGCTCGACGGGGAAATGTTCATATTCTTCATACGTGCGGCTGCGTGGGGAGCCCAGCGGATCGATGGCGGTGCGCTCAAAATTATAGCGTGAATAATAGGTCGGTGTGCCGGTCTTGCCAGCCAACTGGGGCGCCGAAGGAATCGTAGTTAACTGAGCATCGGCGCCTGAAACCAAGGCCGTGCGCAATTCAAGGTGCGAATACAGGTAAGGATTGCCTTGAAATAAAACGTAAACCGCTCCACTTGAGTAGATCAGAAATAGGAAGAGCCAGTACCATTTTACTTTCCTGGATTCGTAGTCCATTTCACCTCGCTCAAGCGCTTGAAAGTCAGTTCGGGATCGCAGAAATCCTTAATCTCGAAAGCCCGGTAAGAAGTTTTCTCGCGGTAATTCCGCACCTGGAGCACGCTGCTCAAAGTCACGAACTCGGGATCGGCTTCGCGCATTTGTTTGCATGCGGCCTTAAGATCCAAGAAACGCAGATAAGTGCTGCACAACATCGCCGGCTGGCGGCTCATCTCCGGTTGGATGTCGATTTCTTCAATGCGGTTTTTGAACTGCGCGAAGGTGCGCTGATCGCATTCTTCATGCGCCGCTTCGGGATGGAGCGCCCAAATATCGAGAACCGATTTGATCGTCGAATTGCGACTCAGGTTTGCAAACGGCGTAAGTTGCGCCGCCCAGAAGAAAACAAGTAGGGTCGCGCCCCATACAAACGAGGGTTCGGGCCGGATAAAGGATTGATAAAGATATTCACGCTCGGCCTTGCGCAACTCGAATTCATCCAGCGCGATATAAACCAAAGCACCCATCGCCAGCGAAGCGCTCAAGAGATCGCCTATATAAAGATTGGCGCATTCAAATAAGAACAGCGAGATCCAGCCGGTCCAAAAATAACGCCCGTCGCGAAAGAGCAGCGTCGCTCCGCCGATCATTTGCACCAGCACGCTCAGGGCGGCCAGCCACTCCGCCAATTTGATCGGCAGGCCCAAGTGCTCCATATACCAATTGCCCGAAAGCCAATCGGGTGAGGCTTGCGAGAGTCCGCGTGCGGCGAAGAAAGAGACGATCAGCCAGCGCATCAAGCGATGCTTGCTGGGTACGAACAGATAGGCGAACGAAGCGAAGAAGATAAAGTAGCCTTCGTTCGAGCTGAGCCGCAAATCTTGGGTGTAGAGCAAAAAACCAAGCAGCAGGCCCATGACCAGCAGGTAAAACCCGAGCCCGACCAAGTCGGTCAGTAAAAAGCAAAGCGTCGAGAGCAAAATAATGACGCCGTAAGCGAAAAATACGAATGTCAGCAGCCCAAAAGGGATCAGGCGCAGCCATTCGCAGCTCTCAAACATCGACCAGCACATGGGAACTCCCTGTGCCACGAGTTTGAGCGGCAAATTGCCGTCATCCCACCACAAATAGAATTGCAGCAGATGAAATAGCGCCAAGAGTCCGCCAAGTGTGCGGAGCGAGCCTGACTTCTTAATTTCCCAGAGATTCGATTTGATCAGTTCCATGGTTTAAGCCAACCACTGTTTCAATAATGGGGTGGCATGTAAACCCGTGAAGCAATGCAACAGTCATTTGCTGCGATAATATCCGGCCGTGTACTCGGCGCCTGAAATCAAGCTTAAGCCCACACTGACCCATAGGCCATAATAGCCGATGTCCGCGATCGGAATCCCGAAGAGAGGCTCGTAGACAAGCAGACAGGGGATCGCGAGCATCTGCAAAGCAGTCTTCCACTTGCCGAAAGGCTTCGCGGCGATGATTAAATTATTGGCAGCGGCGACCGAGCGGATGCCACCAATAAAAATATCGCGTGCTAAAAATAAAAAAACCATGACCGGATCCACACGCCCCATGGCCAGAAGCATGACGATGGCTCCCAAGACCAGGATTTTATCGGCGATCGGGTCCATAAAGCGGCCCATGTTGCTCTCAACCGCGAATCGGCGCGCCAAATAGCCGTCAAGCCAATCGGTGAGAGAGGCGATCATAAAAAGAATCGCCGCCACCCAGCCCGCCGACGACCACCCTGACATCAAGATACCAAGGATCACCGGGGCCACGAACGCCCGTGAGTACGTAAGAGCCATCGGCAGATTATTTTTCCAAGAACTGGTCATTTGCAGTACTGTAACACTGAACATGGAAAGGTGCTAGCCGATGTGGGTGAGGGCGTTTTTTATTCTCGTTCTGGCGGGGACGGCGAACGCCGAGGCACCGTTTTGGAAGAGCAAAGAGAAAGCTTATAATCGTATCCAGAATCGCGAAGTTCTTGTGGTGGTGAAGGGCTCTCCTGCCGAAAAGGGCCGCAAGCGGCTGACGATTCAAGGTGGCGGGCAGGTCAATGCCCCGGCCGATTTTGTATTTAAAAAGGCGCTCGAATTTGAGCAGCTGCCGAAATTAACCGACTACATCCAAGAAGCTAAGTTTGATGAACAGACGCGCGAGCTGGATATCCAGGTCAAAGCTTTTACATTTAAGGCCGCGATGAAAATGGCGATCGAGGTTGACGATAAAAGCACTCCCAAGTCGATCTCCTATGTTCTTGTGAACGGTCCAATGAAGGGCCTGCGCGGAGTTTTTTCCTTTTATCCGCTTTCCGAAAAAAAATCGGAAGTTGGAATCGATGGGGACATGCTTTACGATCGATTCCCAGTGCCGAAGATTTTTTTGCAATTTGGGATGGAAGTGATCTTTCAAAGAATGGCGCTAAGGCTGCGTGAACATGCCGAATCCGAATACAAAAAGGCGATGCCATGAGCACCATTGAAAAGCGCCGTTTTGCACGTGTGCAGCTGAGCAAAGCGATGAGCGAATTGACCGCGAGCTTAGGCGCTCAGCTCACTTGGCCCAATCACGAGACCTCGGAAGTCTTGGACCTCAGCTACAAAGGTCTTGCCGCGCGGCGGCCCGGGATTTTCGCGCTGAATGTGCAGCAAAATATCCAGGTGGAAATCGAGCTGGGGGCTTTGTGGCGCTTTAACACTTCGGCGCGCGTCGCATGGACCAATATGGATTGGATCGGCCTCGAGTTCCAATCGCTCCCGCCGGAAGGCCATGTGGCGATGAGTGAATTTTTGGAGGCGAAACTGCTTGGTCAAGATCTGCGCGCGGTCGCCCGCGAGTACTTTTCGCCCCAGCAGACTTTTACGGCGTGGTTTTATGGCCCCGGCGGAACGCATATTTTTGTATGGCTCGAGAGTGAGCGCGGAATTATTCGGGTCGCGGTGGATTTTGACGGCCAGGTCACGGATTTTACCCTTGGGCGGCGTTGGAACACCGCTGATCCACAAATCCGGCGCGCGCTATCGGTCCTCTCGCAGATGGACAAGTTGGGCCTGCCTATGGAAGAATTTGTGCGCAAATTGCTCCTGGGAGAATGATTTTGAGTGAACCAATCGAGGGTGCTTTTCATTACAACCGCCGCGTGGCCTTTTCGGATACGGACGCGATGGGTATCGTGCATCACGCCAATTATTTGCACTTTTGCGAGGAAGCCCGCGTCGCTTGGATGCGCGACAAAGGATTGTCGGCGACTCACTATCCAATCAGCGACCACGTGCTTGCGGTCTTGCACTACCAAGTCTGGCATTTAAAGACCGCCACGTTCGACGACGTGATCAAGATCTTTCTGCAAGTGCGGAGACGGGGATTGAAAATCCACATGCAATATGCCATTTACAAGCTCGGAAGCGACAAGCTCGAAGGCGATAAGCTCGAAGGCGATAAGCTCGTGCGCATCGCCGAAGCCGAGACTCTGCACATCCCGGTCGACAAAAATTTGAAACCCGTTCGCCCTCATCAAGCGCTGCTCAAGCAGCTGGAGAAAGAAACATGGACCGAAACCTGGCTCTCGAATTCGTAAGAATCACTGAGGCGGCGGCTCTCGCCTGCGCCAAGTACATGGGCCGCGGGGACGAAAAGATCGCCGATCAAGCTGCGGTCGATGCGATGAGAAAAGCTTTCGATTCCGTCGATATCGACGGAACGGTCGTGATCGGTGAAGGCGAGCGTGACGAGGCGCCCATGCTTTACATCGGTGAACGCGTCGGCCGGCGCGGGGCGGATTCGCCCCCGATCGACATTGCTCTTGATCCGTTGGAAGGAACCACCATTTGCGCCAGCGGCGGCGTTGGAGCCATCGCGGTGATCGCGGTGGCCGAACGCGGAAATTTTTTGCACGCGCCCGACACCTACATGGAGAAAATCGCCTGTGGTCCGCGCGCCCGCGGACTGATCAGCCTTGAAAAATCGCCGGAAGAAAATATCCACATCGTTGCGGAAGTTTTGAATAAAAGCGTTTCCGACGTGACGGTTGTGATTTTGGAACGCCCCCGTCATGCCGAATTGATCGCCAAAGTTCGCGCGGTCGGCGCGCGTATCCGTTTGATCGGTGACGGCGACGTTTCGGCCGGTATCGCGCCTTGCTGGGAAGACACCGGCATCGATTTGTTGATGGGAATCGGCGGTGCACCTGAAGGCGTGATCGCCGCAGCCGGAATTAAATGTCTTGGCGGCGATTTTCAAGGCCGTCTGAAATTTCGCAATGAGGGCGAGATTGAGCGCGCCTTAAAAATGGGATTGAAAGATCCAAAGCGCGTTTTTAAGCTGGACGAGCTGGCCAAGGGCAGTGTGATGTTTTGCGCGACCGGCGTGACCGATGGCCCGTTGCTCAAGGGTGTTC
>CAZVOP010000109.1:0-5865 GCA_964628445.1 uncultured Pseudobdellovibrionaceae bacterium | reverse complement strand
CGGAAGGAAAGCTGAACTGGCCCCACGAAAGTGGGCCAGTTCTTAAACTATTTAAGCTGAGCGTTTAAAGGCTTGGTAGTTTTCGCCGCGGCATCCACCGGGACGTAACGAACGCGGATTTTAGCATTCGGAAACTTGTTCCAGTCAATTTTTTGACCATAAACGGTCACGGTCACGCGGTTCGCATCGTAAGTCCAGAGGCCTTTATTCTTTTCCAATTCGGTATCTCCAATAAACACGGACAGATTGCGTTTGTCTTTGGCGTCGAATACTTGCGGATAATTCGGGAGTTCGACGTCGATGTCACGAAGTGTGTCTTGCTGAACCTGGCTTCCGTATTTCGCCAAGGTATCGCCGTAATCGTTGTCGCAAATGGAGAGCGTTTGACCGCCCTTGCCCGTGCTGCCGTCCTCGGTCAGCGAGGCCAAATTAGCCAACGGATTTTCATTTGCGCCGATCACTTCGCCGTAACGTTGGAAATATTGAACCTGGCCGTCGGAGCGCGTTTGACGGCGCGCGAAGGCCGGATCGGGTTTGCATTTCTCGCTGATGGTGGTGCCGGGCTTCATGGCGACCGAGAAAATGCGGAAGCGCTTTTTGTTGAGCTTTTGCTCGCCGGTGGCTTTCGACAAACGCGTGATCACATCTTCGGCGGTCACAGGTGTTCCGTTAACGGTGATGGTGGCGTCTTTGGCGTCGCTCACGATGATCGCAACGAAAAATGCGCCTTCACGGCGAAAACCTTTATTGGGGCCGGCGGCGCGGCTGGGATCTTCGATCGCACCGAGGAGCGGGCCGAATAAAGCTTCTTCTTCGGGGCCGTAGGGGCAGATCTCGGGCTTAGCGGGATCGGCTTTGATATAGGGTTTAACCAAGTCCACTTTGCGCTCCTTGGTGTTGGGATCCAAAGTCTGCGCGAGCAGAGTTTTGAAATCGTCATCGCGGGTCACAAAACGGCGCCCACCCTTGGGCAACTTGTCTGCCGGTCCTTCAAGCAGTTTTAATGTTCCAGGTTCTTCAAAGTTGACGCGGCCGGGAGTGGTCGTGTTCGCGCCGCACACCGCGGGGATCTCGGATCCATAACGGGAGTGATCGTAAGAAACGGTGTAGCCGATATGGAAGTCGATGGTTTTGATCTTAGCGATGGCATCGACGAAGCGGTGAATGTTGCGGCTTAAGTTTTCTTGATGATGTCTCATCGACGCCGAGTCATCGATCACGAACAGAATGTCTACGCGGGTATCCGGTGAAACCACAAGGCCGTCACCGACACGCTCGATCGTGGTGCGTGCGATCGCGGGGGGCGCGGGCAGCGGTTCGCCGGTCAGCCCGGGATTTTGGGCGGCACATGCGCTGAGGAGCAACACACCCGCGGTCAAAATTAACTTTTTCATAATGCGGCCCCTTTAAGCGTCGGGCAATCCTTAACCCGGGCTTTATAGTTGTCCAATTCGTCAAACCAAACTTCGTCCGAGCTGTAGGGGAAAACCAAAACATCGCCCGAGTCTTCGACCTTGGCGAGTTTGCTGCGTTCACCCTTTAAGGATTCGTCGACGGCGAGTCTTTGGATCACTTCGCCCTCGATGATGTGCATTTTGTCGATGTTTTGACGGTATTCTTTCAATTCAATTTCGCTCAAAGCGCGTACACGTTGTACCGCCAATTGTTTAAGACGGTCCGCGATCTGCGCTGAATTTTGTGCCAAATTGATTTTTAAGCTTTCGGCTTTTTTTCCTTCGCTCAGCCACTGGCGGCGCGACTCCATAAAGCGCACGAATTTTGAATCGCGGAAAGCCAAGCGTGGAAGGGCTCCGACTTCGGGGCCGGCGTTTTCAACGCTGACGCCTTTTTGGTCGAATTTATTTAAAACTGATTCCAAATATTTGTTCGTTCCAGTATTGGACAGATCTTGCAGGGCCTGCAAATGGTCTCTTTGTCTTTTCTTGAAGGTCTCGCTATTTTTAAAGATGCGACTGTAATCGCAAACTTTTAACGAGGTCAGGTTGGCCAAGTAAAAGCTTTCGGGGCCGACCAGAGGTGCGATCGCCGGTGACAATAAAGTCACGGTTTCGCCGACCGCTTTGTCGTAATCGTCGGATCTAAGTGAGGTCCAGGTTCTTTCCTCTAAGGCTTGGACCCACAAACTTGAGGCTTTTGGGATTTCGTTGAAAGCGGCATCGGCGCCGGTTAAGTCGCCTTTTTGGTAAAGCACGCGGGCTTTTGTCGAAGAGATTAAATCTTGTCCGATCGCGGTTTGCGGGGACTGCTTAAGAAGCTTCAAAGCCTTTAGCGATTGGCCCACTTGGTTGATTTGCGGCGCTTGGGTGGCGATCTGCCATAAGATGCGGGCTTTTTGGTTAACGTTATCTTTGGGGATGCGATTGGCTTTTGCAAAAGCCGATTGAATATCCTTACTTGATTTGATTTTTATCGAGACCGATTCGTTATTGTAGATTTTTTTCCATCCGCCCGATGTCTGCATCCAACCTTTTTGGATGAACAATGAATTTTTTAAGTCGAGGCTCACCGTTTTAAGAAGAGCGGGGCTGAGTTTTGAAGGATTGGTCGAGAGGATCAGGTCGAAGCCGGAGAGCGGCATTCCGTTTTGCACCAACAAATGGCCAAGAGTCGCTTTGCCTTCATCGGATTTCGCGAAGGACGAGTTGGAATCCCACGAGGCGAGCTCTTGCTCACTTGATGCCGCATGAACACTTAAAGTGCCCAGCAGCAGAGTCAGAATGATAAAAGCTCGATGTAACATAACGCTTACCCCTTTAATTCCTTAGAGCAAAAACGAAACGGTGGCCGTGAGAAGTGTTTGATTGATGTCGCGGCTTTGCGTTCCGAGACCGTCCCAAATCCGGTCCTGATAACCCTGCCAGCGAGCCTCAAGGCGGCTTGCGAAGTGTTGTGTGAACCATACGCCCACGCCCGCGCCCGCGGTGTAAACCGGCGCGGTGCCCGAGGTCAGATTGATTTGGCCGGCTCCGCCCAAAAGATAAATATCGAATTGCGAAACGCCGGCGTCGAATAGGTTCATCTTTCCATAGATCGGGTACCAGTTGCCGACGGCTAACCACTCATCTTTGGCGAAGTCGGTGCCAGGCTTGCGGAAAGACGTGTTGTTGTTGCGGGCTTCAACTTCGGCGGCTTCGAAAACTTTTTTGCCTTCTGAGTTTAAAGAGTTTTGTGCGTTCATGTAGCGGGCGCCTACGGAAAAGCGGGGAGTGATGTGAAAGTCCAACTGTCCGCCCATGACGTTGGTGGCCACATAGGGATCGCCGCCGGTCGCCATTCCGTAATTCACGCCGAGTTCGAGACGCATGTGGCGGTCGACTTCGCGGTTTTGCACGACGCGGATGCGGTTATTCGGATCAATGGCTCTGGCTTTTTTCATCAGATCTTTGTTGGCGCCGAGAGCGTTCATTTTTCCGGTCAAATCTTCCGACCAAGCATTGAAAGCCAGAAGGCTAAGCAAGATTAAGGTTAAACGCTTCATGACTTGGCTCCTTTAACAGCCGGCGCGGCTTGAACCGTGGCTTCGACTTTGGGGATTTTAACTTTGACGTAACCGGGAGTGGAGTGGCTGGCTTTACCGCTGCGGCTGCTGACCGCGGTCACAAAGAATAAAGTGTCGACGGATTTGTCGGCCTTTTTGTCTTGGCGGAGGCCTTTGATGAGTTTCGTGTCGAACGAGCAGTTGAAAGACCAGGTCGTGCCTTCAACAAGTTTGGCTGAGTCTTCGCAGCTCACGGCTTTCGAAGCGTCGACGACGACTTTTTCGCCGCTGCGGACTTCTTCGCGGAACTCGAAGCCTTTTAATTTGGGAGCGCTGGTTTGAGTGCTGGAGGCGTCGTTCACTTCGATTTTGAAGGCGACTGCTTCCGAACCTAGAGAGATTTCAGTTTGTGGGAGGCCTTTGATGCCGACCAGCGGGATGTCGTCGGTTTTAACAACGACCAGGTTTAACTCCTCACGAGCATCGGCGCCGCAAGTGTCTTGCACGAAGGCCGAAACATATTTGAGGCTGAGAAGTTTGAGACCGACTTGAGAAGTGGTGGTCTTGCCCGGTTTCCATGTGAAAGCGTAGGTAGCCGTGTTGCCGTCTTTGCTGATTTGTTTAAATGTGGAGTCTTCGGGACGCTCGGCCTGGATTTCGAAATTCGCACCGCCGAATGAGCGGACGTTGATTTTGTAAGTGGAGGAGCTATCTTCGGTGAACATCAACAAACGGCTTCCGCGGTCGTTTTCAACCGAAACCTTAAAGGCGCTTACGCAAATGTTTTGTGTGTTGTCGGGTGCCGCCGGAAGCTTGGCTTGAAGGCCTGGAACATACTTGCTGTTCGCTTGGTTGGCCGACGGATATTCTTTCGCCAGATCGGTGGAACCTTTGAAAGGACTTTGTCCCTGGCAGCCGATCAGGCCCAAGGCCAGAAATCCGCTTGCGATCGTTAATGTTAGTTTTGTCATCATGACAAGCCCCTTCGTGTTAGCCGAATATCCGTGGTTACCCATGGCTGACTCGTTTCAACGAGAAGGGATATTGCACCTTCACGTTAACGCCGCCGACGGGTTTCGGAAATTTCCATGTTCTTAAACGGTTGGTGATGCAGCCTTCAACTTGTGCGCTCTTGATTGAACTCGAGGCGACGTTTGCCGCGGAAACGATTCCGCTGCCGTTGATGGTGAAGTTCATGCCGACACGGCCGCTGAGGCCGGGTTGAACTTGAAGTCCTTTTTCGTAGCAATAAATAACTTCGCCGATGTGGCGGTTGATGACCGCGGCGATTTGATCTTTATCGAGCCCGCCTTCGACCAAGGCTTCTTCTTGTACCGGCTCGAAGTACGCGGCGGCGGTGCCACCCATGTTCATCGATCCGTAACCGGCCCGGCCGCCCCCGGCTTTACCGCGTGTTCCGTAGCCACCGCCGCCTTCGACCTGCTGGCCGTTCCCCATTGCGGAAGCGACTAATCCTTTTCCAGGAATAGCGCGCTCCATACCGCCGACTCCACCCGAGCTGGCTCCGTTCCACGAAGTGCCCTTTGAATCGTTCATGGCTTTCATATTGAATCCGGCCGAATTTTTCGAGCCCGATTTCATTCCACCGAGGACGCCGAGTGCGCCGACATTTTCCACTTTCACTCGCGTGCGTAGCGGGGCATTTTCTTTGCGCGGGCTTTTCACTTTGGCGGTGAGGACTTTAGACACATTCTTCACTTTGCTGACGACTTTTTTCTTGGCGACTTTTTTGACCGGATTGACTTTGGTTTCGCTGGCCTTAACGGTGATGTGTTCGCGTTTTTGTACGAACTGCTGGGGAATGACCACGACGATCGCTTCGTCGGCTTTCTTCATGAACAACGGTTCAATCAGAAGGCCCGCGATCAGAATCAAGAGCATGAGGCCGAGTTGCGTATAGGCGGTGTATTTATAGATCGCTTTTTCTTGTTCTTCGTTTTCTTCGGGGACCTGGACGAAACTTACGGTCTTTGCGATCTCTTTGAGGTAACGGAACTTGGCACCGTTGGCCAACGTCAAGGCACGTTTTGAAACGAGGCTGGCGGTGGTTTTCTTGAGCAAGGTGTATGAAATGGATTCTTCGTCGAGGCTTTTAAGATCCGCGACGACTTCGACCCGGCGAACGTCGTGTCGGTACACGAGGAACAGCGTTTCGGAGTCGAGAGAAAAGGTGCGAACCGTTTCCCCATTCTGATTTTCGAGTACAAAGCGTCCGGCTAACATACCCATGACCTCACTCTTGCTCGCTCGCGTTAGCGAGACGATCCTTGAAGTGCTTGCGGACTCCTAGATCCGTCAGCGACTTTTCGTTTTCTACCCTGGCTAAGGATTCGTCCGGCATTTGG
>CAZVOP010000108.1:0-5917 GCA_964628445.1 uncultured Pseudobdellovibrionaceae bacterium | reverse complement strand
CATTAAATGAAGAAAGCTTTTTCAGAAAGAGCGATTTTGTGTCTTTTTTTATCTACAATAAAACAAATCTGACAAAGAATTATTTATTTTTAAGTAAGGGTAAAGAAAAAAAATATGTTGATTTTCTAAATTTTGCTTACTGATTTTTTATACCGTACAAATCGAATCTTTGGCACCACTCCTATGGCCCGGCACATCTTAATATAATTGCTCATTCTAAAGTTGCCGCCGGTTTCAATTTCGCTAATAGTTTTTTGGGCAAGTCCGGCATCTCTCATTACTTTCATTTGAGAAAATCCCTTTGCAAGTCGTTCATTTTTTATCGCTTCGGTAAAATGCCGAACCGCTTCCTTTATTTCGGGATCATCATTTATTTTTTCCGGATCCTCAAATACTGATGTCATATTTTTTAAATTTAGTTATATTGGGTTTAATGTGCCTCTCGTAGTACCATTCAGCCATTTCTTTTACCATTCGCTCTAAATTGGCTGTCCCTTCTGCTGAAATGTAAATTTTGCCTTCCATACTTCCAGCTAAGACTATTATGACAGAATACCCGCTTACCTGTTTATATATCCACAGCTTCTTTTCATTGCTGAGTGCATCGGCCATCGCCATCATGTTGACAAATTTTACTACCCGTGCAAAGTGATAAGGTCTTTCTTCGCCGTGAAGAATATAACCGCAACCAGGCAAATCAATATCGGACTGAACAAAAGAAAATTTAGGTAGTTTCATGGCCTCCGAAGATTCATGTGTAAATGATAGGCAAAACCAAACATAACATCTTTTCCTTCATCTGGCACTTCTTCTATTTGTTCCCTGTACTTTTCTGAAATTTTTATTGCTGTTTGTGTTTTACCTTTCAATAAACATTTAACGTAAATCCTAAATACTTTTTGGTTAAATACTCTTGTGGTTTGCATATCTGACCATATTATAAGATCATTAAATAACTCAGGGAACGGTAAACTTTTCATATCCTATACCTTTTAAATCGTTGCCAATATTTTTCAATTTTAAACTTCAAATAATAATTAGCCATTTGAGTTAAAACTATTCTTTCATCTTCAACCTGCTCACTCATTAGTGATCCTGCTCTCAATATTACTACGCTGTACCCTTCGCAGTTGGTGTAATTCTCTTTTTCTTCCCTGTTTAATCGTTCATACTCTTGTGCATCCATCTTTATCACCCTGCCTATATAAAAAGGGGGTGAAGTGCTAAGTATAAAACCTGCGCCTGGTAGCGTTTCTGTAGCTTCTACAAAAATAAACGGTTCTTTGTCAAAAATCATAACGTAAAGGTAATAATAAATGTGTAATATTTGTTTGTTTAGGGGGTATTAGATAAATGGCACACAACAAACACATGGATCATTACCGCATGTTGAGCAGATATATACTTGTTTATGTGAAATTATAGGTGAAACACATTCACGCTTCGCAGATCCATTAGCCAATTCAATCCCTAATCTGCCATACCACCTTTCAGTTTTAGTATTGTCCCACCTTACCAGCACTTGCGACCCATTTGAATTAGCCCTTATGACTGTGCCGTGGTAGTCAATCCTCTTTTCGATGTTAGTAAGGTCAGGGTATGTTGTTGTTACGTTTGCGCCAATACGGAGATTTCTCCATTGTCCTTTTGTCATGGTTTATAGTTTTTTAAGTTATTGTTAGTTAATCAGTATTTTGAATAAATTTTATTTGCTTTTTCTTCCAGTGCTTTTTGCTTAAGTTAAAATGTGTAGCGCCTGAGTACATTTTTTCTATTTGCTTTTCAGTTAGCAATTCGCAAAAATCGCTTTCGTCAATCCTGCAATATGGGCGTTGTTCAAATAGTTTCTGTTGTGGGTTGTAGCTCAGGTAAATATCAATGTTTGAATTTAACCCGCTTCCATTGTCTAAACTTGAAATGTCTATTAACATGATTACTTTTTTAGATTGTGAATGTTTCTATAATTTAAAATAATTGTTTTAATTCTTTGTTATTTGTTGGTTTGCCGCAATCCTTCACCATGCCGTTAACTTCAACGAGATGGTATATACTAAAGTTTCTGCATAGCCATATCTTTTCTACTTTCAACAATTTCATAAGGGTCGGTAAACTCATAGAAATTAAACCCTTTCCCGCCTCTACCCCAACACTTTAAGACTCCGCCTTCAATTATGAAGTCAGCACTATCTTTACCTACCTTAAGTTGAGACTGTAACCTTACAGTGCCATCTTTCATTTCGTCAACTTTCCATAATTTAATCATGATTTTTAGTTTTATGGTTTAAAATATTAGTTTCAATTCTTGTTTTACCTCCTGCGGTAAAGAAATAGTAACCGGCATATCAATATTAAAAAAGTCGTGGTTGGCTATCTTAATAGCTGATTGCATAGAATTACTTCTTATATACCTGTAAAATGATGCTGTTGTTTTGTGGCCTGTTATCATCATAATATCCCTGTCCGCTATCCCTGAAAGGTGCGCATTAGTTGCAAATGTTCTCCGGGCTGTATGGCTGCTCATTAATTCACATTTTTGAATTACTGTATCAACTCGCTTTCCTCCTTCTGTTCTTGTGAAGATAATATTATCAGTTATCCCGGCTCTCCTTGCTATTTCTTTTATGCTTTCATTGTAGTACTGATAAGAGAATATTTCCCCGAAGTTCCATTGGTAACGCTCGCAAACCTGTTTAACTGAGCGTGAAACGGGAATGAAAACTATTGCACCGGTCTTTTGCGTTTTAATTTCAAAATATAGCTTGCCGCCCATTTCCCGAATGTAGTTTTTAGGATTCTGCAGGATAATTGCAAGATCAGAAAAGCGAAGTCCTAAAAAACAATGAATAACATAAATATCCCTTGCTCTATCATAACCTGGTGTATCTGAAAAATCAGCTTCCAGTAATATCCTTAATTCCTCAATAGTATTAAATACGGTGGTTGTCTGCTCGGTGGCCGTGCGTATCCCTGAACCGTCAAAAGTTCCTATACCTTCATTTTTAAGTCGGTGCAAAACTGCTTTAATTCGTTGTAAAGTTCCGGCAATGGTATTTTTAGAATACCCCCCATCCATTTCCCAAATATTAAAATCCTCTGCCCATTTAATATTTATATCCTCTAAATATATCGTTCCTGTTTCTTCCTGAAATGCTTTTATGGCTTTTAGATCCGTCCGGTAATTTTTAGCGGTGTTTGGGCTGTACTTGTTGCCGTCTGGCGTTAATACCTTTCCCTGTTCTATTTGGGTTTTAATCTGCTCAAATAGGGGCAAAAACGGCTTTCTTTGCGGCTCGTATCCCTGTTTAATTGTAGGTAGAACGGTTTGAAAGTTGGCGGTGGTGGTTGTGGTGTACATGGCTAATATTTTTCTAAAAATTGTATTTTACTTTTTAATTTCTCTATTACTAAATCTCTTTTCTCGTCTGCCATTGTTCTGCGTCCCCATGCGCCTTTTCTGCCACAAGACAAGTATCTTGCTGTCTCATTTTTTTTTCTCAATTCTTCTTTTAATTTACTGATTTCATATTGCTTTTTTGCCTGTCTAAAATCAATGGTTTGTGAAGTGTATTGCCTAAAATTAATTTCAATCTGAATCATCGTATTACTTTTTAAGATTGTGAATTAATTTAAAGATGTAAGCTGCCCATTCATTAAAGTCTTTGGGCGGTTCTGGTGGGAAGGTTGTTTTGTAAATGTTCATTTGGTTTAATTGCGCTTTTATGCTGCGCCTGCGTTGGTTAATAAATTCCTTGCCGGTTGCCCGGCGTTGGTTCGATTAAATTTTTGGCTCAACTGATATGTCTGCCCAATTTCTATTATTATATTTTTCGGCAGCTTTGCGCATTGCTTCTGTAAAAGTGTAGGCCGTTACGGTTCCTATAATTTCAGTTTTTAAAGGCACGTTTTTGTCATCTCTTGTTGTCTTTTTTACATTAAATGTTTTCATTGTAATAATTTTTAAGGTTTAAAAATTCCTTTACGGTGCGATTAAAAGAGGCTCGTATCGTGAGCCAACGCCTGGAAAATCTTCTCAGGGAAAACCAAGAAGTTATTTAATTATCTTCAACTATCTCAAATTCTCCATCATGCACTCTTACGCTCATATCCCCTTTTTCAGCAACAATGTGCTTTGAAACTTCATGATAAACGTTTTCAGCTTCTGGGTCATAAATGCCATATCCATAATCCTCTAAGGCAAATAATAATTTTCCTTTCGCTTGTTCTAAGGTTAAAGAGTTAGCAATATCATTTTTATTGCCGTTTTTAGTTTTTGTGATTTTGTAAGTCATTTTGAGAAGATTTTAAGTTTATAAATGTAATTGAAATTAACCTTTCTGTGTGTGTCACGTTGTTTGCTTTTGTTACACAAAGATACTACGTTGTCAAATGACAACCAAATTTATTTAAAGAAAAGAGATTGTTTTAACAATCTCTTAACATTTCATTTAAAAGTGCTATCTATATATAATATCCACATTTTACCAAATCTTTCTACTTTAATTACGCCGGGCAGGTGTTTTAATTCAGGGGTTAATCTCTTTAATACCGCCTGCCTGCTGATATTACGCAGCTTCGCATATTCGTTAACGGAAAGTTTTTTTAATTTCATTTTACAAAAATAATAGGTTTTCTTTAAGCAACCAAAAAAAGCCCGATAAGAATACCAGGCTCAATCTTAAAACCCCATGAAAAACTATTTGAAAATATCTCTTGTCTCAATATCGTAAAGAGGCAATCCAAACTCTTTGCAGAAAAGATTATAGAAATGAATCCTATCTGCGAATCCGTTTATGCCGCCATTTATTCGCCGGGTTATACTTTCGAAGAATTGTTTATCTGCAAACTCATTCAATCCCCTGTCTTTCCAAAACCACAAGGCTGATTGCATAGCATATTGAGGCGCGGCTAAAAGGTCAGGGTTCCTTAATAGGGTATCATCTTTAAATATATGCCGGGAAACAGCAGCGTAATTATTACGGCCGGTGATTTGAATATATCCCCGGCCTTTGTATCTTTTACCGTCGCCTTTAAAGACGTTTCCTAAATCCTTCCGGCCCTCATACACGCTTCCGGATGCAAATTCCCGGGTAGCTGTAAAAGAAGCGCTTTCGTGAATTGTTTCCGCGAAAAAAGCAGCTATTCGTTTCGGATTATTAACCTGGTACTGATCAGAATATTTATTAAACCAGTCGGCAACAATTTCAGCAACTTTTTGTGAGTTGGGGGCAATTCTTATAAGAAGCTCAGAGGTTATCATTCCCACGGATATTTAGATTTAATACTCATATAAATAAACAGTAGAATCATAATAGAGAAGAAAGAGGCAGCCCATAACCATGAAGTTTTCCACGACACGAAAAAGACAGATAAGAAAGAGAACATTATTCCTAATAAACAAGTAATAATAGGCCAGAATCCGGTAAATTTTTTCATAGCTTTTTGATTAATAAATAAACTAAAAAACCTATCGTTAAAAGAGAGATGGCGCCTATTCCGATAGACCACCATAGACGTACTTTAGATTCTTTTTTTAACCCGGAATTGTCATTTTGAAGCTGCGTAATCTGACCTTGAGCTTTATTTAATTGATCTGCGGCCAACCGTTCCGCCCGGTTGTCTATTACGTAAACTTTCAGTGTGTCGGTTTTGTTCACATACTTAATGATTGTTTTATATACAGTTTTCGTTTGCGTATCTACGTTATAAACCGTATCCACATAATTATTATAAAGCGTGTCGTATCTTACTACTTCTTTTCCATTTATAAATTCTCTTATTGTATCAACCGTGCATGGGTTTAATTTCGACCATTGAGAACCTACATCATTAAGTAGATTAATGTCCGCTTTTACGCGGTTTACGGCTCTTGTATCTTTTGTTACTTTACAAGAGTTTAACAAGAGAATTGACAAGAAAA
>CAZVOP010000107.1:0-5965 GCA_964628445.1 uncultured Pseudobdellovibrionaceae bacterium | reverse complement strand
GCACAACAGGCGCGGCCGGCGTCGTGATATCGACGGTGGTGAGATATTGACCGTTCGACCAGGTCGCGACATAGGCGTAGTTTCCTATCACGAGAACATCAAACGGATTAAGCAACAAGGGATCGGCCAAAGTCTTCACCAGGCTCGGAGCCGAGGGAACCGATATGTCGATAACATTAAGACTGCCCGCCAAGCCTGAATTAGCCCCATAGGCCGCAAAGTAGGCCTTCGATCCTGAGACCGAAATTCCTCCCGGGGTGTAGAAATTCGTCGCATCCGTGAGGTGTCCCACGAATGCGGGCGAGCTTTTATTGCTGATGTCTATGACGTTGAAACAATTGCAGCTGGATGCGGAGGTGTAGGCGTAATTTCCCGAGACCGCCACGGTCCCAATTCCGTTGTGATAAGTCGAATCAAATAACTTTCCGGTAAAAGTGGGGTTTGATTTTGTTGTCACGTCGTAAATGACCAACGCATTCGTATTATAGCTGGCCAAGTAAACATAGTTTCCGGACACCGCGATATCCCTTGGGAAGTAAATATTCGCGATATCCGTGAGATATCCGACTTGGACGGGATTTGTCGGCGTGGTGATGTCTACAATCGTCAATGTCGAGCTTCCGCCGACGTAGAGATAGGACCCGTCGGTGGCCATGCTCACCGAGGGATTGATATCGCTCAGTGCGAGTGAGGCCACGACCGTCGGGCTCGAGAGATTTGAGATATCTATGACATACAATTTATTGACGCCAACGGCGTCGCCGACAAACGCATAATTTCCCCAAACCGCCACGGGTCCGGGGCTGTTGATGGTCGCCATGGTATCGACAAGAGTCGCGACGGGTTTGATGCCCCCGTACTTAAGGCTGTTCCAGTTGGTGCCGTCACAATACATCGACGTATTCGTCGATGTGAAGAATTCAAGCGATCCGGCCTTTGCCGCGGGAGATGTACAATCCGCGCGAGCCGTAAATACCGCGCAGGCGCAGGCGAGCGACAGGGCCGATGCCGCAGCTCGAATCCCCCACAATGTAAGTCCGTTGCGCCAATACATGCTGCTCGCCTAGTGTTGCATCCGCTGCAGAATTAGATTGAGCTTATCCTCAAGTTCCCGATTCTGTGCTTCGACCGTGTCGAGACGGTTTTTCAATTGTTGATTTTCTTGTTTGAGCGAAGCCACATCGCGGTCCACCTCTTGAATCGCTCGGATACTCCACGGAATTAAACCGATATAATTTACGCCGATGTACTTTTTGTCGACATCAATAAATCGCACCAGCTCAGGAATGAGCTCTTGCATTTCTTGCGCGATCACTCCGTACTCCGTACGTTCTTTGGGGTCATCCTTCAAAATATAAGAATAAGTTCTAATTTGGCGAACGCGGTCGAGAGCCGCCTCCATGGGCGCGATATTCTTTTTCAAACGGCGATCGGAGATGTCGGTGATGACACCGGTATACTGAATGTCGCCAACCACGCTGAGAGCCGCTGCGGGCGTGGTCGTCCCGATACCGACGTTGCCAGCGGCATCTATCCGTACTCTTTCAGTATCCGCAGTATGGAAGGTCATGATGTCGGATTCTTTGTTGTTAAAACTAGCTGCGGTGCCATTCAGTCCGATGTACAATCCATCAGCAGCCGTAGAGCCAGATGTCGAATTAGCTAAGCGTAAATTCGCGACAGTTCCAGTCGCAGCTCCGATAAACAGATCTTCTGGGTTGCGAGCGCCCGGAAGTCCCACCATGAATCTTTCGTTAGAAACAACCTCATCGGCTACGTATAAACCGTATTCCACAGCTGAGTTAGCAATGCTAACTCGTCCCAAAGAGCTTATGGTTAACCGAGCAGCTCCGCCAGTTGCCAAACCAATGTCATCAGCACCCGATGAATAAAGCCCTGTATTGGTATCCCCAGTTACCGCCCATCCAGGCGCCGCGGCCGATCCTCCGGAAAAAGTGCTTCCGCCACCGCCGGTCAACGAAATCCAAGCTGAACCGTCATAATATTTAAGCGCGTTGGCTGCGCCTGAGTCGATGGCGATGTCTCCGGCCGCCCCTGTAGGAAGCGCCGCTGGCTGAATGCGTATCGGGCCATTGACGTGTAACGCGCGTGCGGGAGTTGTCGTTCCGATACCGACATTGCCAGCACTGGTAATGGTCATTCTAGCATCTGCAAGAGTCGCACTTGTCGTATCGCTGGCATTCCGATTTAAGAAATGCAGGTTTCCAAGTCCCCAGCCGCCGGTGAATTCGAAAGCCATACCACCCTTAAAACCGTTGCTAGGGCTACCTGACATCAATACGCCGGTTGCCGTCCCGGCTATGTTCGAATTGTCGTTCTCCAAATATTGTGCGGGTTGAAATCCGCTGCCGTCCTTTTTCACGTGGAAACGAGTCAGTGGAGTCGTCGTTCCGATACCGACATTGCCACTTGAGTTAATAGTAACTTTTGTTCCGGCGTTATTGACGCCAAAAGCCATTGAATTGAGATTGTTGTCGTAAACTATGTAGCCATTTCCAAAGCCAGTACGCGTTCCGAAGTTAACGGCAGCAGTCCCTGTGGCGCCTCCAATAATGTAAATATTGGCCGACGCCGCACTGACGACATCGTCTTGAAAGATCGCACCAGAGCCGCCGGACATTGCTCCACCGGAGCTGTTAACCATGTGGAATTTTGAGTATGGCGATGACGTTCCGATACCGACATTGCCCGAAGCGTCGATAGTCATGCGGTTCACGCCAGCCGTCGAAATGCCCAGGATATTGGCGCCGATTCTGTAAAGACCCATGCCGGTCGAATTCGTGAAGTTGATCGAGGGCGTACCGACGGTTCCATCGGCCGCCGGCAAACCGCCGCTGCTTCCGCCCGCCTCGACCCAACCCGTGCCGTTATAATATTTTAGAGCGTTTGAAGCGCCGGAATCAAAAGCGAGAACGCCGGCCACCGGAGCACCCGGAAGAGCCGCTGGAGTAATGCGGATCGGGCCGTTCACGTCAAGCAGTTGCGAAGGCGTTGTGGTACCGATGCCGACGTTGCCGGCAGCGTCGATGACCATTTTTGTTGTGGGAGAACGATCGGCTGTGCCCGAAGCACCGGCCGTCGTGGTTTGAAATTGAATTTGTGAACTTCCAGAGCCCGTGGCGATCCCTGACCTGAGCACCAAGTTACCGCCGTTGAGATCGGTCTGTCCACTCATCGCTCCGCCGGCCACCATCGAGAGATCCCATCCGTTACCACTGTTATTGCCGGTGTTTTGGGTGCGATCGACACCGATAGATTTTGCCGGAGCATAGGGGGACAAAGTGATTGTGTAAGTGGCGGAGTTGAAGTTACCAAGAGCCATCCCGCCGCCACTCGCTCTGGAGAACCAAACCACGTTGCCCGACCCACCAAAGTTGTCATCCGGGGCACGCACCATTAAATTTCCGTTCGAGTTCTGGATATCGATGTTCTTGCTGCCAACGCCAAGAGATGTGTCAGTCAAAGCGATGTAGGGCGCTGAGTTCGAGGAAATTTGGAGATTTCTTCCAGGGGTCGTCGTTCCGATACCGACATTGCCCGAAGCGTCGATAGTCATGCGGTTCACGCCAGCCGTCGAAATGCCCAGGATATTGGCGCCGATTCTGTAAAGACCCATGCCGGTCGAATTCGTGAAGTTGATCGAGGGCGTACCGACGGTTCCGTCGGCCGCCGGCAAACCGCCGCCGCTGCTTCCACCCGCCTCGACCCAACCCGTGCCGTTATAATATTTCAATTTGTTCGCATCACCCGAATCGACGGCGATGTCCCCGGTCGTAGGGGATGCGGGCAATCCCGAAGCCGGAACGCGAACTCCGTTTGAAGTCACACGGAATTTCTCAGCCAAAGCGTTGTCTTTGATCGTCTGGAAACTCAAGTAAGCATCGCGGTCCGTGGTGGCGTTGCTTTGCGTGTTTTCCCACGCCGAACTGATTCGCGCGGCAGAGGTGAAGCTATTATTGGAGTTGTTTTCCAGATCATAAGTCATCGCAGCGCCAAAACCCGCGGCAGGAGAAGCCGCGTTGGTTCTTTTTCTTTGTAAAGTCGCGACGTCCAAAATGGTGTCCGCGTTGTCCGAGCCCTCGACACTTAAGCCTTTGCCCGATGTCGAGACACTCAACGTACCCGTCATCGAATCGCCGGCCTTAGCCACTTTTTCGGTATCCAATTCAGCGATCGCCGACTGCACATTGGTCGCAGCTATATTGCCAGTGGCCGTGCTTGAAACGTTCAATGCCGAGACCGATGGAGCCTGGCAGGCAAAACCACTCGCGGTCCAAGTCGGAACATGCCCTGCCGTCGCACAAGTGAAGTTAGAGAACTTGCCGGTTGAGTCCTTCATCACGACCCCGGTCGTCGCGGCATTGACGCCGGTAAAGTCCATGTCCGCGCCAATGATGGTGGCGTTTGCGATCTTCGCGGAAGTGACCGCATTGCTCGCGATCGTCGCCGCGACAGAACCTGATCCGGAGGCCGTCACGTCACCCGTAAGGGCGGTGATTCCGCTCGCTGGAGTGTCCACCCAAGAGGCGTTGGTGCCGTCCGTTTGAAGGATTTTGCTCGCATTCCCGCCTTGCGAAGGCAGAAGCGCGTTGATCGCCCCTTGTTGGGTGGTCGCTCCAGTACCGCCATTGGCGATCGAGAGCGTCCCCGTCACATCCGTGCTCACATCAACCAAGGCATTCACCCAGTTCGTCCCGTCATAGCGAAGATGCTGCCCTGTCGCATAGACCACGGGCACCACGGATTTACCTTTGATTTTGTCGACACTCGTGGAGCCAAAGGCTCCATTCACGTCACCTGCAAGAGAACTCGGAACACTCCAACCCGTGGAGATGTCCTTGCAGTTCGCGCCGGTCTCATCGCAAAGCTCTTGCGCGCGAATTTTACCGTTAACGTCAAGATTGGCGCCCGGTGTCGTCGTGCCGATACCGACATTTCCTGCTGTATCTATCGTCATTTTATTCGTGTTGTTCGTCCTGAAGTTCAATTCGAAGTTATCGTTTGTTCCGATCGAGATCGCCAAACCACGACTATTTCCGCCGTCTAATATATAGCCGGTGCCAAGCGCCGCGCCTACATTTACGCAGGCCCAGCCGGACGCGCTCCACTGCATGATCTGCGTGCCGGTGCATTCGAACGGCGTTAAAGTTGCGCCTGAGCTGTTGTCTGTTGCAATTAAGCGGTTGGCGCCAGGGTTGGCGAAAAGCTTCGGCGTGGTGATCGCATTGTCTTTGATATTGACCGTATCGGCCGCATTTGTGGCGAGAGTCGGATTGGGATAGTTGCCGGCCAGTGCACCGCCAGCTGCACCAGTTGGTGCAGAGCTGTCTGTTCCGCAGATCCAGTGCGAGCTGGTGTTATCCCACTTCATGATCTCGCCGTCGGCGCAAGCCACGTTATTCGGCTTGTAACCAAAGTACTTAGTCGCAGCGTTAGTGAGTTTCTCGATTGAAAGGTCTAAAATTTTCGCATCAGTGACATTGGCATCGGCGATCTTTGCCGTTGTGACGGCATTTGCCGCGATCGTGGGGTTCGGATAATTTCCAGCTAAATCACCGCCGGCAGCGCCGCCTGAAGATCCGTCACTATCGGCCGCGCAAATCCATTTTGCTCCATCCCACTTAAGGACTTCGTTGGTTCCGCAAGCCACATTGTTCGGGGCGTAGACAAAATATTTGCCCGCGCCGTTTGCGATTTTATCAACTGAAACAGAAGCGATTTTTGCGTCAGTTACATTGTTGTCCGCGATTTTTACGCTCGTGATCGCATTGTCTTTGATATTTGCCGTGTCGGCCGCATCTGTGGCAAGGGTGGGATTAGGATAATTGCCGGCCAATGCTCCACCGGCGGCACCGGTTGGGGCTGTGGCGCCTGCTCCGCAGATCCAATGTGAATTGGTGTTGTCCCATTTCATGATCTCGCCGTCGGCGCAAGCTACATTATT
>CAZVOP010000106.1:0-6757 GCA_964628445.1 uncultured Pseudobdellovibrionaceae bacterium | reverse complement strand
TCAGATTTTGATTCTGACATTCGCAGGTTCGAGTCCTGCCACCCCATCCAATTTCGCTCCCGCGAAATTGGAAGAGATTAGAAAATAGAAATTTGAAAATAGGGTTCTACGTTAAGGCTCACGAACCCACATGACCGAGGCAGGGTCTGAACCGACAAACCTCCACTCTGGATGATTTTGTACACGATCTAAAAAGGCGCGATAACCGCCCCCGCTATCGACGAGAATAATCCGGATATCATATTTTTTAACCAGCTCGTTGAAGTCATCCTGGGTCCGCGGAATCCTTAAGAACTCATTCTCAAAAAAATCCGTATCCGTCACAAAGCCATGATAAAAAAGTTTACGCCGCCCATCGAAGCGCCACGCCAAATACCCCCCGAAATTGTGGTTATTGAGCATGTTCCATTGCAGCGGAAGTGTTTCAAGAATTTGCGCATTGCCGATCGGGAAAGCTTTGCGATCTAGATCAAAACTGATTTCTCTCTTAAGCCCCAAAGTGGTGTATCCCCAAAAAAATATCTTAATGGCGAACAAAGAAGTCAATGCGAATACGCCGAGATTTAGCCGGGTCGACCAAAACGAACTACGCATAGGTCCCATCAGCTGAACGCCGATGAGCGCGAGGCAAAACGAAGCCATCGGCACAAAACGAACGGCTTTAATTGCCAGAGAAGTCATCACGACGGCCACAATAGCATCGACCCACGGCTTTTTCGCGCGCCGATAAATCATTAGAGAAAAGACGACCAAAATTAGGGCAAAGAACGCCGGCGCCACGTCACTTTGAATAAAACCGGAACCATAGGCTGGCCACCATTCTGTATAATATTTCATGAAAGTAATGGCTTCTCGATTGGCGAAAACAAATGGATAGACCGCGCCATCCCAACCTAACGGATTTAAAAGGCAGACAGCCGTCGATAAAAAAGCGATCGCCACTGAACGCCGATTGAAATTTTCAGCTAAAAATAGATAGCAAAATAGTAGTCCTACCGGAAAGCCGGGATGTAGATTCACCCAAAGAAGAAAGAGCAGAGGTAGAAAATAAAAGGCCCGCGTGGACCGTTGACGGTTCGACAGCAAAATCCCGAGCACCGCCACTGTCAAGATATCCGAAAAAAGTGCGGACCTTTCAACAAATCGCCAAGCCGACGAAGCGAGCGCCAATGCGATCAGCAGTAGACTGAAGGGGGAAAATTCAGATCTCTTCCACGCCACTATCAAAACAGTAAGCGGCAATAACAGTATGAGGGCGGCTTTGAAAGCAATAATCGAGGTCCAACCACCAATTATATCTAAGTTATAAAAAATCAAATAACTCAGCCATTGGTGCGCGATATGCCAATTGTAATTTGGGATCGTGAATAAAAACGGATCAGTTTCCGGCAGATGATTTCCGCTTAGTATGGTTTTTGCGATCGCGAGATACATGAGTAGATCTTCGGAATCAATTGCAAATAGGGAAAGAGCAATCGTCAGCACCAACAGAGCGAGGCCACCCAATAACCACGTTGTACGAGGACTCAATGGAATCTCCCAGTGATGCAAATCTACTCAGGATGTTCCTATTAGTATTTCCATTTGGCAAGATCTCGCGGTCTGCTGGGCAGAATGATGGAGACTAAATCTCGAATTCAAGATTGGCGCGCTGATGACATATCTGAAGCAACAGATTGATTCCGCATACTGACCAAGACATCGACAGCGCCGATTTAATCGACGAATTGGTTAATCACCCAAATTCTGTAGGTTTAGGAAGTCGCTCTCAAAACGTGACAAATTTCTGCCAAAATCCTCAACACCTGAATACTCATTAATCGGTTAGCAGCCGGCATAAGCATTGCTCTGAGGCTACAGTGGGGTTTGGGGGTATTGTGACATTGTTCAAGTCTCTTTCTGATACAATGACGCTATCGATCGGCATTGCCGGCCTATTTCTTTCGGCTTCTGCTCACGCCGGAACTCTAAACTGTAACTTGGTAAGTGATTTATCCAATCATGCCACTCCGTCAGTGGCTAAGCCTGGATATCTCCAATCCATAACCGATCCCGTCTTTGGCACGAAGATCACACGTGTCAGCGGTGACCCTGGGACTACTGTTCAGGGAGTTTCGGGCGCGATTTGGGGTAGCGATGTTCACCATCAATATTCAAAAGTTCAGGCATGGAACGCCGATCAAAGTCTTTTATTCCTTGAAACGAACCACGAAGGCGGAACTGGTTCCATCTTTGTAGATGGTCAAACCTATCAACCACTTTTTCATGGAAGCTGTCCCGGCAGCGAATGCCGTTGGCACCCAACCGACGCGACAAAAATGTTTTATGCCGGCAGTAACCGGATCGGTTACTGGACGGTCAGAACCAATGCGACGACAGTCATTGCGTCATTTTCCGGATACAGTAATCTCACGATTGGCGAGTATGAAGGAAATTTGAATGCCGACGGCTCAAAAGTCGTCTTGATGGGAAACAATTCAGCGGGCCACTCCATAGCATTTATTTACAACCTGAGCACCAATGTGAAATCCGCGGATATTGACTTCACAGCCCTCGGGATAAACGCTGACAACGCCTCATTGTCCAGCAAGAGTAATTATATTGTAATCAACGACAACAATGACCATATTTTTATTTTTGATCTAAATGGCAATCTCGTTAACAAATTTACCGAATATGGACGTCCAAGCCATTTTGATATGGGACTCGATGCGAATGGAGAAGAAGTCGTTGTCGGTGTTTCAAAGTCATCCCCCGACTCCGGCAAGGTGATTAGCCGTCGCCTGCGCGATGGCGCCGTGACCGTCCTGGTGAGCGCCGCCTATGCCAGTCACTCCTCGACCAGAGCCACTCAACTTGGTGGATGGGGCGTTTCGACCTACAATGAAAATCCCGGTTGGCCGCCGTACAATTCCGAAATCATCACGTACAGCTTGGACGGCAGCAAAATATATCGTCTCGCGCATCACCATGGGAATATCTCCGATTACGAAGCCGAGATTCACGCCTCTCCATCACCAGATGGACTTCGCGTGGTTTTCGCCAGCAATTGGGGAGATTCGACAGGCCGCCCGGTTCAAGTCTATGTTGTCGATCTAAGAGCCAATTGTAATTCGCCGGCCACCGTGGATTCGGCCCCGCCCTCGGTTCCGAGCGGTCTAATTGCAACAGCGAATTCGCCGTCACAGATCAATCTTTCCTGGTCGCCTGCAACCGACAATGTCGGCGTTGTCGGCTACAGAGTTTATCGCGGCGGCGTTATGGTTGCGGATGTGACTTCGCCTGCGTATGCCAGCTCAGGGCTTGCCTCTTCGACAAGTTATTCATTTTCAGTGTCGGCATATGATGCTGCAGGAAATCTTTCAGCCCAATCGCTTTCAAGTTCCGCAACAACGCTTGCGGCACCAGCCCCAGTCGCGACCACAATGCACCTGGATTTTAATAACGGAACCTCCGGCGCTGGAAATTCACCGACTGAAGCCGGTTATGTGGGGGTACCTCTGATCGCTTTTAACTCGAGCCTCGGATACGGCTGGCAATCCATTTCCGGCATGGACACCAGATATCGTTCCAGCTCAAGCGATACCCTGCAGAGCGATTTCCATAAAACTTTGGATAGTCATTTCCTGGTCAATCTTCCCGATGGGTCTTATGCAGTCACGGCCTATTTGGGAGATAATGACAGCGACTTAAACAATATGTATATCGCGGCCCAAGGACTAACCGTGGCCAACGGCCTTTCAACCAACGCTGCCAATCGACTTATCAAAGTGAGTTTTGCCGTTCAGGTCAGCGGAGGTCAGCTAGACTTGCGCTTTTACACGACCAACGCCGCTTCAGTATACTACGGATATATAGCGGTGAATGGACTAGATATTGTCCAAGGCGGAAGCGTCCAACAACCTACGGCGGATACAACAGCCCCTTCAGTCCCCACCGCTTTAACGGCGGCCGCAGCGTCGAGTGCGCAAATCAATCTCACTTGGGCAGCCTCAACGGACGACCTTGCGGTTTCCGGTTACAAGATTTTTAGAAACGGAACTGCAATCGGAAATGCAACGACGCCTTCTTACGTCGACTCCGGTCTCTCGCCTTCGACCAATTATTCCTATTCTGTTTTGGCCTACGATGCGTCCGGCAATAACTCGGCTCAATCTTCAGCGGTTTCGGCGACTACCGCGGTGGCAAGTCCAACTAATTTTGTCACCAATTCCGGCTTTGAATCTGGGTTGACCGGATGGAACACCTGGGGAAACAGCGTAACGCAGACTTCGTCGGTATATAGTGGAAAGTCCTCATTGCGAACAGGAACTCGTTCGGGAGGCGTGTATCAGGATGTAATTTCTCACCTCACGGCTGGCTCGAGCTATACCCTTACTTTCGCGGCAAAGCTGCGCTCTTCAACCGACAAGACTGGTACGGTGGGAATTGAGTTTCTCGACAGCCATGGAACTGTGATTTTAGATAAACATATCACTCCGACATCGACCGCTTGGAAACCGCTCAGCTTAACCGTTACATGTCCAGCCGGCGCAACACAGGCACTCGTATATGTATACAAGAACTCTGGTGGGGCGTCGTACATCTACGTAGATAATTTGAGTCTTGGTCCATAGATGAATTGGATTCGTATTTTAAAAAGTGGAATATTAGGTTTATATGCGAATCCAAGTGAGCTAGTTAGTTTCCTAGAATCACTTCGCACAGGCCTCTTTTACATTTCACTTCATAGGTTGGGGCGCTTGATCCATCTGACAAAATGTTTAGACATAGGAACGGGTTTACAGAATATAGAGCGGGCTCTGCTGGAAATTCGCGATCAGCCGGTTGGGCTTCCCCAAGTAAATGGTCGTTCGCGGTTACTGACTTTTTATTGAAAGCCGTAATAGTGTTGCCGCAGCTCAAATATGCCACACAATCGGTAGCCACCTTGCACGACCGATTTCGTTTCACAGATGACACGGCGGCAGGCTTTGTATCAGGGCTCTTGCAAGAAATCGCCGCAAATAGCACTATGATCAATCCTGCCATTCCAGCGCTCTTGCAATTTGTAGAGCTCCACGTCATTCACATCCTCTGCTGATTAGCCTATCTCCATTTTTCCACTGCGAGCGGAATAGAGTCTCTCTCCGCCAAAAGAGGTCGAATTTGAATCCGATTTTAAATTATAGTTGAGTATAAGGCAGATATTTTATGTATGAATTTATGTATGAACCCGCTGAAGAAGCACTAACTAAACTATCAAAGTGAGCGCTTGCCCCTCTGTATCGACATATAGTTCCATCCTTAAACCGAATATCGAGATAATCATTTTCCCGATCTACCCTCACCGCATCCGCCCACGAGCTATCTAAGCCCTGCCAGTCTGTAAGCATAATTTCTCCTAATATTATTTATCTATCCTTGGCCATCGAACATTAATTTGTCGAATATCTCAATCCAGTTTCGCGGTATTTCATTATATTTATCTGGCCACTTCGAGACGACCTCAAAGGCTTTATAAGGCTTATCCCTAGTTGGTGGACTGTACCCTAAAACGTCCTCTAAGCAGTCCTTAAGCACAACTAAGTTTTTAGGATCAGTTTCTTTGGAAATTGCACTATTGATTGCATCAGCACCCTTTTTCCCAAGGTCGGAATCATGGATTATCTTAAAAGGCATTCCCATTGCCTTAAGGTATCTGATTAACGGTATTATCGTAGCTTTCCCTCTGGCGTTAATTAAGGACTTGGAATCTACTATCTTAATCCTTCTCTCTTTGTCCAAACGCCGAATCGTTTCATAAAAAACAATCTCCTCCGAATCCCCTTCAAATATAATAGCTTCTTTGGAAAAGAGGGCTTTGCAAACGGAATCATCAATCCGCAAAAGCATCCGCATATACTCTCTGTCATTTTTATGTAACGATTTAAAACTTTCGCTATGGTTCAAAGGGGTTGCACAAACCACGCTCAGCTTCGTATCGTCATGAACGTGCTCCATAAACCCCAAACGATTAATGACTTGCGAACTTTTGTCTCGAGTCAAATCCATCATTAACGTTGAATGTGTCGTTGCGATTATCTGTACGTTCCCACGTTCACTTAAATCATAGATAAAGTCCCGGATAAGCCTCGCGGCATTCGGGTGCATATAAATTTCGGGCTCCTCAAAGCCAATAATTAACGATCGAGGGATATATCCCGGCTTAAGACTCGCTCGCCGCTCAAGCCACTCTTCTCTAAATTTTAACAAATTGAACACTGCCGACCGGCTAAGCCCAGTGCCTTGGCGATTAATAGTTGTGGGAATGTTACTACTTGCCGCAACAACAAACGACGGCTTGATACTTTCATCGGGATCGTCAAAACTGACTCCGATATTCAATCTAGCTCCAGGGAACACCCCACCAAATCCATTATTCAAGTCCAGCATTAATTTTCCAAATTCTTTATCCACATCGTTAGGATCAAGTTCTTTTGCGAGCGCAGCCAAATGTTCATTCGCTTTTTTAAAATTGACGGAACTTTCTCTTATCTCTTGGAAAAGAGTCGTCATGATTTGATTTAATGCATTTTCTCTTTTTTGGCCGGTCAACTGATCATACGAGTGCATCGCCGGGATTTCGATATATTTGGGCAGCTTATTCGAAAAAACAGTCAGAAGGCCTCCGGGATTGGGTTCCCAAATGTCCTCTTTATCCAAATCAAAAATCTCGTCGAAGCTATCTAAATTTACTGCTTTGGAAATGCTTTTGTCTGGGTCCCTAGATCCCAGT
>CAZVOP010000105.1:0-6812 GCA_964628445.1 uncultured Pseudobdellovibrionaceae bacterium | reverse complement strand
GCGTGTTTCATCAGGTCTGAAGGTGTGCCCCGCGCCAAAATTTCGCCACCGCCCTCGCCGGCTTCGGGCCCGAGGTCAATGACATAGTCGGAATGCTTGATAATTTCGAGATTGTGTTCCACCAACAGCACCGTGCTACCCGCTTCCACCAAGCGATTCAGGACCTTCAGCAGCAAATGAACTTCGCGAAAATGCAGTCCCGTCGTGGGCTCATCCAAAATATAAAGTGTCCGCTGCTGAGTCGCGCCGGTCAGCTCGCGGGCAAGCTTCATGCGCTGCGATTCGCCCCCGCTTAAGGTGTTGGCGCTTTGGCCGAGCTTCAGATAATCCAAGCCCACTTCTTTCAGCACAGAAAGCGGGCGGCGCACATTCGGGTACGAAACGAAGAAATCCATCGCTTCGCTCACCGTCATGTTTAAGATCTCGTCGATGTTCTTGTGCTTGTAAGTCACTTCCAAAATTTCAGGTCGGTAGCGCTTGCCGTCGCAGGCGTCGCACTTGATTTCAATATCGTCCATAAAAAGCATGTCGATCATTTCGTAGCCGAGGCCTTTGCAAACCGGGCAGCGGCCGCCGTCGACATTCAGGCTGAATGTGCCCGCCGTATAGCCGCGCGCTTTGGCTTCGTTCGAAGAGGACATGATGGAGCGGACGGCATCGAAAACTTTTAAGTAAGTGAGCGGATTGCTGCGCGCGGTTTTGCCGATCGGGCCTTGGTCGATCAGGACGACGCCTTTGATTTGCTCTAAACCTTTGACGCTTTTGAACGGCATGCTTGGCAGATATTCGACGCCTAAGTGGCGTGCGACGGTCGGGTAAATCGTGCGCGCAACCAGAGTGGATTTTCCGGAGCCCGAGACTCCGGTCACGGTGACCAAACGGTTTAATGGAATATCGATGTCCACGTTTTTGAGGTTATGACCTTTGCAGCCTTTAAAAGACAAAACGTATTTGTAATCTTCGATGTCAACGGGGCGTGGTTCAGGCACTAAGACTTGTTGCGGGCCCGGGCGCAAATATCCGGCGGTCAAGGATTGCGGCGCTTTGATAAAAGCTTGGGCTTCGCCGGTGAAAATGACTTCTCCACCAAGATGTCCACTGCCTGGACCCATCTCGATAACGTTGGTGGCGTTCATGATGACATCGTGATCGTGTTCGACGACCACCAAGGTGTTGCCGAGTTCACGCAGGCGTTTCAAAACGCCGATCAAACGCTCGGTGTCGCGCGGATGCAAACCCACGGTCGGCTCGTCCAACACGTATAAGGTTTGCGACAAACCCATACCGAGCTGATTCGCCAGCTGCAGGCGTTGGAATTCGCCGCCCGAAAGTGTGCGCGTGGCGCGGTCGACGGTAAGATAACCCACGCCGACATCGTTTAAAAATCTCAATCGCTCACGCACTTGGCGCAAGGGCTCGGCCGAAACGGTGGCCTCGTATTCGCTCAGCTTGATCTCGGTGACGAATTGATAAAGCTCTTCGATCGTCATCGCCCCAAGGTTGCCGATATTTTTGCCGCGAATCAAAACCTGCAAGGCTTCGGGCTTTAGCCGGGAGCCTTTGCAAGTCGGACACAGTGAAGGGCTTTTGAAGCGCGAGATAAAAACGCGGACATGCATTTTATATTTTTTAGTGTCGAGATATTCGAATAATCCCTTTACCCCGTAAAAATCGTCGTTGCCCTTCCAAATCAGCTGCCGTTGCTTATCGCTTAGATCTTTCCATGAGGTATCCATGTCGATCTTCATTTTTTTGGCGAACGCGCGCAGCAGTTTACGGTCGTCCGAGGCGCTTGGCATCGCGAACGGGGCGATTGCGCCTTGGCTTAAGGTCAGCTGAGGGTTTGGAACGATCTTGCCCTCGTCGAGCTCAAGCTTATTGCCGAAGCCATTGCAATCGGGGCAAGCGCCAACCGGCGAGTTGAAAGAGAAAAGCGCCGAGGTGATTTGCGGAAATTTGAAGGCGCAAACCGAACAAGAGTTTTCTTCGCTCAACAATAAGCGCTTACCGTCAACGGTCAGTGCTTCGGCTTGGGCTGCGGTATAGGTTTTCGAAAATTTCATCGACGCGGCGAAGGCCTGCGCCATCGAATCCACGATGCGGCCCTGATCGTCGGGCGCAAAAACCAAACGGTCGATCACAATACAGAACTCGCTCTTGGGAACGCCTTTCTTAGTGAAGATCGGATCATCGAGGTCTAAAACCTCACCCATCTCGACATTCGCGTACTCGTTACCTTTGTGCCATTCGGGCTTTTTTTGAACTTTTTTGGCGACGTAAATGCGCCGGTAACCTTCACTCTTCAGTAAGGCGAATAAACGCTTCTCATTCACGATGCGGTCGGTTTCGGGCACCCGCACCAAAATAAATCCGCGCTCGCCGTTGAACTCTTTCAAAATCCGTTCAGCGGCGCTGGAGGGCGAATCGATCTTGAGCGGGATATGATGGACGGGGCAAAAAGCCTGGCCGACTTTCTCAAACAACAAACGCAAATAATCGATCAGTTCGGTGGTGGTGCCGACGGTCGAGCGCGAAGTCTTCACCGAATTTTTTTGTTCGATCGAAATCGCGGGCGGGATATTTTCAATGCCCTCAAGATCGGGCTTCGGCGCTTTATTTAAAAATTGGCGTGAGTAAGAGGAAAGACTTTCGATATAGCGGCGTTGGCCCTCGGCGTACAGGGTTTCGAAGGCCAGCGAGCTTTTTCCCGAACCGCTCGGCCCGCAGATCACCGTGAAGGATCCGATCGGTATATCCACTTCCACGCCTTTTAGGTTATTTTGGTTAATACCCCAGGCGTGGATAGACTTCATTCAGACATGTCCTCTTTGTAAAACGCCTTGTCTTGCTCAACCGCATCTTGTTGCGGATTTTTCGCCGACCCAGGCTCGGTTCCATCGATGAACGCTTGGCGCACCACCGACTTCGAAGAATTGGTGACCAGATGCCCGGTCTCGTTGTCGATGTTCGCAAACACCACTCCGTCCGGCACAGGGAAACCCCTGGGCGGCAATCCTTCGTGCGCCACTTTCATATATTCCAGCCAAATTGGCAATGCCGCCCTTGCACCGACCTCACTTCGGCCGATGGTCTTCTCCTCATCGAAGCCGACCCAAACTCCGGTAACGATATCGGGGGTATAGCCCATAAACCAAGCGTCGTAGTAGGCGCTTGTGGTACCTGTTTTGCCGGCGACAGGGCGGCCAAGGGACTGTGCGCCACCGCCGGTTCCGCCGCGCTCATCGATCACCCCTTGCAGGATGGTCGTCAGGACGTAGGCGGTTTGTGGGCGGATCAATTGGTCTTTGTCGGCAAAAAAGATCGGCGGCTCTTTTTTCTCGGCCGGGGCTGATGGATCTTTGAGGTAATTTTGCCGGCGTTGCTCAAAATCATCTTCGATGCGCGAGATTTCGTTTTTAAAGCGTTGATCGATGGTGATGTTTTTGGCGATCTCTTTTCCCGAAGCATCAAGAACCTTGCGGATAATAATGGGAGTGAGCCGCTTGCCCATGCGCCCGATCACGCCGAAGGCGCGGGTCATCTCGTAAAGCGTGATACCGCTTGAGCCCAGCGCCAGCGTAAAATCCATATTGAGCGGGCTGAAAATCCCCAAACGGCGGGCATAGGTGGCGGCCCAATCGACGCCGATTTTCTCAATCACTTTTACCGTGGGGACGTTCAAAGATCTAATGAGCGCGTTACGAAACAAGATGTCGCCGCCAAAACGGTTCGAGTCATTCTTCGGCCGCCAAGTTTTGGTTTCGGGCTCTTTGCCGGGATCTTGTCCCTCTTCCTGCTCTTCATAGACAAGCGGGGCGTCGATGATCGGAGTCGCCGGCGTGTAGTCCTTGTCGAGCGCGGCCAAGTAAACGAAGGCCTTGAAGCTTGACCCCGTTTGGCGCGCGGCCTGAAGGGCGCGGTTGAATTTTGAGCGCACAAAATCGTATCCGCCGACCAGCGAGATCACGTCTTGTGTTTGTTGATCGATGGCAAGAAGGGACCCTTCAACGAGCGGCTCTTGTTCAAGCTCCAATTTCACGTGAGTGGCGAAGTCGGGCAACTCGATCTTCGCGCCGGCCTTGCCTTTGACTTTCTTCTTGTGCTCCTCGAGCAATTTATCGATGCGTTCCGATTTAAACTCTTTGGCAACGACCTTCACCTGAATGACATCGCCCACCTTTAAGGCGGCCGAAGGCTTTTTGATCAAGGCTTCGTCGGATTTCACTTGAGGATCGGGCTTGCGCGCCCAGGCCATGCTCTCAAGATCGATCAAACCTTTGCTTTCGGCAAAGCGGACGTAAGTAAGGCCGCTCACATCGTCGACTTTCGTGACCACGCCCTCGATGACCTTTTGCAGAGGCAAATAGGCGGGGAGGGTCGGCATCGTTTCGCCGTCTTCGGTTTTGCCGGTCAGATTCAAGGGGCCGCGCGGATCGAAGGTGCCGTCGGCCTTTAAAATACGCTCGGGCGAGGATTCATCCATTAGCTTGTTGCGCGTTTCGAGGAGAAATTCGGCGACTTGCGTCGGATCGGTAATATTTTTGAGCGGCCCCCGGTAACCTTGACGCTTATCCAACGCGCGCAAGCCCGCTTGCACTTGCTCTTGCGCCTTGATCTGCTTTGGCAAGTCCAGGCTGGTGTAAACCTTGATTCCTTTATCGAGGACCAGCTCCTCGCCGATCTCACTCACCAGCATCTGGCGGACGGTTTCCAGGAAGGACGGAGCAAGTTCTTTAAAATTCTGCCATACAAAAAGTTTAACCGGCTCGGCAATATATTTATCCGCCTCGGCGTCGGTGATATAGCCCTCTTCCGCCATGCGCTTCAACACGTAACGCTGACGTTCTTTGGCGCTGGCCGGATTATGGATCGGAGAGTAGCGGCTGGGCGCTTGCGGAAGCCCGGCAAGAATCGCGGCCTCAGGCACGGTCAGATCTTTTAAGTCTTTACGGAAATAAACTTGCGCCGCTGCGCCTACTCCGTGAGCGCCTTGTCCTAAATAGATTTGATTAAGATAGAGGAAGAGGATGTCTTCTTTTTTGAGAGTATCTTCCATTTTCCAAGTGAGCAGCACTTCCTTGATCTTGCGCGTGTAAGTTTTTTCGCTGCTCAACATCAGCGAGCGCGCGACCTGTTGGGTGATCGTCGATCCGCCCTGTGCTCGCTTGCCGGCGCGGATATTGGCGAAGACCGAGCGGATGATCGCGGTGTAATTGATCCCGCCGTGCTTAAAAAAGGCCCCGTCTTCCGCCGCCACAAAAGCGTGAATCACGTTCTGCGGAATTTGGTCGTACGGTGCTAAGATTCTTTTTTCACGAAAGAACTCGCCGAACTTTTTGCCGTTGCGGTCGAAGACTTCGGTGACCAGCAGCGGTTTATATTCGGCAAGGCCGATAAGCTCCGGAAGCTCGCTGTTTATTTTAAAGACGATCGCGCCGACGATCATCATCCCGGCGATCATTAGGCCACCCAAAGCGAGAACAACATTACGTAGCGACATAGGTGCGTTTCCTAAGTGGTAAGTGGAAAGAATATTATAATGTGAGGGGAGTTACGATGCTAGGAGAATGCGGCGTCACGTGGACGCCGCAACGAATGGCTGGCCTACTTACTTTGCGGTGCCTTTAATATTATCCATCATTTGTTCGCCAGTACGGTCATAAAGCGGAACGTTGCTGGGTTTGTCCTTGTCGGCCGTTTCGGCGAGAGGTCCAGGATTGGCTGACGGTGCCGTCTCCTCGTCACTGTCGTCAATTTTGAGAAAAGCTTTTATCCGTTTACAGTCCTCATCGTCTTTACAGCGCGGGCAGAGAGCCAATTTTCGCGCTTCGGTCGTAAATTCGCTGTATTTTTCCAACGCCCGGTCGTGCGCTTTGGGATCGCCGGACGATTTGTCCGCGGCCTCGTTGGCGATTTCGGAAGCGCGGCGTAAGTTCTTCATGCGCGCGCGCTCGTCGGCGATCTGACGTTGAGTGGCCGCAGCTTCATTGCCTGCCGCTGCCGCTTCATTTTGCGCCTTGCGGCCGGCCTTCGAGACATCTGCTTGCGCCTTGTTCGCCTCACTGCTGTATTTGCGTTGCGCTCTTTGCGAATCGCCTAAAGCTTTTTTGGCCGCGACACAAGAGTCGGACTCTTGCGGAGCTTGACCGGTCATATCCACACCGCTTGGCGCCGGATTACAGGCGCCGCTCTTTAGGCTCAACTGTTGAGCGGCTAATCGTTGTTTGTCGCCCTCAAATTTTTGAATGGCAGAGTCGGCCTTGCGTAATGCGGAATCATAACTTGCTTTAGCACTGCTCTTGGATGCCCTGGTGGGCGTGCTGGCTAGGCAATAGCGGTAATATTTCTCGGCGACTCGCTGCCAGCTTGCGCGATCGGAGAGTCCGACCTGAGTCAGCATACTGGTGAATCCACCGCGGTTAAAGGGTTGCGACAAGCGCTGAGTTTGTAGTTTCGTGACGGTCGCGGACGCTGAACTATGGCAGTTCAAATTAATCTGCCGTATGGCTTCGTTGTAAGCCAATTCCGCGTCAGTTTTGGTCAACATCAGTTGGCGAATTGAATCATCGGCTTGTGCGATTTGCTGTTGCAATTGAACGATCTGCGCGGCGATCTCTTTTTTGGCCTGGTTGTATCGCTCTTCGGCTTCGCCCAGCTCTTGATCAAGTTGAGCTTGCGCCTTCACCATTTTGTCTTGCGCCTGTGAGGCTTCATCTTCGCCCTTATTCATGGCTTCGGTGTATTTTTTTTGCTGCTCGGGCAATTTCTTTTCGAGATCTTTTATGTCTTTGCGTGAGTCATCAAGTTTCTTG
>CAZVOP010000104.1:0-6849 GCA_964628445.1 uncultured Pseudobdellovibrionaceae bacterium | reverse complement strand
AGCAACAACGGCCTCGGGCACTTCATCTGGCGAGCTTGGGATTCCTATTCGATCGTCGACATGTACGCCGGCGTCGTTTGGCTCTGCATCCTCGGTTGGCTCGCGCAAGCGGTTTTGGATCTACTGATCCGCTACGAACTCGCCGGCCGCGCTTGAATCTGGTGTTTCAAAAGACCTAAAATGCGTCTACAATGTGCGCATGAAGTTTAAACGAGCCTACCTGTTGCTCTGGTGCGCCGCCCTTCTCGCCGGCTGCACGCGCGACCGCGGCCCGCTCGGCAGCGAAAAAAATCCGGTCAAATTTTATTTTGTGCCGTCGGTGGACATGAAGCTGCTCGAAGACACCTCGCATGCGCTCAAAAAGTACTTGGAAAACCACACCCCTTACAAATACCAGATCGCCATCCCGCCCAGCTACGTCGCGGTGGTTGAGGCGTTCGGCACCAAGCGCGCGGATATCGCCGCCATCAATACATTCGGTTATGTACTCGCGCATGAAAAGTACGGCGCTGAAGCGCGGCTCGTCACGGTCCGCTTCGGAGAAAAAACTTATCAAGCGCAATTCCTGGTAAGAGCCGATAGTAAAATCAAAAAACTTTCGGATCTGAACGGCAAAAAAATCGCCTTCGTCGACCCGTCTTCGGTCTCGGGTTATCTGCTGCCGCTCAAATACCTCAAGGACCGTGGAATCAAACCCAAAGAAACCATGTTCGCCATGCGCCACGACAGCGTGGTCTCGATGATCTATCAAAAACAAGTCGACGCGGGCGCCACTTTCTATTCCCCTCCGGCCGAGAACGACATTCAAGACGCCCGTCGCTTAGTGCGCGCGCAGTATCCCGACGTCGAGAAGAAGATTAAAATTCTCGAACTGACCTCGGCGATTCCCAACGATCCGGTCATTTTCCGCAAGGACATGCCCGAAAACATGAAGCGCGAAATCGCAAAAGCTTTGATCGACTTCGCCGCCACGCCGGAAGGGCTTGATGTCTTGAAGAAACTTTCTTCAGTCACCAGTCTTGCCCCGGTAACGGACAAGGATTACGACTCCACCCGTGCCGCGGTGAAAGAACTCGGAAGCATTTCGGAAGACAAAAAAAAGTGAGCCAGAATCTTCTTTCAATAAAAAGTTTAAATATGGTTTATGCGAACGGCGTGCGCGCGCTCAGCGACGTCAACATCGAGGTTCGCGAGGGAGAATTCCTAGTCATTATCGGTTTGAGCGGCTCCGGCAAGTCCACTCTTCTCCGCTGCATCGGCCGCCTGCTTAAACCCACCTCCGGCGAAATCCGCATCCTGGGCGAGCCGGTCGTCGGCATCCGGCGCGACGTCGCCATGATTTTCCAGAATTTCAATCTTGTGCCGCGCCTATCGGCACTCACCAATGTTCTCACCGGCAGACTCGCCTACACCGGATTGTGGCGAAGCATTACCCGCTGGTTCAAATCCGAAGACATTGAAAAAGCCCTCGCCGCGCTGAAGCTCGTCGGTCTCGAGGAAAAAGCCAACGCCCGCGCCGACCAGCTCTCGGGCGGACAGCAGCAGCGCGTGGCCATCGCCCGCGCGCTCAATCAGAACCCGCGGCTTCTCCTCGCCGATGAGCCGGTTGCCAGTCTCGATCCCGCAACCAGTCATGCGGTCATGGACTATTTGCGCAAAGCCAACAAAGAACTCGGCATCACCGTTGTGTGCAATCTGCATTTTTTAAGTTTGGTGCGCGAATATGCCAGCCGCGTGATCGCGTTAAAAGACGGAAAAATCGTCTTCGAAGGAAGCCCGCAAGAAATCAACGATGACTGGTTCAAAAAGATATACGGCGAGTCCGCTAGGGAGGTCCATGTCCGCTAATCCCCGCGCCTTCCGTAAAATCATCTTCGACGCCGGTCTTTTCAGTTACACCTTTATGGTGCTGGCTTATGCCGTGCTTTTTCTCTGCGCGCCCGTCTACTTGGAAAATATCCCTCTGGATCAAGAATTTTTTCTCGCGCAAATGGATCGTCTCTTGGCCATCGCGTTGGGCATTGTTGTATTCTCAGCCGTACTCGCGCTTATTTCCCATCGCCTGCATTGGCGGACGGCCGGCTGGTCCCTATTCCATATCCGTTCGAGCCAACAAGAAAATATTCAGGCGTCGCGCTTATCGTTCACAGCTCTACATCTCATTTTTCTATTTCTGATGAGTCTTGCCATCGCGCTGCAAATTACCGAAGCCTCGCTTTTTGAACTTCTCGATCGCGAAGGCTTACAGGGAGCCTGGCGCTTATGGACCGGTTTAACCCACCCGAATTTTTCGATACTTGCGAAAGCGGTCCTCAAGGCGGTCGAGACAATTTACATCGCCTTCTTAGCGACGGTGTTTGCCGTGCCTGTCGCTTTTTGCCTGGCCTTCTTCTGCGCAAAAAATTTGATGGCCACTCCCTTGGCCCGCGCTCTTTATGCAGCGCTTCGACTGGTGCTCAACACCACCCGCTCAGTCGAACCCTTGATATGGGCCTTAATTTTTACGGTGTGGGTCGGCGTGGGTCCCTTCGCCGGCATGCTGGCTCTCATGATTCACTCAGTGGCTTCACTGACAAAGTATTATTCGGAAATCATCGAGTCGGTGAATGAAGGACCTGTCGATGCTGTACGCTCCACCGGCGCCCGCCCCATTCAAGTGGTTTGGTTCGCCGTGGTCCCGCAGGTCATTCTTCCTTACATCGCCATGACGCTTTATCTGTGGGACACCAATGTGCGCATGGCGACGGTTATCGGCTTAGTTGGCGGAGGCGGTATCGGCACCTTGTTAATTCAGTATCAGGGACAGGCCATGTGGCCCGAAGTGGGCTGCATCATTCTCGTTATTGCCGCAATTGTATGGGTTATGGATGTCGCATCCGCGTACATCCGCGAAGCTTTGAAATAAGTTGCTAACGCGCCACCCCCCATCCTAAAACGGGGGCATGGATTTATTATTAGTTACCGTAGTCATGACGATCGTGATCGCCTTTTATTTCCGCCATAATCCGATCAAGCATAGCCGGCGATTTATCCTACGCCGCTTCGTCAACTGGTTCCCCCTCGGCATGACTTACGCCTTTCTTTATATGGCTCGCTACAATTTAAGCGTTTCAAAAAATGCCTTGGGCAGCGCCATGACGAAGGAAGATTTTGGCTTAATCTTCGGTGCCGGAACCGTCGTCTACGGTTTTTCTTTTCTCCTGAACGGCCCGCTGGTCGACAAGATCGGCGGCAAAAAGGGCATTATTATCGCGGCCCTCGGCGCCTGCCTGGCAAATATCGCCATGGGTATCGCTCTCTACATGGAGATGCATGACCGCCTACATATGAACCTGACTTTAGTTTTCGCGATTCTTTACTCCATCAATATGTTCTTCCAAAGCTACGGTGCCGTTTCCATTATCAAAGTGAAGGCCTATTGGTTTCACGTACGCGAGCGCGGAATTTTCGGCGCAATCTTCGGCACGCTGATTTCCTTCGGCGTGTATTTCGCTTTTGATTGGGGCCAAGCCATCGTCGACGCTTCGAAAGCTCACATCGAAGGCGAGCCGACAACATTACAAAAACTGTTTCAACTTATGTTCGCCGTCGACACCAACAATATGGACGCCATTTGGCTGGTGTTCTTTATTCCTTCCGCGATTCTCATCTTCTGGGCGCTACTCGATATGTGGTTGATCAAAGACACGCCCAGCCAGGCGAATTTCGAAGATTTCGATACCGCCGACGCCTCCAGCGGCGAAATGGACCGCAACTTCACCATGGGTGAATTGCTTCATCGCATCTTTACCAGCCCGCTCATGCTTATGATCGCTCTCATTGAATTCACCACCGGCGTCGTCCGCAACGGTGTGATGCAATGGTATTTCGTCTTCGCCAAAGAATTGCCCCAAGGCAGCTCAAAATTCTTCCTCGATAATTGGGGACTTTTATTGTGCCTGGTCGGTATCGTGGGCGGATTCGGCGGAGGAATAATTTCCGACCGTTTTTTCCAGTCGCGCCGCGGACCGCCGGTGGCCCTCGCCCAAGGCGGAATTTTTATTTCCTGCGTGGTCATGGCGGTTTACTTGTTCGACTCACCGACAACCGTTGGAATTTGCGCATTGATCATGGCCTGCCTGGTGATCACGACCCACTCACTGATGTCAGGAACAGCGGCTGCGGATTTCGGCGGACGCAAAGCCACCGCCACGGCCAGCGGCATCGTCGACGGATTCGTTTATTTGGGCAGCGGCTTGCAGTCGATTTCGATCGGGTTTTTAACGCACAAAAGCTGGTACTTCTGGCCGATATTTATGGCGCCATTCGCGCTCGCGGGCCTGGTCCTGGCTATCCGCATTTGGAAAGAGTTGCCCGAAGCCACCAAGCGCTACAACCTGCACATCGAACAGTTGCGTATCGCCACTCTTAACGGCCAAACGGTGGTCACGCAGATTTCCGCCGATCTCGAAGTTGTAAGCCCGAAGTAACCGCTCGGGCCAGGGCGGTCAGAAGCCGGCTCACCCATCCGTCAACGTTCTGAACTTTACAAAAGTTTTCCCTCACTGCACTCTTAAGTCTTTGGGGGAGCCATGAGTTTCAAAAAAATCTCGATCTACTTCGCCGGCATATTGACCGCTCTGTTTCTCATCGGATTTTTAATTCCCCACGACTACAAAGTGGAGCGGCAAGCCACCATCATCGCCTCACCCAAAATGGTCTTCGCCTTCCTCGGCGATCTCGCACGCTGGAAAGAATGGACCACCTGGTCCAAGATGGATCCATCAATGGAGCAGGAGATCACCACGCCGTCATTCGGAGTCGGCGCCACGCAAAATTGGAAAAGCAAAAAGATGGGCGCCGGCTCAGCAAAGGTCACCGACTGGATCGCCGAACAGATGGTCGGCTATGATTTGCAATTCGAAGGAATGCCTGGAGCCCATGCCGAAATCAGCCTGACCATTCCCGCCCAAGGCGCCACCGTTACATGGACCATGACCGGACAAGTCGGCACAAGCTCCCCACAACGGTGGTTTGGATTAATCTTAAGATTTTTTCTCGGCCGCGATCTCAGCAAAAGCTTAGAAAATCTAAAAACTCTTTGTGAAAACTCCGCCGCCGCCGACATCAAGGCTCCCTGGAACAAGCCTGCCGCTCACCGGAACTAACTTCCCCGGCAAGAACCGGCCACTCGCTCCATCTCGGAAATATCATCGCAATTCAAACGGCCAAGTCTCTGGCAAACAGACTCGATACACGAGGACTTCACGCCCTTACAGGCCCGGTTCACTCGCTCAACTTCACTAAAATCATCGCAATTCAATCGCCCCAGATAACCACACGCCGTATCCACGCACTTTCCGCTGACATTTCCGCGGCACTGCTCGGCCACTCTTTCCATCTCAGAAATATCATCGCAGTTTAATCGCCCGAGATGTGCGCACGTCGACTCGATACATTGGCCATTTGAGTTTCCCCGACAGGCTCGGCCGACTCGCTCGATTTCGGAAACATCATCACAATTCAGCCGGCCTAAATAGTTGCAAGCCACATCGACGCAAGAATTCCCCGGCCGTTCTTCCTGATCTTCACAGCGATGAGGATCAGACAAGGAAAGAAGTCCTATCTTCCCGCCAAATGCCTCGCCTGCAAAATACTCCGCCGCCAACTTGTCGATTTTTGCTTTACTCACGTCCGCCGCAACAGCCGAGCTGCCGCCGAACCCACAGATAAGAAGAGACAAAATAAATTTCATAAAACCCCCTGTGCAAAAGAAAATCACAGAGGGAATAAGACGTCCATTAAGTTCTTATGAGGAAATTTCCTACTGAAGCTAAGGTACACACGCACCATTGTGACAATGACTATTGTAATGGCAATCGTAATCACTATTGCAACGATTCGGTCCGCCATTCATCTCACACCGGCCGCGAATGCAAGTTTCATTGCCCACACAGTCTGAATTAGAAAGACAAGTTCGCGGATCCGTCGACGAGGCCAGCAAAATTTCCGACAGGGAAGACGCCGCCGTAACCTGATCGGCCGAGCCTTCCGCAACGCCACACGCCGCCGCCGAAAAACCGAAGGATAAAAATATCGAAAGCAATAATGCATAGAATTTCATGAAATCCCCCTCGGCCAATCTTATCCCAAAACAAGAATGGGGCCTACATTTCAGAATTTGGGCATAAAAAAACCCGGTAGGTTTCCCTACCGGGTTCAGAACCAGAATCTCTTCTGGATTTAAACTAAGGAACCGCTTACGCGGGTCCGCAATATTAAAAAGCTGGCATCGTGCTACTCTCCCACAGTGTCACCACTGCACTACCATCGCCGCTGACGGGCTTAACTTCTGAGTTCGGGATGGGATCAGGTGTGGCCCCGTCGCTATTGACACCAGCAAACGGTCTGGGATCACCCCATCTTGCGATGAGATGATCCCTAAATTTGAATAGTCATATTTTTTGTAAGGACAAAGTCTTTCGAAGGCGCGTTGCCGCGACTTTGCAATATCAAGTCTTGTCCAATTTAAGTCATTCCTAACAAAGAAAGTTTTGATCTTTGAAAGATTTAATTCAAGGGACGCGTTACCGCGGCCCGAGATATAAAAACTAAAGAAGCCTCACGACCAATTAGTATGGCTCGGCTGAATCTATTGCTAGAATTACACCCGCCACCTATCAACGTCCTAGTCTCGAACGAGTCTTTAGAGGGCCGAAGCCCTAGGGAAAACTAATCTTGTGGTTGGCTTCCCGCTTAGATGCTTTCAGCGGTTATCCGTTCCAAACATAGCTACCCTGCGATGCCGCTGGCGCGACAACAGGAACACCAGAGGTATGTCCATCCCGGTCCTCTCGTACTAAGGACAGC
>CAZVOP010000103.1:0-6993 GCA_964628445.1 uncultured Pseudobdellovibrionaceae bacterium | reverse complement strand
GGATTATGCAAAAGCGATTCGTGCGCTAAAGGATATCGAATGCTCAAATTAACGGGTGAAAATTTAAATATCGACAACGTCTGGCAAGTGGCGAAGAACGAAATCAAAGTCGAGCTCGCGCCAAGCGCGCGTGAGAAGATCCGCAAATCGCGCAAGTTTATCGACGGCCGCATCAACGAGGGCCAAGTGATTTACGGGGTGAACACCGGCTTCGGTGCGTTCAGCAGTGTCCGTATTTCCGACAAGGACATCGTGCAGCTGCAGAAAAATTTGATTCGCTCGCACTCGAGCGGTGTCGGTCATCCTTTTAACAAGGAACAAACGCGGGCGATCATGGTTTTGCGCGCGGGCGCCCTTTCGCGTGGCCATAGCGGTATCCGCGAAGAAGTGATCGATAAAATTTTGGAATTTCTGAATCATAATATTTTGCCGGTGATCCCCAGCCAGGGCTCGGTCGGGGCGAGCGGCGATTTGGCGCCGCTCTCGCATTTGGCCTTAGCCCTTATCGGTGAAGGGCATGTGTGGGACGGCGAGGATCATGTCGAGACCACGACGATTTTAAAAAAACACAACGTGAAGCCGCTTGAGCTGCAAGCCAAAGAAGGCTTGTCGCTGATCAACGGCTGCCAAGTGATGACCGCGGTGGGGCTGTTGGCCGCTTATCGCGCCAGACGCATGATGTGGCTGATGGATTTAAGCGGCAGCATGTCGCTTGAGGCCTTGCGTGGAACACGCGCGGCTTTCGATCCGTTGATCGCGGCGACCCGTCCCCATCCGGGCGAGGCCAAAACCGCGCGCAATGTTTTAAAAATCCTCGGGTCCACTTCGGGCATAGCCGAAAGTCACGAGAACTGCCACCGCGTGCAGGATGCCTATTCGTTAAGATGCATCCCCGCCGTGCACGGCGCAGCCAAAGATGCGCTTCGCTATGTCTTGAATGTTTTGGAAACCGAGGCGAATTCAAGCACCGACAATCCATTGGTGTTTGAAAAAGAAGGCAAGATTTTATCGTGCGGTAATTTTCATGGCGAACCGGTCGCCTTCGCACTGGATTTCGCGGCCATCGCGATTTCCGCCTTGGCTTCGATCTCGGAATGCCGAATCGAAAAATTGATTAACCCCGCGATGTCGGAATTGCCGGCCTTCCTTGCTCCGAACGGCGGTTTGAACAGCGGCTTGATGATCGTGCAAGTGGCCGCGGCCAGTTTGGTGAGTGAGAATAAAATTTTATCGCATCCGGCGAGCGTCGACAGCATTCCCACCAGTGCGGATAAGGAAGATCACGTCAGCATGGCACGATCGCCGCGCGCAAATTCCGCCAGGTGGTCCGTAATGCCGAAAACATCGTGGCGATGGAGTTGCTCACAAGCTGCCAAGCTTTAGATTTGTTAAAGCCGCTCAAGTCCTCAAAAACCGTGCAAGCGGCCTTCGATTGTATCCGCAAAAAAGTCCCGTTCGCGAAAGAGGACCGGGTTTTTGCGCTCGACATCAAGGCGATCCGCGATTTGATCCGCTCGGGCGAGTTGCCCGGCGTCTTGCATAAATCGGTAGGAGAATTGGAATGGTAAGAACTTTGCGCGCGCCAACCGGCACAAAACTCAATTGCAAAGGCTGGCAACAAGAGGCCGCCTATCGCATGCTGCAAAACAATCTTGATCCCGACGTGGCCGAGCGCCCCGATGAATTGGTGGTTTACGGCGGGCGGGGCAAGGCCGCGCGCGATTGGCCGTCTTTAGAACGGATTCTCAAGGCCCTGACTCAGCTCGAAAATGACGAAACGCTTTTGATTCAATCCGGAAAGCCGGTGGGCATCGTGCGCACGCATACGGATGCGCCGCGGGTTTTGATCGCCAATTCCAATCTGGTCGGTAAATGGGCGACTTGGGAAGTGTTCGATGAGCTCGAGCGCAAAGGTTTGATGATGTACGGCCAAATGACGGCAGGCTCGTGGATTTACATTGGCACGCAGGGAATTATTCAGGGCACTTACGAAACGTTTGCGGAGGCAGGCCGAAAATATTTCGGCGGCGATTTAAAAGGCCGCACGATTTTGACCGCGGGCCTTGGCGGAATGGGTGGCGCGCAACCGCTTGCCGGCGTTTTTGCGGGCGCCGTGGTTTTGGCGGTCGAGGTGGATCCGAGCCGGATTCAGCGCCGCTTAGAGACCAAATATGTCGACGAAGTGGCTACCGATCTGGACGATGCACTCAGACGCGTGAACGAGTATAAAAAAACCGGCCAGGCGAAGTCGGTGGCGCTGCTTGGAAATATGGCCACTGTTATTCATCAATTGATCGAGCGGGGATTTAAACCGGATTTGCTGACCGATCAAACCAGCGCGCACGATCCGCTGCGCGGGTATATTCCGGAAGGTTACAGTTTGGAAGCGGCGGCGGTGTTGCGCGAAAAAAATCCGTCGGAACATATTCGCATGGCGAAGCTCAGCATGGCCAAACATGTCGACGGCATGCTGAAGATGCAAAAGCAAGGCGCCCGAACTTTCGATTACGGAAATAACATTCGCGCGATGGCGCAAGATGCGGGCTTAAAAAACGCCTTCGATATCCCCGGCTTTGTTCCCGAATACATCCGCCCGCTATTTTGTCTCGGCAGCGGTCCGTTTCGCTGGGTGGCTTTGAGCGGCGATCCCGAAGACATCAAAGTGACCGATCAAGCTTTGCGTGAACTCTTTCCGCATAAAACCGGTTTATTGAGATGGTTGGATATGGCCAGCGAGCGCATTGCTTTTCAAGGCTTACCGGCACGGATTTGTTGGCTTGAATACGGTGAGCGTGTAAAGGCGGGCCTGCTTTTTAACGATTTGGTGGCTCAGGGCAAGGTTAAAGCGCCGCTGGTTATCGGCCGCGATCACCTGGATTGCGGCTCGGTCGCCAGCCCCAACCGCGAAACCGAAGGGATGAAGGATGGGTCCGACATGATCGCCGACTGGCCCATTCTCAACGCTCTGGTCAATACGGCGTGTGGGGCAAGTTGGGTCAGTTTTCATCACGGAGGCGGCGTCGGTATCGGTTATTCCTTGCATGCCGGACAGGTGATTGTCGCGGACGGCACTGTAGAGGCGGCGCGCAGGCTGGAGAGGGTATTGACGGCCGACCCGGCCATGGGGATTTTTAGGCATGTGGACGCCGGTTATGACGACGCGATTCGGGTGGCCGAAGAGCGGGGAGTCAATCGCCACGGAATTCCCCTTTGACATCATTTGTCGCATAAGCTTTTATTTTAAGGGTGGAAATTAAAACCCGGAGGCATCAGATGAAATTACAGCACGCGCTGGCTCTAGTTGTAGCGCCGATTATGGCGGTACAAATGGGCTGCGACCGTAAACCTAAATTGAACGACGATAAAGCCAAGGTGAGCTACGCGATTGGACAAAATATCGCGAAGAACATCAAAGCACAAAATATCGACCTTGATCCCAAAGTTGTCGGCTACGCCGTACAAACTGGATTGAAAGGCGACAAGCCCGAGTTGAGCGAAGAAGATCAACAAAAAGCGATCCAAAACTTGCAACAAGCGGCGCAAGCCAAAGCGATGCAAGATGCGCAACACAACAAAGGCGCGAGCGACGAATTCTTGGCTAAGAACAAAGCAAAAGCCGGAGTTAAGTCCACCGCTTCGGGTCTTCAATATGAAGTTCTCAAAGAAGGAAAAGGCAAAAAGCCCGGATTGAAAGACAAAGTGACCGTGCACTACACGGGAACTCTTGTTGACGGCAAAAAATTCGATTCTTCGCATGACCGCGGTCAACCTGCTGAGTTCCCGGTCAACGGAATCATCAAGGGCTGGCAAGAAGCTTTGCAAATGATGCCTGAAGGTTCTGTATATCGCTTGTACATCCCGCCGGATCTTGGCTACGGCGCTCAGGCTCAGCCTGGCATCCCGCCCTTTTCGGTTCTTGTTTTTGATGTGGAGCTGTTGAAAGTTCAGAAGTAAATTTAAACGCGAGTTTAAATTTATGGTTCTTGAGAAAAAAGCCGCGCAAGCGGCTTTTTTCATTTAAGGTAGGGTCATGAGCGTAAAGGTTTTCGAGAACATACTTGAGTTGCTCACCCTTGAAGGCGCGGCAAAAAAAGACGCACGAAACGTGCGCGATGAAGACCTGTCGATCATCAAGAACGCAGCACTCGTCACTGAAAACGGCCGCATCAAGTGGACCGGCGAGCGCGCAAAATTGCCCAACGAAATTCTAGGTAAAAATCCAGAATTCATCTCGTTAGAAAACCGCACGGTGATGCCGGCCTTTGTCGAGCCGCACACCCATCTGGTCTTTGCCGGCGATAGGGCGGAAGAATTTGAATGGCGTATGCAAGGCGAGACTTACCAACAAATCGCCGCTAAGGGCGGCGGTATTCTCTCGACGGTTAAGCAAACCAGAGCGGCTTCAAAAGAACATCTGCTTCAGCTTGCGCAAAAGCGCGCCGATCAGTTTGTCGCCCAAGGTGTAACGCTCCTGGAAGCCAAAAGCGGTTACGGCCAAGATTTAGAAACCGAATTGAAGAGCTTGGCGGTCGCCCGCCAAGTTGTCGGCCCCGAGATGGTCACGACTTATCTTGGGCCTCACTCACGCTCACCGGACTTTCCGGATCTTGAAGCCTACACGCGCTACATCTGTGACGAAATCCTCCCGCGCATAGCCCGGGAAAATCTTGCCGATCGTGTCGACATCTATATTGAAAAGGGATTCTATACTTTAGAACTCGCAAAAATGTATTTTGAAGCGGCCGCGAAACTGGGATTTCCGATCACGGCCCACGTCGAGCAGTTGAGCGATTTTGGCGGAACCAATTTGGCTTTGCAGTTCAAGCCGCAGTCCGTGGATCATGTTGTCTATATTAATGAGCAAGTGATTCGGCAGATCGCCTCGATGGAAACAACGGCCGTGCTGCTTCCGGCCTCCGATTTTTATCTGAAAATGAAATACCCGCCAGCCAGAAAGTTGATCGATGGGGGAGGTCGGGTGGCCTTAAGCACCGACTTCAACCCCGGGACAAGCCCGACTCAAGATTTGAGCTTGGTGGGTCTGTTGGCGCGCCTGGAAATGAAGATGAGTTTGAGCGAAGTTATTGTTGCGTTCACCCTCGGCGGTGCTTGCGCATTAGGCAGATCTGGAGAACTTGGTTCGCTTGAGCCGGGCAAAAGAGCCGATTTCATCGCCATCAAGGGCTCATATAAGGAGCTTTTCTACTCCGTTGGCCATCATCCGGTCGAAAAAGTATGGAGAAGCGCTCAGGAACTCCCTTTTTCAAAAGAAAAGTAAAAAACATTTTGATTTTCTTAAAGAATCTTTCCTACAGTTAGGTTGTTGTACAGGACGTATCAACATTGCATCAGCAACACGAGGGACGGGACGCCATGGCTCAATCGGTAATTCATCTGACTCAGTCGAGATTTTATTCACCGGCATTCAACGCCGCGGTCTTCGACGGACCAATCCGCATCTATTTCGCTCAACATCAAGAGGCCTTAGCTCTGAAGGTCTACTTCAAGCTTCAGCAGTACTTGCAAGAGACTTACAGTGTGTTTCGCAAAAATTTTAAGCAACATGGGCAAACAATTTTCCTGATGCTTTATCCCAATCAGGAGTCCTTTTCCGATTCATTTTGCAACGGGCGCAAGGATGTAGCCAACGTCGCTGCTGAAAAATTAGGCGAAGATCATGTGTTGGGAGTCCGCGGCCCCTTGAATGAAAACGAATATGAAGAAGTTTTCGAGCGCGTGAAGGCTATTCTGCAGGATCTGGGGTTGACTCAGGAGCTTGCTGTTCAATCAATCTAAGCAGTTGATCGCGGGAGCTTTGGTCATTCCAGGCAAAGGCTCCCCTGGCGTCCCACACCAGCTTTCCTTCCGGGCTGATCAGGAAGTGGCGCGGATACTCGTGCACATCGAAAGCTTTCGCTAAGACTTGCCCGTGATCGAAGACGGTCGGAAGCACGATCTCTTCTTCTTGTAAAAAACGTTTTGCCAAATCGTAATCCTCGCTCTTTTCGGGATCGACGTTCACCGTGAGAATTTCGAGTTCAGCGCCTTGCCAACTGAGCGCCAATTGGTTCAATGAGGGCATTTCTTGTAAGCACGGAGGGCAGGAGTACGACCAAAAAGTCAAAAGGGTCCAGCGTCCGGTAAAATGTTGCGGATTTATCAGCTTTTCGCCGTCTTTCAGTTCAAATTGAGGCAGTTCTTTCCGAAAAGTAGATTGGATCTTGAGGTTGTCCAGTCGGCTGGACCAAGGTGTAGTTTGCAGGCGCGATAAACTATAGATCGCCAAACTGAGGAGTAAAATGATGGCAATCGCCACGAACGCCATCACACGATATGTTTTTCGGGGAGAAAGTTCGTTTGAAGAGGATCCTTGATCTGCCATTCCGGAAAGATAACTTGCGCCGTCAGCGCGGTCAAATCGTGGTGGAATACGTTCTGCTTTTGGTGATCGGCGTCTCGATCGCCATGCTGATCACCAGCAAAATGGTCTCACGTAACGCCGACAATCCGGGCTTTTTGGTCAAAAAGTGGTTCGACATCATTAAAACCATCGGCGAAGACACCACCGATGATCTTAAGGTGGAAGAGGCACCTTAAGCCGCGCGCCGGCCCTGGATTTGTTCCGCGAAAAAAGATTTCATCGAAGAATCGCTCTCCAGATCCATCGCTTTTTGGAAAGCGCGCACGGCATGGGTTTCTTGTCCAAGCTTGCGGTAGATCGCGCCGAGGCAACCCCATGAGCGCACGTTATTCGGCATCAAGCGCACGGTCGACGGCACCCGAAATTTCCCCCGTCAGCCCTTGATGATGCGCCGCCGGTAGCGGGCGGCGAGGTAAAGCACGACGACGGCGAACAGCAAGCCGGCACCCAATTGCGGCCAGTCGATGGCTGCGAGCAGGCGCTGTCCCAGACTGCCGACATCGACCGGCTGCGGCGACAGCACCGCCCCGACCAGCATGTCGGTCTGCCGCTCGAAGGAGATGCGCTGCTTG
>CAZVOP010000102.1:0-6998 GCA_964628445.1 uncultured Pseudobdellovibrionaceae bacterium | reverse complement strand
CAATTGTGACATTTGCGGCCGCAGTGATGCGGCCGTCAGCACCGACGGTGAATGTCGGCACTTGCGTTGCTGAGCCGTAAGCGCTAGCGGTTACACCACTTGCAGGAATCCAAGTCGCATCAATTTTTCCAGCCGTTAGGTAAGCTTGTGTAATGGCATTCGTGCCATCCCAAACCTTCATCACATTCGCTTGTGAGTTGTACCAAGACGCACCTTTTTGCGTCGGCAGCAAAGTCAGAACAAGTGCGGCTTCCTGCGTATTATCAAAAGTTCCTAAATTGAAAATCATTTGCGGAGACATGGTGATGTGGCCTGTGGCCAAAATATTATTGCCATTCATGTCGATCGCGCCGCTCATCTGGCCACCTGCTAAAGGAAGCTTCGATGCATCGGTTGCCGACGCAACACCGGTTTTCCATTTCTGCGCGGTTTGATCCCAGATTAAAGTTTCACCGTTACCCATGGCAGGTCCTACGGTTGAGAGGTCGGCGGCTTTGCCGCCGATGTAGCTATCCGAATAATTTTTTGTCGCGACATCCGTCGCGGCGCTGGGATCAGCCACATTGGTAATACGCTGACCATTAAAGCCGACCGCCGCCGCGGGATTGGAAACCATGTACTGGCTCGACGACCCATTCACCAAAGCATTGAGCTTCGTGTAGTTCGTGGCCGAAAAAATATTCTCCAAATTCGCTTGCGACAAATCGTTCGCGACATCGTCATGCACTTGCAAGAAGTCCGCAGGGCGTTTTCCTTGCAAGGTTTCAGCAACCACAGCATAAGCCGCAGCGGCGATCGGCACATCGGGATTCATTGCGACATAGCCGCCGCCCAAATCATACTTCACGCGTATTACGCGTTCGTCGCCGCTAGCTAACGTGGTGCCGCTCAAACATCCCGCCCAACCGCCTGCGACGACGCCGACGTTCTCGAAAACTTTCGAGGTCATGAGCGTCGGGTTAGTGAGATCGATCAAGTTCGAAATATTCGAACCCTTACCAAGCTCTAACGAAAATCCACCTTTGGTGTTACTTAAGTCTTGGCCCGGATGCTCTTCGCTAAAGAGTAAGCACGTGCCGGACTTATCGTAAACTTCGAGTTTGAAGTTTACCGAACTACTGGTGATCGCAGCGCCGGAGGCTGAGAACAACGCACCACTGATGTTGAGATTGGAGGGACCTTGTTGTGCGAGTGAACGTTGACCAATAAGCAAAGCCGCAGTGAAGAATAATCCTCGGGCAAGCTTGTGAAACTTTTTGTGCCCACTCAATATCAACATACGTCCTTCAAATCGAGCGTTTACGGCAGTCAATGGAGCGACACATGCTTTGCCAGATCCACTAAGATGCCATTCAACGCACGTGCGCATATGAGCCACTTGTTTGGCTTCCTAAACCTATCGGTGGTCTAGAGACTGTGCTTAACGCCAAATCCTTAATTAGAGCGAAAATTATGAAGAATTTTGAATACTCGAGAATAGCGCTTAATCGTGTCTCAGGATGAGACGTTAGACAGAAGTTTCAAGAACTGGCCCACTTTCGTGGGGCCAGTTCAGCTTTCCTTCCAGCCCTTCGAAACTATTCCTAGTTTAAATTTTGATTATGAAATTGTACGTAGAGATTAAGATGCATCATGATTATGACATCGCGTGGTCTTTGTTTTTTGGGTTGCGCGGAACGAAGTTTTCAATTTTCGGCTTCTCGTGCGCCGCATTTTTTTGCGGGAAATAATTATCCAGCCAATCCGTTTGAATGATGGCCAGCTCCTTTTCGGTGTAAGACGCGGGATAGACTTTGCCGCCGGTGGCGCCGCCGCCTTCGATCATCGGGATCACTTTAAAGAAGATGTCATGCTTGGCGAAAAATTCGCGGTGCTGGTCGATGTTCGCCAAAATATCGGGATGCCCGACCACGGTAATATAATAATTGGTGAATCCGACGCGCTTCATGGCTTTGAAGTTTTCGATAAACTTATCGGTGAGTTTGCGTTTTTCCATCGGGCGGATATGTAAGGAGATGTGAAAGTTGCCGAGATGGCTGATATTGACCTCGTCCCAAAAACGAGGATCGAGTGCGGCTAAATTGGTGTTGAAGCCGACATAATGTTTGGTCGTCAGGGTTTTGACCACCTCGATGATATTGGGCACGAGCATCGGTTCACCACCCATCATGCTCACGTAATAGGTTAAGCCGGTTTTCTCAAGCGTGCGCATGACGGCGTCGATATCGGTGGGCGGGCTTTTGCGCATTTTGTCCCGGGTGTCGGAAGCCTTGTCGGGGCCGGTGACGATGCAGTAGTTGCACATCATTTGGCATTCGTAGGTGATATGCCAGTGCAGAAAAGCGTCGTACGGGCGTCCCTCATAGGGCTCCCCCTTCGCTCGTTTATGGAGGTCTTGTTCAAAATTCCACAGCGGGCAGCTGCAATGAACTTTCCGGCACTCGATCAACTGGTCGCGAAATTTAAAACCGGTAAAAATATTTCCGATATTTTCATCTTTGCGGTCGTAACACGCATTCACGCTTCCGTCGGGCAAAACCGACGCCGCATTCACCCCCGCGTTGCAGATAAGACCGGGTGAACTCATGGGGAGACCTCCGCCGTTTGAAGCTTGAATTTTTTAGTTAGGATGTCGGTTCCACAAGGACAAAAATCCGTCTTGCAGATCAGTGGCTGGGTTGGAAAATTCAGATTTTGGTCGAAGATGTGAGCCACTTTGCCGCCTTGCCGGCAGCCGCCGCGAAAGATTTCACCTTCTTGATTTATGAACAGCATATCCACGCCGGCATAACAGCTCCAGCCCTTGAAGTTCACTTCCCCGCGTCGCACCAGTTCGTTGGGACGGCAAAACTCCGAGCTCCCGTCGTCGTAGTCGGCTTGAAAATCCCAAACGTCGGGGCCCAAGTCGGGCGGAGTCATGTGCGGAGCCGACTCATTGATAAAGAACGAGGTGTTGGCGAAAAATTCGTTTTGCCAATCGGCATAAACAGTTGGGCGCGCGCCCATGCCGAAATCGTCTTGCAGAGGTACATACTCGACAAAAAGATGTTTGCAGCCTTCAAGAGTTTTAAGCCGTTCGCCGAAAGCGATGCAGCGATCCCAATATTCTTTTTCTTTGTGCATCATCAAGCGCACACTGAGACGGGTCTTGTTCACCAGACGTTTAACGAGCTCGAGCAGATGATCGTCTTTGGCGTATTCGGCGTGGTAGCTGATGCACATCCAGTTGAAATCATTTTCGATCGCGGTCCAATAATCGAGCCGGCGGCTGCCGTTGGTCGTCAACCCGATCTGGCAATTGTTGGCCTTAAGGAATTTGCACAGCTTCGGGAAATCCGGCCACAGCGTCACTTCGCCGCCGGTAAATGAAATATGATATAGCTCTTTTTTGTAATGAGCGAACATACGCTCTAAGAAAGCTTGCACATGATCGTAATTGAGCCAGCGAAAATCACCATTCCAGTTAAAGTCGCGGCAATAGGTGCAGCGCTGATTGCACATATTGTGCAGCATCCAGCAGATATGGAGGAAGTCTCCGAGTCCCTGCTTTGGCTTTATTCCGATCAGCTTTTTCATGGAGAAAGCCTATCATGTGAGAAAATGATTTGGCTCGTTTCTGAGTCCGGGGATGCGTTGCGGCGGCAGACGTGAAACTTCATCGCTCGGCGCGGCCTTCGTGAATGTGGGAAATGGAAGGGCTTTGCATGGCCGTTTGCACGTCGATCTCCCAGCGCTCCGCTGCGTTCTTTTGGTGCGCGGGCAGATAGCCAAGTTTCGCGTAGTGTTGTGCCGCTAGGCCGTTCTTCTCGGTGCGCACATAAAGGCCCGCGATCTTTTTGACCTTCATCTTCAAAGCCAGGCGGAGTAAATCGCCATGAACGAATTCCTCAACACCTCTCAAGAAAACACGGCAGCTCATGACCCAGTTCTGCAAGATCATGGTGTCGCCTTCGATGCGTAAGACCACGGCGGAAATAATACCGTTGTCGCCGAATCGGTCCGTCAGGCGGTAACAGCGGCCCATCCCCAGCCGGCCTGAAGTGATTTTTTGACCGGTGAGGTTGAATTGATTGCTCTTGTTGATGAGCTGCTCTACGCGCGCCGAATTGGCGGGCCCAAAATCGGCCGCAGTGCAAAGCATGCCGAGGCTTTTTAAGTAGCTGTTTATATCAAGCGAAGTTTCCTGCAGCGTCTTTCGTTTTCGGTCGTCGGCGTACATCTGATTTCGTGAGGCGTCTTCGCTTGAGAACGAAACGCTTTCAAAGTAGCGGCCTTCGTCCAACGTTTGCGCATAATCCACGATGTCCTCGGGCATTTCTGGAACGCAAACCTCGGGCAACAATTCACGCACAAGCCCGCGTTCAAACGCACTGTCGTCGACAAAGACAAAGGACTCCAGGCCCAAACCCAGTTGATCTTTAAGAGCTTGAATGTTTTCAGCTTTATTTTTCCAATTCACTTGCCAGGCGGCAAAGTCGACCGGCTTAAGAAGCATTCCGGGATGTTGCGCAAAAGCTTTGTTCACCAAGCTTTCGTCATTTTTACTGCACACGGCAAGAAGGACGCCGCGGTTCTTTAAGTCAAGAATGTAGCGCTGAAATTCCAAATAAGCTTCGCCCAGCGGACTGTCCGGACCGATCTGAATCCCATCGACACCGTCGTCTCCCAAGGTTCCACCCCAAAGAGTGTTATCCAAATCAAGAACGAGGCATTTTTTCGCCCGCCCAAGCATCGCCTGGATAATTTGCGCGGCGTTGTAGGAGACCAGCGCCGTGGCCTCGGGTGCAAAGGGATATTTGCCTTGATGCCAGAAGCGCCCGGCCAGCCAAGCGCTTTTTCCGAAGAGTGACGAAAGCCAGTCGTAATCGAGTACCGCCACGCCGGGCGGTTTGCTTTCGGCGATTTCGCGGTTGAGGCGCTGGACAATGCGTGTCTTTGAGAATTCCAGAGTGGATTCAAGATGTCCGAGCGGACGAGTCGAGTCTAAATCAAAATTATTTTGAAGAATACGCGCAGCTGAATTTTTTTGCACGGATTGCCAAAGATTCTTCACGGCCTGGATTTCTCCGCCTTCGCCACCCAAATCGCGACTGGTCGAAAAAATCCAAATGATATCCGGTCGAAATTTAAACAGTTCGCTGTCGGGATCGGCGGCCTGTTGATAAAGGGTGCCAAAGGGGCATAAAAAAATGTCAGCTTCAATGCCGTCTAAGCGAAGGTAAAAAGCCAGGGCTTCTTGCAAGTAGTTAAAGGTGGCATTGCCGCCGATCGCAATTTTGACTTTGTAGGAGGCGGTTTCGTCGGCGCCGGTTCGTGCCAAAAGTGCGGCCAGCTTGTGCAGTTGCAAAAGCCCGATGGTCGGCCGTGCCGCAAGGCGAATGCGCGCACGCGCTTCAGGTAAATGCCCTTCGGCTATCCGTTCTTCGATCTCATTGAGAATTTGCGCGTCGTTATTCACGGCTGCCATTTTACCTTTGACCGGTCGGGCTATGTCCATAAGAATTGTCGTTGTGCCAAATCTTGAGATTAAAAATAAAATCATTCATATTGTGAACGGTATCTTGGGTGCGAAATCCGAGCACGTTCTTGCGAATTGGGACTCGCTCAATTCCGTCCGCGTTATGCTGGCGCTTGAAGCCGAATTTAAGATTCGCTTCACCTTAATCGAGATCGACGCGATTAAAAATTTGGAAGACCTGCATGCGGCCGTCGGACGAAAAATTTCTTCGACTTAATCCGGATGAACGACGACACCTTTGATGACAGGATATTTACCGATCAGACGGACGGCCTGCGCTTGATTTAAACCGGCGATGGCTCCGCGGTTGCGCAGCAGATCGGCGACGGGAATCGCGCCGATTGAATTTTTGGGATCGGATTTTTTAAAACCCAGGCGCGCCAGCAATTTTTCATTTTCAATCCACCAATCGTTAAAGCCCTTCATTTGCTCGGTGATTTGTTTTGTCGAATTGGTTGGGCCGAAGTGAATCAAGGCATTGGCGCTGAAATAGCGCAGCGGTCTGATATTTTGTTCTCCCACGACTTCGTCTTTGTCTTGATACACGTCCCAAAGCGGCTTTCCGAGCTCGCAGTAATCGATGTACCAGCGGCCCCAGACCTCTTTTTTGGTGAAATGCGGATAGTCGGCGTCGGCCAACTCCGCTCTTTGAAAAGCCTTGAAGGTGACAACGATGCGCGGGGAGGGCTTGCGGCCTTGAGCTTTGTCTTCTTCGGTTCGCGTTTGATCTTCATAGCGATGAATTAAAATGTTCATCGCATGCAAGGCTTCGCGGACTTCGAACGGCGCTTTTCTAAAATAGCTGGCCGGTTTTAAGACGGAGCCGCGATAGCGTTCGAAATAATGGTGCAGTTCGTTCATCAGCGGCTGCTCCATTTTTTCTTTTGCCCGATGCTTGATCAGCCCAGGTGAGTGAGAATTGATCACGTCAATGCAGTGGTTCAATTGCTTGGCGATCCAAGCGCGCCCTCTACGGTCGCCGGGAAAATTATAAGTGCGGTCGGGTTCCAGAATCGCGTCAACGGCGCCGCTATAGAGGGAAAGCGCCAGAATATATTCGGCGGCGATTTCCGTGGTGAGAGGTTTAAAAAAAAGCGAGAGAGTGCTTTTCGTATCTGCGCGCCGGCCAAGTCTTAATTCGATCATCGTGTCAGCCTAAACTCGTTAGAGAATACGCGTCAATTGTGCTGAGCTATTGTCGCATCGAGCGTGTCATGAAAGGATTCTAAGCGTGAAAATTCAAAACTTTATTCCGCTGATTTTGCTCGCGCTTATCCCGCATGGAATCGTCGCGGCCGGAGCCGGCGACAAAATGAACGGGTATTCGCTCACGCAATTCGGCGAGTTCGCGAAGAACTGGCGACTCGTGACAGTGCGTTACCGTAAAGACACGGGTGAGATGCGTTTCACTTACGCCAATGACTTGGCCTGGAAAGCGCTCAAACAAAACGCGACCGATTATCCCGATGGCGCCGTCTTC
>CAZVOP010000101.1:0-7291 GCA_964628445.1 uncultured Pseudobdellovibrionaceae bacterium | reverse complement strand
GCAAGACCCGCGCGGCTGGCTACTGCTTTTTAAAGTACATCGACAGCGAGTAAGTCCCATTGGCATCTTCGCCGAAAGAGCGGACTTGATAGTCAACGTCGCTGGTCTTCATGAGAAAGAAATCAGAAAGTTTTGAATCGTAGGCCTTAGAAAGTGAATCGGTCGTGGGTCCCGCTTGCGACTTCTCTTGAAGGTGGCCGTCCACGATTTCAAAACCGAGCTGTCTGGTTTCAACGGTATTCGTGCTCAATGAAAGCTTGCTCGCACCTTGCGCGATAAGGCCGTTTAAGGCTTTGAGATTCACTTTGCCCGGGCTGCTCACGCAGTAAATTGAGGGCTTAAAAACGCCCGCGCGATCCTTGCCTTCGCTGATTTGAATCGTGAAACCGCTTTTGTCGACGTAATACAGATCGGCGTGGTCGTAATTGTACGTGCCGGCGGGAATAGCGGATTCATCGGAACCTTTCCCCCAAACTTTTTGTTGGTTGCCCGTCGTGGTTTTGGGCACCGGATTCCAATTTGCGGGGCATTGACGTCCACCTAAACTGGGAAGCCCCCGGCTACTGCATGCGGCGGCCACAAGGGTAGAGAAGGCGAGGACCGTAAATAGCTGAAACAACTTCATTATATACTCCACGTAAGAACAACCGGTCTGTTATAACATAACGCGTTAAAAGAGCCAACTAAATCCGCTTAGGGTCCATCTGCCGCGGGAGGAAAAGGCTCAAAACGCTTAATGGCCGGATTGTAGCGGAAAACATTAAGGTGGGGAACCAGTTGATTATCGAAGGTGGGAGCGAGGAGCTCCATTTTTCCGTCGTTGTCGACGTCGGCGATCGCGAGGCGGGTGATATGCCCCTGATAGTTAAAAAGACCGTCATGTTTGTCGGGCAACAAGAGGCGATCGATCATGGTTGTCGTCCCGCCCGGCTCTTCGCGCAGAATTTCGACGTAGATGCCGTCTTCGTTGCGGTACTTGATCACTTTGGCGAGGCCGCCGTCGTTAAGCAGATCGCCTTCAGCGGTGGCAAGAACGTCGCGACCCGGATTAACGAGATACTGTTGAACGCGCAAACGCAGTGACGGCGTAAGAACGGCGGCAAGCAAGGTCGCCGTGAGAATGAGAAATATACTGAAGACAGTCCAGCGTGTCGCGGTCATGCTTCATTCAAACAAATTTTTAGGCTTTCAGCACCACAAAACTGAATTGGCGCCCGGCTTCGCTGCGGTCGCGGCGGAAAGAGTGGAATTGAGCGCTTGTTTTCGTGTCTTCCAAACATTCCAAAATGAAGATCTTCTCACCGAACGTCTCATAGAGCTGAAGCCGCGCAAGCTCCGCAAGATCGAAGTAAGCTTTCTGTGGATCGTCATGTGGATAAACCAGTTGGCTTTCTTTGGTGCCCGCGGGGGCTGCGGCCAGCAGTTGTGTCGCGATGTCGCGTCCGACTTCGAAGCTCGGCATCAGAATATGCGGTCCGATCGCCGCATATTTCGGCTTCAAATCACCGAATGCGGCGCTCGCTTGTGAAACAATATTTAAAGCGGAACCTTTCCAGCCGCTATGGATGGCGCAGACCGCGTCGTCATTCGCTAAAAGTATCGGGATGCAATCCGCGGTTTGCGAAACTAAGGCGAGGTTTTTTTGCGCGGTGTAGTGAGCATCCGCCTCATTTAGTTTTTCCGGATCCGCTTCGGCCAGAACCTTGCCATGTATCTGCTTCAGAAAAGCGAATCGATATTCGGGAAAATAAATCTCCAATTCGGTTTTGGGCAAATGACGGCTGCCGAAGAAAAAGAAGGCGCTGCCCGCACTCAAGGAATAACCGATAAACTTATTTTTCCGTTCTTCGCGCTTAAACATCCTTGAATCCCAGCTCCCGCGCCATGAGGGCGAGCTCGGGCGGCCAGCCGGCCTGGTAAAACATTTTTTCGTGCGTCCGTGGATGGACAAAGCCAAGCTCGACTGCGTGCAAAGCCATGCGTGTGATATGCACGGAGTTCTTTTTGGGGCCATACAAAGGGTCGCCAAGGATGGGCAGGCCGGCCTCGGACATGTGCACGCGAATTTGGTGAGTTCGTCCGGTCTCCAGCACGCACTTAAGCCAACTCAATTTCGACGGCAAAGTTTGAATTTGTTTATAGTGTGTAATGGCCAGCTTACCTTGCCCTTTATCATTCGAAGCGAATCGCTTTCGGTCTTGCGGGTGCCTTGCCAGATGACTCGTTATAGTGCCTTCGCTGCGCGGAGGAACTCCTTGCACCAAAGCCCAATACACGCGGTGGGCGGTTTTTTTTCGGAATTGATCGGCGAGTGAATGGTGGGCCGAATCGTTCTTGGCGACGACCAAAATGCCGCTGGTGTCGCGGTCGAGGCGATGAACTATGCCCGGCCTCTGCTCTCCAAAGCCCATGGAAAGACGGCTTGAAAACTTCCCGACATGATGAAGAATGATATTCACCAGAGTGTCTTGTGCATGGCCCGCGGCCGGATGCACGACAAGACCCGCGGGTTTATTGATCACCATAAGGTCGTCGTCCTCGAACATCACATCAAGCGGAGCATTTAAAGGTTGAAGAATATTTGCGGCGGCGGCCGGGATCTCCACGCGAATGATATTTCCGACAGAGAGCTTTTGCGCCGCCTTTAATGCTCTTCCGTCCATTGTGACTAATCCGCGTTCGATCAGATCGGCGGCGCGTGAACGCGAAGGCATGATGTCGAGTTGGCTAAGCCATTTATCCAATCGCTGATTGGCCTGCTCTTCGCTAACGACAATGTTATGGATGACGGGTTCGCTCAAGTCTTCTTGGCTCTAAAATACTTCATGTAAGCGTCGCTGATTTTTCGCTCATTCAAGCCGAGCAGGCGGGCGAATTGAACGACAAATCCGCGAGTGAAAACCGCGACGGGAAGAGCGTCGACATCGTTTGCTTCCAAAGCCACGAGCGTGGATTTAATCACGCGGATTTCGTCGCTCATATGATCAAGAGTGACGCCTTTGTACAGGCGGATCTTTTGCAGGAATAAGCCATCGACGTTTTCAGCCGATTCGATCTCGTGCTCCATTTCGGATTTAACCTCATAAACGCTGAACTTAGTGCGCGCAAAGCCCTTCGGCAGATCATCCTTCTTCGCATAGCTGACCTTGACCGGGCCGACCCAGCGATCGTTATCGCTTTGCGGATTTGCCCGCTGCGGAGTGCTTGGTAATGGCGCGGGCTGCGGGGCGGGTGCCTTCATGATGCCGATGCGGATGTCGTACTCACGCCGGCGCGCTTGGTGCGAAAGCGTTTGATAGGCCTCTTCGATCATCGTCATGAGCTCGGCGGCTTCGGCAGGGGTGAACATGCTGTAAAGTGCGGGGCTCTTCGCCGAGTAAGTGCTGCATGCGCGTTGATATGCATTGTATATGTCAGCAGGGCCGGCGGTCGGCTTGACCTCAAGGATTTCGTAATAGGTTTGACCAGGCGAGCGCTCACTCATAATAAAAACAGAAACCGTATTTTAAAAATTAGCCCGCAGCTTTAATTTGCTGAGGCTTGGCGAGCTTCCGGGCAATCGCCATAAGTTGAGCGTACAGGTGACTTTGGCGATTCGCCATTAAAAGATGATGCTTCTGCCGCAGCGACTGCCATACCGCATTATCGTATTCGAGGCCGCCGAGAAACTCGCAAGGAAAACCGAAATACTTGTTACAGACGCTTTGTAACGCGTAACCCATTTCCACTTCTTGGCGGGTGCGCGCCTGATTCAACACAACCTGAAAACCGAGATCGGCCATGATCGTGTTCAATTTTTGCCCCAATACCGGCTCACGCTCGACGAGCACGCGCATAAGATCCGCGGGATTCTTGATGCCGTGAGTGCTGCGGTTGGCGAGCAACTCGTCGATTTGAGCTTTTAACTGCAATTGGTGCTCGTAACGTCGCAACTTACGGAAAAATCCGGCTTTCAAAAAGCGGTAAGCATTTTCGATGCTTGAGGGTTCCGGAGTAAACACGACGACTTTATGTTTCGCCATCAGGAAGAAGTCCAAGGTGGAGTGATGCGTGCCTGCACTAAGGTCCAGTACGGTGAAATCGCATTTGTGACGGTAGACTGCCGACATGATGCGCGAGCGCTGAGCTTCATCGATATTCGCGGTGTCGAGCGCCTCGCTGGATCCGCTGAGCAATTTCAGTTTCGGCCAATGGGTCGGTTGAAAAAGTTCGGGTAGCTCCAAGGTTGGATCGAGAATAAATTCATTGATGCCCTTTTGCGTAAGCGGCATGCCGAGTGAAGTGTGCAGGTTGGCGCCGCCTAAATCCAGATCGACGGCAAGAGTGTCGTATCCGAGGTGCGCGAGGAAAATGGCGATGCTCGAGCTGATAAAAGATTTCCCCACGCCACCTTTGCCGCCGCCGACGGCGATGATTGTTGAACCGGGTTCGACCCGTCCGCGGAGTTGGGAAAAATCATTTTTTATAACGTTGGAGCTCACGGCTTACCTATCATCAAGAAATCGTTCGAGATCACAGAGGTTTGAGTATTCCCTGTCTCAATTTCTCTTCGGCTTCAGACCCTCGAATATAAAGAGGTTTTACATCAGGCCACAAAAAAAACTGAGCGCGCGCAGCATGAGCGGCAAATGCTGCGGACAAAAGTCCAGCATTGGTTAAGTGATCGAAAGAGGGCGCTGGACCTTTATCCAGCAGCGTGCAGCCATGCTTCTTTGCGAGGTCTTCCACGTCGGAGGTCTCAATGGAAATGGGCTCCTGAAAAACTTCCATACAATCCCCGCGATTCAAATAAGCGGCGACGTACGAATATTTCTGTAGAGCCTTTATCGCGACACAAATTCGATCGCCTTTTTTACTGTTCGCAAAAGCCAAAAGCTCTAAAGTGCCGATCGGCAAAATGGGCAGGTTTAAGGCATACGCCAGCGTTCGCGCCAAATTAATTCCGACTCGCAAACCGGTAAAGGATCCCGGTCCATGATTAACTAAGATATGCGTGATATCGGAAAGTTTGAGATTGGTTTTTTCTAACAGAGCGGACAGTTCGGTCGTGGCGACTTCGGAATGTTTAGCCTGCTTGTCCCATTCGGCTTCGCCGAGAATCTTTAATGTTTGATTGAGATAAGAAGCCACCGCCAAGGTTCCCTTGGCGGTACTTGTGTCCACCGCCAAAAGAATCATTTCAATTTACCAGCTGGCGAGTAAGTTCGTGATGTCATTATAGAAGGCAAATACCATCAAAAACATCAAAAGCATAAGCCCAACTTGCTGGGCAAGCTCCATTTTTCGCATACTCAAGGGTGAGCCGCGCAGCCCCTCGATCGTGTAAAAGACCAAGTGCCCGCCATCAAGAATCGGAACCGGCAGCAAGTTCAACAAAAAGAGATTGATCGAAATGATCGCCATCGTGTGAAGAAATGTGCTTATTCCCGCCGCGAACGAGTGTGAAGCCACGCGTCCGATAGTGATGACGCCGCCGACGTTCTTGGCGGAGACTTCTCCCTGAACCAAGCGCACCAGGCTCATGACGACGAATTCGCTCCACTTGGCGGTTTCCTTCACCCCGTGCTTAAGCATGAGGATCGGATTCTTGATGCGGTAAAAAACCGGCTCGGCGCCCATCGGGAAAAAGCCTGAAACGATGCCCACCGTGAAGCGTTTTTCCTCTTGGCCCTTCATGGTCATCAATTTCGTCATCTCGGGGCGGATTTTAAACGTTTGCTCTTTGCCGTCGCGAAGTACGGTGAAGCTCAAGCTTTCGCTATTGGGATCGAAGGACTTCACTTTTGTGAGAACGTCGTTCCAGGTGTAAACGTCTTCCGACCCGATACGGACGACTTTGTCCTTAGGAAGAATGCCGGCCTTGTCCGCGGGCGCACCCTTCTTGATCTGATAAATAAAAAGTTCAGCGGGCTCAAAGCCAAGATAATCCGTGAACGAGGTTTTCTCATTCCAGCCCTTGGGAACATTGATCGTCAGGCTGCGGGTGGCTTCTTTGCCGTCCGGTTTCTCCAAGTCGCGCACATCGAGGGTGACTTGGTCCTTGCTTGTCGCAAGTCCATCGAAAATCGCATGTTGAAGGTCGCGCCAAGCGCTGACTTTTTTTCCGTTTACGGCGGTGATCAGATCCAAGGTTTTAAGTCCGGCCTTTGCCGCCGGGCTGGAAGGGTCTTTTACGCCCACCAAGGTCGAACGCGACTCTTGCGTGAGTCCGCCGATCTGCCCGACTTGCCGTTCGGCGCTGAAAATATTTTCGTTCTCACCGAAGCCGACGGCGACATCGAACTTCAGGGGTTGCGGCTCATTCACCCGGTTAACGACAACTTCGATCGCTCGGCCTCCGGACTCTTCGATCTTATTGCTCACTTGCGCCCAGGTTTGGGTCGCCTGGCCGTTGATGCTTTCGATTTTATCGCCTGAGCGCAAGCCCGCCTCATAGGCTTTCGAGGTCTCGGCAACGTCGCCGACAAAAGGGCCGGCCATTTCGGCGCCCATGCCGCCGATGATCGTGAACAAAACGACCGCAAAGAACAAATTCATCAGCGGGCCGGCAAGCACGATCCAAATTCTTTGCATGACCGGCTTATAAAGAAAGGCATAGCGCTTTTCGCTTTCGGGGATTTCGGCGTTAGGATCGTCGCCGTACATTTTAACGAATCCACCGAGCGGAATTAGCGAAAGGCAATAGGTCGTATCGCCGCGCTTATAGCTGAGAATTCTTTTTCCGAAACCGAGGCTGAAGATTTCAACCCGCACGCCAAAAAATTTTGCGACGGCAAAATGGCCGAGCTCGTGAACGAAAATCAGAATACCGAGCAAGATAAAGAAAGGAGCAAAACCAGCGAATAGACTTTGGAGATTTGTGACAATATTCATTGTTCCGATTGTAAGTTTGAATGCTTCACGCGGCCAGTGAATTTGCGCCTGGACTAGGCTCAAATTTCTTACTCACCCCGTGACATAGAGCGCGAATGCATAGACCAGGGGGCAGGCGATAAAAACGCCATCCAGACGGTCTAAAATGCCGCCGTGGCCTGGCATTAAAGTCCCCGAATCTTTGACTTGAGCAACGCGCTTGATCAATGACATCAACAGATCGCCGGTTTGTGCGACGAAGCCGCAGATTAAGCAAAACAGGATCACTTTCCACGCGTAAACACCGTCAAAGGTAACGGTGGCGTGTACCGTGCCCGCCAGTGCAGAGCCGAATAATCCGCCGAAACTTCCCGACCAGGTTTTATTTGGCGATATGGTGGGCATAAATTTCGCGCCCCCGAAAAAAAAAAAAAAAAAG
>CAZVOP010000100.1:0-7942 GCA_964628445.1 uncultured Pseudobdellovibrionaceae bacterium | reverse complement strand
ACCTTCGGCGCCGAAGGTGCGATCTGGCACCAATCGGGGCTCACTTCACTTTGCCGCGATAGATGAAGCTCGCGCCGCCCATAAGGACTTTGAACTCAACCTTCGAAAACTTGCCGGTCGACTGCATCAGCTCGACAAATTTTTCACGCGCCGGAAAACCGCGCGAAGATTTATTCAAATATTCGTAGGCGAAGCGCTTGCCGGTGACCCAGCCGCCGATACGCGGAACGACTTGGCGGAAATAGAAATCAAAAAATCCGCGCAACGGATGATCGGGACTGTCTCCCGTCTCAAGAATCATGACGTGGCCGCCGCTTTTTACGGTGCGGGCCATGTCGCTTAAAGCTTTCGCCGGATCCGAAACATTGCGGATGCCGTAAGAGATGGAGGCGATATCGAATTGTTGATCGGGAAAAGGAAGGTTCATCGCATCGGCGACTTGAAATTCGATCTTCAGGCCGGCCTTCTCGGCTTTGGGGGGGGCAAGATCCAACATTTCGGCGCAGAAGTCCGTGCCGACAACTTGTCCGGTGGGACCGACGGTTTGTTTGAACTCAAGCGCCAAGTCGCCAGTGCCGGTCGCACAATCCAAAACACGGTCGCCCGGTTTCGCTTCACTCCATGCCACCAGTTTGCGGCGCCAAAGGTGAGCTAAACCGAATGTCATAGCATCGTTGGCGCGGTCGTAACCGGGAGCAACTGAGGCAAAAAGATTTTTGATTTCGTCAGCCTTCGGCCCTTGATGTTGAATCACTTAGACCTCCGCCATTTTTCGATCCAAAGAGGCGAGAAGCTTCGGGAGTTTAGTCATAAGAGTTTCGTACTGTGCGAAGGTCAAAGACTGATAGCCGTCCGACATCGCTTTTGCGGGATCGGGATGGATTTCGATCAACAAACCATCGGCGCCCGCCGCCGCCGCCGCCAGCGCCACGGGAATCACCAAATTCGAATTGCCCGTGCCGTGAGAAGGATCGGCCAGAATCGGAAACGGGGATTCATGTTTCGCTAAAGCGATGGCGTTGATGTCGAAAGTGTTGCGGGTCGCGGTTTCAAAAGTGCGGATACCGCGTTCGCAAAGAATGATCTCTTCGTTGCCGCCCTTCACGAGATAATCGGTGGCCAGCATCCATTCGCGGAAAGTCGCGGCAAAACCGCGCTTCAACAAAACGGGTTTTTGAATATGGCTGAGCTCTTTGAGCAAAGCATAGTTGTGCATGTTGCGCGAGCCGACCTGAAAGGCATCGACGACGTCGTGTAAATCGTTGATCTGGCGGGGGTCGGTGATTTCGGAAACGAAGGGAAGGCCGACTTCGGCTTTCACTTTTTTCACCATCTCGTAAGCCTCGCGGCCTAAACCTTGGAAGGCGGTGGGATCGGTACGCAATTTAAAAAGCCCGCCGCGCAGGCCGACTCCGCCCATTTTACGCACTTCACGCGAAGTGATTTGAAATTGCTCAGAAGATTCCACCGAACAGGGGCCGGCCCATACGGAAAAAGGCCCCCCACCAACGATGCTTGAACCCACCTTGACGGCTTTAAACTTGTGCTTCATTCTGCCCCCAGTTTCTAATCGGACGTAGGCGCAATGTCACGGAACAAATTGATAGTGATTATCATATGTTAAAACAAAGACCGTCATTCAAGGCTTGGTTGGCGGACGAGGGCGGGGCCCGCTCGCTCCGGCTTTCCACGCGCTCGGCTCAGGCACCGTCCCAGGGTTTAAGCTTTTACGCTCCTTTTTTCGCGCTCAGCGATCCTGAGCCTTGGTTATTGGGCGAGGAAATCGAATTCAAAAGCGAGGCGCACGAGGATTTACCGCCCCTGACCCATAAGGTGGAGCCTTCAAGCGCCGACTTCGCCCGCACTTGCGAAGAAATTTTAGACCGCATACGCGCCGGTGAATTTGAAAAAGTCGTGCCGATGGTTTGTGAGGAACTGGAGTTTTCTCGAGTTTTGAATCACCGGATGTTCAGCACGGAGATTGTGAAGCAACAATTCGCATACGGATTTGAGTTTGGTGATGAAGGAATGGCCGGTCTGACGCCTGAGCTTTTGTTTGAAGTGAGCGACGGCACCTTGCGGACGATGGCTTTGGCTGGAACGGGAAAAAGTGACGGGCCGTCTTTATTGGAAGATAAAAAAGAAATGTTTGAACATCGTTTGGTGATTGAACATATCGCGAACGAATTAAAGATTTACGGACGTCCTGAGGTCGGGCCGACCGTGGAGAAAACTTACGGCTCACTTAAACATCTTTATACGCCGATCGCTTTGAAGCTCGAGCGTGAACCGCGCTTTATGGAATTTGTCGCCAGTCTTCATCCCACCGCCGCGCTTGGCGGATGGCCGCGTAAACCCGCGGTCGAATGGCTTGAAGATCAGCCGTTTCATTTCGCGCGCAAAAGATTCGGCGCACCTTTCGGCTTTGTCGACGGCGGCCTGATGAAGTGCGTGGTCGCGATCCGCGGCGTGCAGTGGAGCGGGAATCGTCTGATGGTTTCGAGCGGTTGCGGCGTTGTTAAAGAAAGCCAGGCCTTGAAAGAATGGCAGGAGCTTGAATTGAAACGTGCTTCGATTTACCGCTGGCTGGGGGTCGCGCTGTGAAGAACTTGGAACTTGCGCAGACTCTGCTTAGTGAATGCTGGCTTTACGGCGTGCGCGAAGTGATTTTGTGCGCGGGCGCCCGCAATGCGCCCTTTGTTCATGCCTTGAGTGAAGCCTCGCCTTTCACCGTGCAGTCTTTTTTTGAAGAACGTAGCGGCGCCTTTTTTGCTTTAGGGCGGATGCAGGCCACGGGCAAGCCGGTGGCGGTGATCACCACTTCGGGGACTGCCGCAGCCGAACTTTTGCCCGCTTGCATTGAGGCGGATTATCAACGTTTGCCATTGGTGATGATCACCGCCGATCGCCCGCGCCGTTATCGCGGCAGTGGTGCTCCGCAAACGATCATTCAGCCGGGAATATTTTCTCACTATGTGGAAGCCAGCTGGGATGTCGAGGGGGATTGGCAAAGCCGTATCTTTACTCGCGCGACCCGGCCGATTCATTTGAACGTGTGTTTCGATGAGCCATTGCTTGATGGCGCCTTAAAACCTTGGGAGCTCGGCCAGCAAAAAGAGATCGGCTTGACGCGAAGGCCGGGACAAGTGCGGCTGGGGGGGAGCAAACGTCCTTTAATTATCGCCGGCGGCATGAATAGCGATCAGGCTTGGGCGGCCGCTCCGGTCATCGCGCAATGGGGCCGCCCGGTTTACACCGAGGGAGTCTCGCAGTTGCGTGGCCATTCGCTATTGCGTGATCTGCAAATTCAGGGCGGCGAAAAATCTTTTAAGAATATGAACTTCGATGCCGTGATTCGCATCGGTAACGTGCCGACAACGCGCTTTTGGCGCGATCTTGAAACGTCGGATTTGCCGGTGTTTTGTTTTTCGGATTCGCCGTTCAGCGGGCTTCCGCGCGCCCGTGAAGTTCATCCACTGTGCGATCTGTTGAATATTGAGAATGACTTTTTTAGCTGGCCAGCGGAAGAGCGTGAGAAGGATCTGAGTTTGGCCATAAAGCGTTCTAGTTTGCTTAACGAATTTCCATTAAGTGAGCCGGCCTGGATGCAATATCTTTCGCAACAGATTCCTAGTAAAGGGCGTTTGTTTATCGGCAATAGCTTGCCTATTCGCGAGTGGGATTTCGCGGCGGAGAGCTCGGCCGTCAGCGAGGTCTTCGCCAACCGTGGCACGAACGGTATTGACGGCCTGATTTCGACTTTTGCGGGCGTGGCCGACGAAGAAAAACCCAATTGGGCCATTTTAGGCGATCTCTCCGTGCTCTACGATCTGAGCGGACCGTGGGCATTGCGCGGCCGCCAACTTAAAGATTTCAATATCGTCGTCATCAACAACGGCGGCGGGCAAATTTTCAAGCGCCTGTTCGGCAACCCTCTTTTTTTGAACTCACATGAACTGCGCTTCGAGAATTGGGCGAAGATGTGGGATCTCAAGTACTCGCAGTATAAAGAAAGGCCCGCGCAATTGGCGGGCGCAAAGCAAGTGATCGAAATTTTGCCGGATATTGAGCAGACCTCCGCGTTCTGGCGTGAATGGGAGAAAATATGACCGTATTGCTGCATGGATTTTGGGGACAGCCGCAGGACTGGAACGAAGTGGTCCGGCGTTTGCCGTTGAATGTCGACGTGCAGGTTCCCGATCTTTATCAGGACGATGTGCTCGGCCCCGCAATCGACATGAAGACTTGGGTTAAGCATTTTCTCTCTTGGCTTGAGTCGCATTCGGCCGGCCAAAAAGCCGATGTCGTCGCTTATTCGATGGGCGCAAGGCTTGCCGCCCAGGCGGTGATGAGCCGGCCGGAAAGTTTTGGGCGGGTACTGCTTCTTTCGGGTAACCCGGCTCTCCATCCGAATGAATTTAAGGATCGTGAAGCTTGGGAGAATGCCTGGGCTGAAAAGTTTCAAAGCCAACCTTGGGCGGAACTCGAAAAGGGCTGGCAAGAACAACCCGTCTTCGCAGGCACGCCGGCGCGCCCCCGCCGCCGGGATGAGACCTTAAGGGAAAAACTCGCGCAATCGCTTGTGAATTGGTCTCCACGCCATCATTTTCGTAACTTAGAGGATCTCAAAGCCCTGTCTCCCATGGTGGAGTGGGCTTTTGGCGCTTTGGATCAAAAGTACCTGAAGGTCGCGAAAACCTTGCAGGAACTGCCGGTTCGGGGGCAAATAACCATCATTCCAAACGCAGGGCATCGTCTTAATATAGATGCGGCGGATTTCGTGGTCCGTTGGATCGAAAGCAGAGGAAAGCAATGAGCGATAATTTTATTGAAATGAAGTCGACGGAAAACATCACGGTCTACATCCGCGCGGATGCGATCGGCGCTTTTGAAGTGGTGCCGGCCAGCGCCCGTGTTGAGGGGCATGTGAAGATTTTTGTGAATGGATTTAAGTTCACGGTGCAAATCGACAAAGAAGAACTCTTACGCAAACTTAAAAAGTAGGGAGAGAATGCAAATGGAAACTTGGATTAAAATTAAAGAATACAAAGACATTCTTTTCGAGCGAACTGAAGATGGGATTGCCAAGATCACCATCAATCGTCCGGAAGTGCGCAATGCCTTTCGCCCGCAAACGGTGATGGAGCTTAAAGACGCTTTTGATATTTCGCGTGAAAACCCGAAAATCGGTGTGATCATTTTGACCGGTCAAGGCCCCGAGGCCTTTTGCTCGGGCGGCGATCAAAAAGTCCGTGGACATGCGGGCTATGTCGGCGAGGACGGAGTTCCGCGCCTGAACATTCTTGACGTACAAAAACAAATTCGTTTCTTGCCGAAGCCCGTGATCGCGATGGTGGCAGGCTATGCGGTCGGCGGCGGACATGTATTGCATGTGGTTTGCGATTTGACGATTGCCGCGGACAACGCGCGCTTCGGTCAATCGGGTCCCAAGGTCGGGTCTTTTGACGGCGGTTTGGGTTCGAGTTACCTGGCTCGTATCGTGGGCCAAAAAAAGGCGCGTGAGATTTGGTATCTTTGCCGCCAGTACAATGCGCAAGAAGCCGTCGATATGGGACTGGTGAACAAAGTGGTTCCGTTGGCTGACCTGGAGCGCGAGACTCTGCAATGGTCGCGTGAAATCATGGCGCATTCGCCGATCGCGATTCGTTGCCTGAAGGCCGCTTTGAATGCGGATTGTGACGGACAAATGGGTCTGCTTGATCTAGCGGGTAATGCGACGATGCTTTACTACATGTCGGAAGAAGCAAAAGAAGGCCGCCAAGCCTTCGTCGAACACCGTCCGCCTGACTTCGATCAATTCCCGCGCCTACCGTAATCATGAATTCACGCTCCCGCGCTTTATTTTTGACGGCGCGGCCGAAAACTTTGTCGGCCGCGATCGTTCCCGTTTTGGTGGCGACCGCCTTGGTGCGTGGCGAAGGGCTATCGATTACGCCTTGGGTTTCATGTTTCGCCGTGCTGTCGGCGATCTTTATTCAAATCGGAACTAATTTTGTGAACGACGCGCTTGATTTCGTGAAGGGTGCGGATCGTGAAACTCGCTTGGGCGAGGCGCGCGCGGCTCAGAGCGGCTGGTTTTCGCACCAAAAAGTTTTGTGGATGGGATTCGCTTGTTTTGCACTGGCCGCGGCTTTTGGTTTTCCTTTGGTGTGGTTGGGCGGCTGGCCGATTTTGGTTATCGGATTGGTTTCCTTGTTGATGGGTTATGCCTATACGGGCGGCCCCTTCCCGTTGGCTTATGTGGGCCTTGGCGATTTATTTGTGATAATCTTTTTTGGTTTGGTCGCCGTTGGCGGGGTTTATTTTTTGCAGACCGGAAGTTATTCGCTCGCGGCATTTGTGGCGGGCCTTCAGATCGGCTTGCTGGCGACAGTGATGATCGCAATCAATAATTTACGCGATTTAGATCAGGATAAAGAGGTCGGTAAAAAAACTTTTGCCGTAAGACTCGGGCCCAAACGCGGCCGTTTTGAAGTTTTGGTTTTGATCGCGGCGGCTTTTGGCTTGAATATTTTTTGGCTCGCGCGCGGCAATTATTGGGCTTCGGCTTTACCGTTGTTGGCTCTTCCGCTGGCCTTAAAAGTGATCTTCAGTTTGCTGCGCACCGAAGCCAGCCGTGAATATAATCTTTTGCTCGCTAAGGGCGCGGCCGTCCATATGTTGTTCGGCGTGCTGATGAGCGCAGGGCTTTTTCTGTCATGAAAATCTGGCTGCACCGTTATTTATTGGGCACGCATGAGGGAAGTTTGGTGCAGGTGCAGTGGGCCAACGGCAATATTGGGTTTAGCGACCTGCATCCGTGGCCCGAGTTTCACGAAGCGCATTTAGATCAGCATATTTTGTCGCTCACCAAAGGTGAGCCGACCGCTCTCGCGAAAAATTCTTTGCGTTTCAACCAAATCGACGGGGATTTGCGCGCGCAAAAGAAATCGGCGTTTGCCGGATTGGCTTTACCGAAGGCGCACAAGTTGGTGCGCGATATCCGCACGCTTAATCCCATGTTGCTGGTCGAATGGCAAAAAGAGGGCTTCACGCATGTGAAGGTGAAGATGGGTGCGGCGTTGAGTGACGAAACTGTGATCTTGTTGCGGCTGTCGAAAGCGTCTTCATTTAAATGGCGGCTTGATTTCAACGGACGCTTGAATGCGGAGAAGTTCACCGAATGGTGGGCGCAGCTTGATCCCGCGGTGAAAATGAAAATTGATTTTGTCGAAGATCCGACCCACAGCGAGCCTTTGACCATCGCTGGACCGTGGGCCAATGATTGGTACCGGCAGCCGCAGGCTCGAATCGGCATCGTGAAGCCCGCGCGTGAAAGCGTCGACGATATCCCGCTTTATGACCGATTGGTGTTTACCCACAGTCTGGATCATCCGTTAGGACAAGCTTGCGCGGTGTGGACCGCGGCCCAATATTATGCGGCCCACCCGGCCAAGAGGGAAGTTTGCGGGTTAAGCGGTATTGATGAGGGCCCGCAGATGAGCGCGATACCCGGCACCGGTTTCGGTTACGACGGAATGCTGAATGAGCTCGAGTGGGAGCGGCTTTTGTGAAATGGGCGGTTATCACCGCCAAGCGGTGGTTGTATTCGGCGAAGCTGGCTCCATGGCAAAAGAAAATATTAAAGGACATTCAATCGCGCATGAGCGTGGAAGCAAAAACAATTTGGCTTCTCTCAAGCGGTACCCAAAGCCTGAATGAGTTGAAGGCGATCGAGCTTTCACATGAGGCGATTTTGACCAGTGCCAAGGCTGTGAACAAGCATCTGAAAGTCACCGCCAAGGACCGCTGGCTGTTCGGCGAGATCGAGGGCGAGGATTTCAGCGAGGCCGATCTCGAGCGCATCGGTCAGGATGAGCGCCAGCTGTACCTGGCGGATTACGGCAACCATTGGCGGCAATTGCTCAGCGGCCTGCACATC
>CAZVOP010000099.1:0-8351 GCA_964628445.1 uncultured Pseudobdellovibrionaceae bacterium | reverse complement strand
CGGCAAACAAGTTTATCCCTCGCGACAAACGGAACTGCGGCTGAATCACGGCGACTTCAATATTAATATGGATGTCCTGCAAAGTGACGCACCATTTGACGGGCCGGCTCTGGATATCGTCCGCGACACGAAACTCCCGCGCAAGGGGCAGAAATTTTTTGTTGCTGGCTTTCCAACTCGCTCCGGACAAGATTTAAAAGTTATTCCCTGTGTCTTTCGCGGATTCAGCAGGCGGGTCGATTCACGCTCAAGCGGCACGTCTTACCAGCTGAAGTGCGATGTGCCTTATGACTCGAGTGAAGGAATGTCAGGGGGACCGATGCTTGATGAAGACGGTGTCGTGTGGGGAGTTGTCACGAACCGTGCAATCCCCAGTGGTCTGATTTTCACCTCGCCTCTGTCCCGTGCAGAGGATGGCCGCGTGAAAATGGGTATCTCAAAATATAAGCTCTCCGATTTGTGTTTGAATCCAATGGACTGGTCCAATCATCAGCGTTGCCAATTGATGCCGAATCAGTTTGAAAAGGAAATTCCTTGAGCCAGGGCCTGGAGCGCATTTACACTAGTTAAATGAAGCATACAGCCAAGACACTCATCGCCACGGTCACCCTTATCTTACTTAACGGTTGCGCCAGCGGACCGGCACCGGAGAAAATCCGCCAGCAGGATCGCGAACGCGTTCGTGACGAGCTTTCGCGTGAGATGTCATTGAAGGAAGATCGTGAAAGCTTGCAGGAGTTGCGCAAGGAAGTTCCACAAGAAGCGCAGAAGTCTAATGATGAGTTGGCGCTGTTTTTGAACTTGATTCGGCAGGGCACCGAGAATCCTCAGAACGTGCGCGACAAATTCAATTCCTTAGTGCAAAAAAAACGCAGTGGTTTTCGCGAGAAGGTGCAATCGCTGCGTGATAAGTTCCGCGACGATGAAACCAAACGCCGCGAGACTTTTTTGACGGAACAAAAGAGCAAACGCGATTCCTTTCTTAAACGAAAGCGTGATTACAAAGAGACCCGGGATTTCTCCTCCGAGCAAAACAAAGAACGCATGGCCTTTTTTGCCGATGAGCGCGCGCGCCGGCAGAATTTTGAATCCGAAATCAATGCGCAATCGAAGGATTTCGATTCGTACATGCGCGAACGGCAAAAGGAATTCGACGAGCAGTACCGGATTTACTCAAAAAAATATTCTGAAAAGCCTAAAGAGAAAAAAGCAGTTACGGGCGATGAGTTTAAGCGCCTGGACGATTCACCGGCTTCACCTTTAGGTACGGAAGACTAGCGGAAGGCCCGCTTGGCCGTATGCTTGGTTTTGGCGCCGGGACGCGGTCCAAGAGTGGCGGCCTTTTTCTTTTTCTTAACGGTTTCTTCGCGCCGCTTGCGGAAGATTTGCGCGATCCCGCCCTCGTCCAAGAACGCATACTCGCCCTTATCCAAACCGCCGAGGGTGAGTTGGCCGATCGCCACACGTTTAAGCTTCTTCACGTCAAAGCCGATTTTTTGGAACATAAAGCGGACCTGGCGGTTCTTACCTTCGCCGATAACGATCTTCACCCAATCGTACTTGGCGGAGTCGCCGACTTTCGCGCGCTCGACGTGCAAGGCCTTTACGCGGCCGGTGGGAATAGTCACGCCGGTCATTAGCTTTTTGATATGAATGTCGGTCAGCTTGCCGTCGATCTTCACCAAATAGGTTTTGGGAATTTCTTGTTTAGGATGGCTGACCTTCTGCGCGAACTCACCGTCGTTGGTGAGAAGCAATAAACCTTCGCTGTCCCAATCAAGCCGTCCGACCGGAAACACGCGCACGGGAAGTTGCTCCATAAAATCGGCCACGGTGGGACGCCCCTCGGGATCCTCCATCGTGGTCAAAACGTTTTCCGGTTTATAGAAAATCACATAAATTTTTTGCGCGGCCGGCTTCACGGTCTTGCCGTCGACGACGACGCGGTCGTTGGTGGCATCCACGCGCACACCCAATTCATAAACGGTGCGGCCGTTGACTTGCACTTCGCCGTTTTCGATCATTTGGTCGGCTTTGCGGCGCGAGGCCACGCCACTGTCGGCCAGAAATTTATTGAGGCGGATGCCTTCTTTGGGTGATGCCATAGTCCAGATGAGTTACCAGGAGCGTCAGCAGTCTGTCATTGGGAAAAACGTTTTTCAGGCACACTCGGCCCCGATTGAGGGCGCGTTCGGCCTCAGCCAGGCTGTCGGGGCTTGAAAGACCGACCAAACGGTTCGCACGCTCAAGTTTGGAGACCATCTCCTGATAGTAGGGATCGGTCTGCGGATTGATGAAATGGCGCTCTATTTTCTTCAAAGACGAGAACAAGTCCTGCGTGTCGGACAACTTGGCGCGGATAAAGGTCTCGAATTTTTGGAAAGTCGCGCCCCGGGTGATCAAGCCATGCACGCCTTCGCTATCGACGTGAAAACAATGGGTGGTGAGCAGACTGCCCTCAAGTACATGCCGTACGTGCGGCATAAGCTCCATATCCGATGAATAGTGAAGTTGAGTGACAGGGGCGACTAAACGCAGGCGTGCTCCCCACACGATCGCCATATTGGGGTAGACTTTCACTTCAAGGCTGCCGGTCGGTGACAAAACCAAAACCAGAATTTGCGCGTCGGATATTTTGACCGTACGAACAATGTCCCCCGACTTTTGTCGGGGCCCATGTTCGAATTCCACCAGGTCTTCGAGATCTTTAAACACTTTCAGTTGCACGATCTGGATGGTGTCGGGATGGCGCAAATGCAACCACGGCTCAAGTTCATTTTCGAGTGCATGCACTTTCAAAAACCCGGTGATATCGGCGCGTACGGTTTCGCTTAGATCTTGAGCATTGTTTTGCCAGTGATCGAATTGCAACACGCGCGCATAGAACGCTTGGATAACTGCCGGGGAAAAAGGCAGATTCGGCTCGAGGATATGCTTTAAAAAATTATAGAGCGTGAGCCGCGCCTGGTTTCTTTGCGGATCCTGTTTCAAAAGATACTGGGCGAATTGACTCACTGGTGTCATAATTCAACGATAGAGTGGAATTGAGGGGTACGCAATGGCTCGTGAACTGAATCGTGAACTTTTTGGCGCTCCAAGAACGAATGAAGCCTCCTCAACGGATGCCTCTGCCGCGGGCGCGATCGCTTATGCGAAGGCCGATGAAGTGCGTGTGCTTCATCTTCATGTCGAGAACTTATCGAAGCGCATGAAGGAGTTCGAATCGCGGGTCGAATCGATGTTCACCAAAACCGAAGAGCTTGGCACAACCAACAAGCAAAGGTTCGAGCGTGTGCAAGGCCACTTTCAGCGCCAAAATGAAATGGTGCAATCGGGCTTCAACGACATGAACCACAAAATCGCCCAAGTGGTCAGTCGGGTGAACGAGCGTAAGGTTTCCGAAGGCGTAGTGAAAGAGATGGTCGAGCGTCAAAGTTCGCTGGTGCAAACCTTCGAGGTGCGCATGCAGCAGCTGCAAAGAGTGATTTCCGAGCAGGAGATGCAATTAATGAACGCTAGAGCCGAACTGAAAGAGGCTTTGCAGGAATTATCACGCCTCAAGAAACTCTAGACGACGCATAGCGTAAATCATTACATTTGAGCCCTGTCTGACAAAAAGAGGGGGCAATTCGTGGCGCTAAATCGTCGTGAATTTTTGGGGGCTGTGCTCGCGGGTGGTTTTTCGGTCCGTGCCGCTGCGCAAACGGCGGAGGCCGACTCGTGGTTATTCCGGCAACAGCAAAAAAGCGGATATTCGATCATGCAAGGCATGACCGACGAAACATCGGCGCAGTTTTCACTGCTGCTTCCGAAAACTATAAAATGGGAATTCGAAGTTCTGCGCAATGACGGCGCAAAAACGCAGCTGGACTTCACGACCGGCGTGGCCTCGCGCCCTTACTCATCTTTCGCCGCCTTCAAATTGACTGTTGAAGGTCTTGAGCTTGGACACACTTATATTTTGCAAATTAAGGACGAAGCGGGCCGCATGCAAGATGAGCGCGAGTTCATGGCGCTCGATCTGTCTCCGCGCCCGGTGCGGATCGGGATGCTCTCGTGCATTCTGGATTTGTTCCACCGCGACGATATTTGGGAACAACTCGCGCGGCAAAATCCTGAGATCGTCATGTTCCTTGGCGACAACGTTTACGCCGACCGGACCTCGCTGATTAATAAAAGCCCGGCCGACGAAAAACAATTGTGGGAACGTTACGTGCTGACCCGTAACCGCGTGGCTTTTTATTTTCAAAGAAAGCTGGTGCCCGTTCTGGCGACCTGGGACGACCATGATTTCGGCGCCGACAATGCCAAAGCGGATTATCGCTATAAGGACGAGTCGCGCGTTATTTTTGAAACCTTCTTCGCGCAAAACCCTCGTCCGGCGCTGCTCGGCGGTCCCGGCATCGCCAAACGATTCAGCGCTTTCGGTGCCGATTTCTTCTTCATGGACGGGCGCACGTTTCGCGGGCCGGAAGGCGGCCGCATGTTCGGCGAATCCCAGGAAAGCTGGTTGCTGAAAAATGTGAATCCGCGTCCGTCGATGATTCTTAACGGCTCGGTCTTTTTCGGTGCTTACACCGGCGGCGAATCCTATGAAGGATCTTATGCGGAGGACTTTGCCCCGTTCCTTAAAAAGCTTTCTCGCACGCAAGGATTATTCAGCTTTGTTTCGGGCGACGTGCATTTTTCCGAAGTCATGGATATCGAGGCGGAAAAGTTGGGGTACCCAACGGTCGAGTTGGTGACCAGTTCGATGCACTCTTACACTTTTCCCGGCCACCAATACCGCTTCACCAACTGGCGTCGGCGGATGACGACGGGGAGTCATAATTTCGTGATTTTTGATGCGCTCTTTCTTGAGTCGGAAATGCGCGGCGAATTCATAGCTTACAGCGCCCAAGCCGAGGATTTTCGCGCTGAGATTCGTGTCTGCCGTTAAGAGCACATCGAGCTATTTTAACTCAGCAATCACCTGCTTCGGGGGCTCAGGGGAAATCGAAGTCGGGCGGCGCTGCTCCAAACGGCGTAGGGCGGTTTCTTCGTTAATGCGGTAATTCGCAGCTCTAATCTCTGCCAGCACCAGAGAAAGCAATTCGGAGCGGTAATCCGCCATCTCCAGCGCTTGCTCCAGAGCCGGGGGGCGTATCGGTTTGGCCGCCAAAGCCTCTTCCGCGCGTTGCAATTCGTTTTCCGCATTTCTTAAAGACATCGGCGCCTTGAAGGCTGCCCCTTGGTCCTGGGCTCGTTCGATCCGGGTTCTGATTTTATCGAGGGATTCACTTGGTAAGGCCAATACCGAAAGTGCGGACATGCCGATAAGGAATAGGGCGAGGCTTAAGATTTGGCGTAAGCGGCTCATGAAAAAATCTCCTGGTCTATCGTCCATTCAGTCACAAAGTATCGGAGCAGATATTGTGCCAATGTGAATGTGTTTATAGAGGCGTCGTGGGAAAGCCCCGCGGGGAAAGGGTTCCCGGCCAGCCGTTGGTCGAGACAATTTTGAACATTGTTGAGTTTAAGGGGAGTTATTCCGATCTGTCCATTGAGGTGAACTATGGGATTTGTTGGCATACTCGTCGTGTTGGTGGGCGTATTCGGTGGATACGTTTTGGCCGGCGGACATTTGCATGTGATCATTCAGCCCTTCGAGGTCATGATTATTTTCGGTGCGGCATTCGGCGGCGTCATCATCGGGAACCCAATGGGCACGATCAAGCGCGCGATCAAAATGGCGATCCATGCGCTGATAGGCAAGAGCGCCGGTAAAAAAGAGTATGTCGAGGTCCTTCAGTTACTGTTCCAACTTTTCCAGATTTTCCGCAAAGATGGTCCGCAAGCGGTTGAAAAGCACATTGAGGAACCCAACTCCTCGGAAATATTTAAAGCCTATCCGACCTTCCTCAAAAATCACCACGCCGTGGACTTCCTGTGCGACACGATGAAGATTACTTTGTCGGCCGATCTTTCGCAGTACGACGTCGACGATCTGCTCGATCAAGATATTAAGGTCGCACACGAAGAAGAGCATGCCGCGCAACACGCGGTGGCTACGATGGGTGACGGGTTTCCCGGCCTCGGAATCGTGGCCGCGGTTCTCGGGATCGTGCACACCATGGGATTTTTGGATCAAGGTGCGAACGTGATCGGAGAGCACGTCGGTGCCGCTCTGATCGGTACGTTCCTCGGGGTTTTGGCGTGTTACGGATTCGTGGCGCCGATTGCGCTTAAGATGAGCAATGATATCGCCGCGGAAGGCCGCTATTTGATGGTGATCAAGGCCGCTTTGGTGGCTTTGCAGCGTGGGGCTCCTCCGTTGGTGTGCGTTGAGTTCGCCCGGCGCACGATTTTTCCGAGTGAGCGTCCCTCGTTCGAAGAAATGGATACGGCGACTAAGGAAGCAAAAGGTAAGGCAGCTTAATTATGGCTGAAAAAGAACCGATTATCGTCATTAAAAAAATCACGATCGCCGCAGCGGGTGCGCACGGCGGATCTTGGAAAGTGGCATTCGCCGACTTTATGACGGCGATGATGGCGTTCTTTTTGTTGATGTGGCTGCTCAACCAAACTCCGGAAGTGAAGAAGAACGTTTCCGATTACTTCTCCACTCCCTCTATTATCGAATACAACTTCTCGAATTTCGGCGTCGAGCTGACATTGGAGAAACTATTCCTTGATCTGGTGAATGAACCGTTGAAAGTGCTGCAGGATTTTATGCAGCCGATGGATTACACTCCGAACTTTTTGGAGATGGGCTCTAAAAATATAGTGATGTCGATTTTAACCGAAGAGCTCGGCGATTTCGCCTCCGGCATGGAAGTGCAAGGCGACACGATCGAAATGAAGTTTCCGGAATCGAAGCTGTTCGAAGACGGCACCGCAAACCCCAAAGCTCAGTTCGCGACGATTATGGATCGTTTATCGAAATTCACCGCGGGCCTCGAAGACGCGGACATTCTTATGGATTCGCGCGTTTACACGAACAGCGTGAAGGACCAAAGCGAGAGCTTGGCCGAGAAAGTCGCGTCGAAACGTCTCGACATGGTTCTTTCGCAAATGAATTCAAAGCTCGAGCATCAATCTGTGTCGCTCCACCAGCGCACCGAAGTGAAGCCCGGCGAGCGCCGCTCCGACGGCCGCCCCGAAGAGGGCTACATCCGCGTGCAGATCAAACAGAAGGAATTGAAGTCCGATGGATCCAAACCGCGCAAACTCAGCAGCGTCTTGGGTAAGGACGATCAGTCGATGAACGTTTACAATAACTTCGTCAACAAAATGACCACGAAGAAACCGCGCGAAGTTAAATCTAAGAAGTAATTGTTTGGGCGGGGCTGTACACGGTCGCGCTCCCAGGCTATAAAGTTTCGTGGAAATCTTTAAAAAGACTTGGATGGAAATACCGATCGTCGCGATCGATCTCGAGACCACGGGCAAGTACCCCTTGGATGCCGAGATCTGCGAGATGGCGGCGGTGAAGTGGCAAGGTGGCCAAGTGATCGAGGTCTATCAGACCTTGCTCAAGCCCTCCTCTTTAATGTCGAGCGAAGTCATCGCCATTCACAACATCACCAACGAGATGGTCGAAGGCTCACCCCGTTTAGCGGAAAAGCTCGGTGAATTTCACGCCTTTATCAAAGACAGTTTCGTCGTCGCCCACCATGCGCCGTTTGATATGGGATTTTTGACCTGGGAGTTTGAGCTGGCGGGTTTGCCGCTGCCTGGGCTTCCGGGCTTTTGCACCAGTTTGCTGAGTCGCAATTTGAACTCCTCGGTGACCAATCATCGCCTGAAAACATTGGCCGAACATTTCGGTTTGGAGGCGGGCGCGGCCCATCGGGCTTTGGATGACGCCAAGACCTGCTTGGGCGTGGCTTTAAAGTATTTCGAGAAGCTGGGATTAGAGGCCAAAGTCTCGGATATTTTCGGCATTCAAAACGTGATGCTGCCGTGGTCGCGTTTTTCGATCGAGGCCTTGATCGAGCGCGATCATTTACGCACTCTAGTTCGCGCCCTGCGCGACAAGCGTGAAGTCATCATGGTTTACGACGCAGGTTCTCGCCCGGGAGAGCCGCGCCGGGTTTTCCCGCAAGGTTTGGTTCGACAACCCGACGGCGATTTTTTAGTGGCGACCGAAAGTTCCGGCGATGATGTTAAAGCGAAGCGCTATTTTATCGAGAAGATTTCGAGCGTGCAGTTCGCGCCGAGTTAATTACCGTCGGCTGGGGCCGGGGGCTTGGTTCCGCGTCATCGATGATTATCTCGCCAGCGATGAGCTCTCTTTTCCCCCAATATTTTCTCTGCCATTAATTTATTGTGAGCCCAACACAGACAACGCAAGTTTGTTGTGTCATTTG
>CAZVOP010000098.1:4373-8366 GCA_964628445.1 uncultured Pseudobdellovibrionaceae bacterium | reverse complement strand
ACCCCGCGACCAATCTGGTTACCACCAAGAATCCCTTTGAGGGATTTGGCGACGATATCCTGGAATTCGGCGCGTGACGCCTTAAAACCAGTTGTGTTGGCATTCGCGATGTTATCGCCGATGACGCCTAACGCTTCACCTTGTGCTGCTAAGCCGGATACACCGGTATAGAGAGAAGAGAGAACTCCCATTTAAGACCTCCATGTCTTATGCCGTCACATCATCCGTGATGTGGCGGGTATAATTGAAGGGCCCCCTCAAAGAGGACCAGCCCGTTCGTTTCTAAAACCAACCGATTAGCGCACTAACACGCCAGCCGGCTTAAACCATAACCGTCGAGTCGATGTTGGTAAAAACGTTCTCTTTCAAGTTCGATTTATCCATCACCGTCACGACCGTCTTATCTTTAATATTCACAATCATCGCCGCGGCGTCGCTCAAAAGAAGAGTGTTCTTCGCGCCTTTCGCTTCGGCCTTGCCCATCGCACTTTCGAATTTCGCCATATCCTCGGGCGAAAAACGAATTCCTCTTGCCTGCATGCGGTCAATCGCATGGTTCGAAAATTTGAGCGCGGAAACCTGGGCGGGTTTCGCGCCGAGAGTCGGAGCCATCGTATCTTGTAAAGCGGCAAGCTGATCTTTAAAGAGTGAGCCCGCAACATCTCCGCCGCGATTATTCGATGTGCGAGTTTGCTCGAGAGCACTCGGTACATTCCTAATCTGTGAGAAGTTGCTGCTGACGTCTTTCACTATCCCATTCCCGCTTTGGCTCCGTTTTTATTCAAGCTGTTGATGAGGCCCTGAGCCATCGCCGCATCATTCAAGTCACCTTTACTTAATCTAGCACGCTTTGCGTTTGCTTCCTTACTTTCCGGTTTGACCTCGGCTTTTTTTGGACTTTCATGCGGAAGCGCCATCATCTTCGAATTTACAGGAGAGCCGCCGCCTTGAGCTTGCGACATCTGCTGCTGAAGCTGTTGCATCATCTGCGCGTTCGGCGCACTGAGCGTTCCCATGTCCGGCTGCGCGGCGCTTTCAGTGATCGATTTCACGTCGGCCATATTCACAATTTGTTTACCGACCATCAACTGCGGGCCGTGCGGGGTGAAGTTCACTCCGCTGATCACGCCTTCGGTTTTCATTTCCACGGCAAGGCCGCGCCCGTTGCTGCCGGTCGCGGTGACAGCCACGGTGTATTCGCCGACGGGAGCCTTTGCGCCTTCTTCGGTCATGCCGTTCCATTCGACTTCGTTCTTGCCCGTCTTTAGATTTTTAAATTCGAGATTGCGTACGACATTGCCCGCGGCGTCCTTGACGGCCATTTTGGTTATTTGTGAGTCGGCCGGCAAATTGAACCGCACTTGATGAGTCGCGTCCGCATCGAGGCGGCTGACTTTGGAGTTGTCGGTCGTGATGGTCTTACCGATAAAGGCCAAAGCTTGGAAATTGTGCGAAGGCTCGTTGTCTTTGCGTAACGAAACGATTCCCTCATTGATGTTGTTCAATTTTTCGAGCTGCGTGAATTGCGCCAGCTGCGCCGCCATTTCATGGGACTTCAGCGGATTTGTCGGATCTTGGTTTTTCATTTGGGTCAGCAACAAAGTCATGAAGGCGTCTTTACCGAGCTGGTTATTGCCCGTGGTGCGCATTTTTTTACTGTCGTCGACGTAGTTCGGGTCAGCCACCTTATTGAGCGTGTCGCCGATCGATTCGTCTTGAAAGTATTTTTCTTTGTCGCTGGCGCTTAACGTCTGATTCCCGTCGCCACGGAGCGAAGACTCTTGCTTCGCCGTCGACCATGTTTGTGTTCCGCCTTTAACGCTTATCATTTATTTTCCTTTAAGCTACTAAGTCCAAGCGGCGGTTCCCGCCCTTATTGCGTGAGGCCGTTGAAGCCGATGAGGGCGCATGAACGTCACGCAATCCTTCATTTTGGCCTTTATACCGTTTGGCGCTGGGCACTTCGAAGAAACTGCGGCGCCATCCTTGCTGGTCCTGCCGAAACTGTTCAAGAGTTTGATGGGCCATCTGTCGTTGGGCGTCGTGGTACTGTTGTTCCAACTGTTTGCCCAAATTGGAGGCGGTGTCGATCTTGATGTTGTCGACGTGCAAGTTGTTCGATGTCAGCTGCGTTTTCAATTCGCCCATGTGGCGTTCAATCAAACGCTTTGCTTCATCACTCTCCGTGATCATCTGAACTTGGACTTTGCCGTCGCTCACGCTCACGCGCATGGCGACTTCACCTAAGCCGTCCGGGCTCATGGTGACTTTCATTTCGCCGCCGCCGTCGTGAAGCATGATCTGCGCTTTATCGACGAGTTCGGGAACGGTCATCGGCTGCGGAGCACCGGCCTTGGCCAACTCGCCCTGGAATTCGGCGCCTTGAGCTTTGCCCGCTTTCAAATGATCCTGATTGCCTAAAGCTTGATTTAAATAGGAAGCATCGGACGTGTACTCGCCATCGCCGTCGTCATCGGAGGAGTCTCCCGATCCGGCGAGGTCTTGTAAGATTCCTTTAAGTCCGTCCACGGGAACCGCATTGGTGGCCAAGGCCGCCGCCGCATTCGGTGCATGCGCCGCCGCTTCGTGCACAACCGCAGGCGCGGCCGTGGGCAATGCCGCCATCGGTGCCGCGGTCATCTCGCCGGCTTTCAAAGTCTCAAGCTTCGCCTGCGGAGAAAGAAATTGGCGGACCATTTCGTCGACCGTATTTTCCTGTCCCTTAAGCGCCTTCGGTTTTGCGTTGAGTTTATCAAGCGCCGCCATCGGGGAGCCCGGCGCAGGCGCGGGGATGGGCAAGGCCGGAGCATTCAAGCCTTCCATCGGCGAAGCAAAAGAAGCTGAACCCGCAGGAATCATTCCTTCAGGAACGATCAATGAAGCTTTATCACCCCTTTGTTCCTGCGTGGGTCCTTGCTCCTGAACTTGCGCAAGCGCCTTAGCCGCTTGCGGATTCTTCATGAAGAAATTTTTGTTCATTGCATCGAGGGATTTGGCGAGCGATTTGCGCTGCATCTCCCGCTGCGACATCAGAGTCAGATTAATTTGACGGCCTGATGTTTCAAGCTCTTCGCCCATCGATTTGGATTTTGTTTTATCGACGAGTTCCGTGAAGTATTGGCGCGCTAAGGCCGACTGGCCGTTATCCAGTCCAAGCGCGCTGACGACGGAATTCACGGTCTCTTGCGGAGGCTGCGCAAGTTCTTCGTCGGTCAGCGAGGCGAAGGCTTTCAGAACATCCTCGGCGTCAACGCCAAGATCGTCTTTCATTTTGCGCAAGAAATCATTCCACACCACGCGGCGGGTAAGAGAGTCGACGCCTTCATCTTGCGTTTTCGCGGCCGGCTGTTTTAACAGCGATCCAGTGATTACGGGATCCACGGGGTTCGCATTCAACACGCGGTCTTGGATCGGCCCGTTCAATGACGGCGCCGAGGCTTGGCCGGGGATAGATTCCGACTGCAGGTCCGATTCATCGGCCGATACATTGAGTTCTTTAGGCTCAGATGCAGCTTTATCTTTTAAAGGAGTTTTTTCGCCGGCCTTCGGTTCCATGGGCTTGGCATCGGACTTCGCTACGCCCAATGAATCTTCGAATGAAGATGGACTCTTCTCCGAAGATAAGGATTTAGCGTCACGCGCTTTGGGCGCCGACAGCTTTAGTCCTAAGTTATTGCCAAGTCCCGCTAACTTCACTAGCTCACTACCCTTTCGGTTCTTCCATCTTGCGGCGGTATCCGGTGTATTTCTCGGACAGCGCGCGTGCTTTATCAGGCGACAACAGGTTCATGATCTCGGCGGCGTTTTTCTTTTTCATTTTCGCCAACACTTCCACCGCAAGGTCTTCGTTGATCGAGCCGATCACATCCGCCGCTTGCTTAGGTTTCATGTTCGAGTACAGATCCACCAACTTCGTCACCTTCTCCTGGTCTATCTCGACTCGATCTTTCAGGATCTGGGCAATCTGGTTTCGCATGTCTTCCAGTTGCGTGA
>CAZVOP010000098.1:0-4363 GCA_964628445.1 uncultured Pseudobdellovibrionaceae bacterium | reverse complement strand
GATCCTTTTGTCGAGCTCTACTTTCTGTCTTTGCAATTCCTCTTCCAACTGGCCCAACTCTTTTTCGCGCGCATCAAGTTCATCTTTGCGCTGTTTCAACTTCTCGAAATGACTTAGATCCTCCGGAACTGAGGATTTCGCCTCCGGTCCTTTGTCAGGATTGGCGCCTTCACGACCGGCGGCAGCTTTTTCCTGATTCCCGGTATTGCCGGCGGCTTTTTCTGCCGGTTGCTTTTCGCTGGCGGAAGCTCCGCCGATCGCGTTCACCTCGATGCGGCTGGCAAGATTCTCGACGAAATCGGGCTTAACGAGATAAAACCCCACACAACCCAGGCTGAAAGCCAGCCCGGCTAAAGCCCTCCATGGGAACGGGCTTTTCTTACGGCGGTTCATTTTTAGCGAGGAGCGGATGCGAGCCTCATGGCTAGGAGTTTCTTGTCTACGCACTTCGCTCGCCTTCTTAAAGAATTGTTGGTATCCGTTTTTCATCTCTTCCCCCAGCCGTGACGAACCATGGTCATATCGTCGAGCTCTTTGGCTTCGATTTGTTTGAGCCAAGCCTCATATTCCAATTTGCGTTTCTCTTTTAGTTTTACCAGCGTTTTCTTGTCTTGGGCCGCGGCGATCAGCGCCTCTTGCTTCTCTTCGGCGATGACCAACAGCTGGCGCGCGTGCTGGCGCAAAGTTTCGATGCGGATCTTCTGACCGCCCAAAAAAATTTCCATTTCGCGGATCTCGTTCACTTTGGCGCTTGAGCCCTGCACTTGTGCCGTCAGGATGTCGTCGCGCACTTCGTCCGAGCGCTGATACATCATTTCGATTTTACGTAAACACTCATCGACCGCGGCCTGCGCTTCGACAAACTCTCTTTGCGCGGCCTCTTCCAGGCGTTTGCGGTGCTTCAATACGGTTTCAAGCGAAAATTTAAAGGCCATTACTCAAGCCTCATCAACATTTGTTCGGCCTCTTGGAAATTCGAATCGATCTCCACGGATTGTTTGAGCATCTGTGTGATCGGCTCTTCGAGACGAATTGATTGATCGATTTTGGCGCTGGTACCCGTCTTGTAAGCCCCGATATTGATCAAATCTTCGGCTTCCTTGTATACGGCCATCATCTCGCGCACTTTCATGGCCTGCTTATAGTGCGCCTCCGAAACCACGTTACGCATAACGCGCGAGGTGCTTTGCAAAACATCGACGGCGGGAAAATGGCCCTTGTGCGCCAGATTTCGTGAAAGCACGATGTGTCCGTCAACGATCGAGCGTACGGCATCCCCGATCGGATCGTTCATGTCATCGCCTTCGACAAGAACCGTATAGAGGCCGGTAATGCTGCCTTTGCCTTCGAAGTTTCCCGCACGCTCGAGAAGCTTGGGCAACAATGCGAAAGCCGAGGGAGTGTAACCTTTTGTCGCCGGGGGCTCGCCCACGTTCAATCCGATTTCCCTTTGCGCCATCGCGAAGCGGGTCACCGAGTCCATAATCATCAAAACGTCTTTTCCTTGCCCACAAAAATATTCGGCGATCGTCGTCGCCACGAAAGCCGCACGCGCGCGGACCAGCGCGGATTGGTCACTCGTCGCCACCACCAGAACGGATTTTTTTAAACCTTCCGGTCCCAAGGTGTGCTCGACGAACTCGCGCACTTCACGTCCCCGCTCACCGACCATCGCGATGACGTTGACGTCAGCAGATGAATTCCTAGCCATCATCCCCATAAGAACCGACTTACCGACACCCGAACCGGCCATAATGCCCACACGTTGGCCTTTGCCAAGCGTGACGAGGGAATCGATGCTGCGTACCCCGAGGCTTAAGGTTTCGCGAATGGGCGGCCGATCAAGAGGGTTACCCGCTTCGCTGTAAAGCGGCGCTTCGTCACTAAGAAATAAGTCACCCTTGCCGTCAATCGGCTCACCAAGTCCGTTGACCACGCGGCCGAGCAATTCTTTGCCCAATGCCACCGTCGCTAAATTACGGCGCACAAGAATGGTCGAGCCCAATCCCAAACCGCGCATTTCCCCAAGCGGCATCAACAAAACCTCGCGGTCACGAAAACCGACCACTTCGCTTAAGAAGCTCGGCGCACCCGAATTCGGAAAAATTTCGCAAACGCTGCCCACCGAGACTTCGGGAATAAAACCGCTGATCAAAAAACCGGTGACATGAGTCACTTTGCCGATGTCGCGGGTCAACTGAGCGGTTTCTAAAACGCGCTCATATTTGTTAAGGTTTAAGGATTCCATTATTCTTCTTTTTTATCTTGGGTTCGGTGCGGAATGCGCGCCTGTAGCGTGGCCCATGTACGGTCAACGCGCTCTTCGAGGGTGGCGTCTACGGTGCCGAATTCACTCTCGATCATGCAACCGCCGGATTGAATCGATTCGTCGGGGACGAATTTGATGCGCTGAAGAGATTCGATCTTGTGACCGCTTTTCTCCTGCAAGGACTCCAAAAATTTTAAATCCTCGCTACTGAGACTGACGACCATGCGCTCGTCATGCTGAATTTCGCCGACCACATTCTGCAAAATTTCCCACACAGCGCCGCGGTTATCCTCGAGATCGCGCAGGGCCATTTTTTTTGCCACCAAAAAAAGAAGACGAATAAGGTTCGCTTCATTATCGATCAGCAACTGGCCTTTGAGTTCCTCGATGCTCTTAAGAAGCGTCTCCATCGCCTGCATGCGCGCGGTCAAATCGACTTTGGCGCCTTGAAATGCTTTTTCGGTCCCTTCAGTCAAACCGAGTTGGTAACCTTCATGATAGGCCTTTTCTTGAACCTCTTTTAGCCGCTCAAGAACCAAAGTATTGATGCGGTCTTGGTGGGCCTCGTCGGCCAATTGCGAAATTCCCGCCTGTTGCGCGACCAAATCCGAAATTTTAAAATCTTTTGAGATAAATGAGTCTTCGTTCACGAAGGACGTCGCAACGCTGCTGGTGCCTGCGCTCAGCTCACGCGGTTTGTACTCAAACGCGGAAGCCCCGGCATTGTCCGCTTTGATAATTCCCTTTTCAAGCGACATTCAATCCCCCAGAAACCAAATCCTTAAACAAGCGCATCTTCAGATCCACCACGAGCAATGAGGATCTTGCCCTCTTGTTCGAGACGGCGTGCCACGTTGACGATTTCGACCTGTGCGGATTCGACATCGCTGAGGCGAGCCGGGCCCAAGTTCTGCAAATCTTCCTGCAGCAGCTTCGCCGCACGTTGCGAAATATTCTTGAAGATCTTGGCGCGAATCTCTTCGTTTGCGGTTTTGAGCGCCAACAAGAGTTTGTCGTTCGGAACTTCTTTGAGCAAAGTCTGAATTCCTTTGTCGTCGATCTTGGTAATATCCTCGAACACGAACATGAGTTTTCTGATCTCTTCCGCCAGGATCGGATCTTTTTCCTCGATGCGCGACATGATCGCGGTCTCGGTATTTTTATCCATGACGTTGAGCATTTCGGCCACCGGCTGAACTCCGCCCAGCGAAGCTTGCTCCACGGTGCCGAGGGTGGACAATTCTTGTTTCAAAACACGGTCGACTTCGGCGATCAGCTCCGGCGCGACGTGGTCTAAGTTGCTTAAACGCAAAACGACTTCGGCTTGCAAAGATTCCGGCAAACGCTTAAGAACCTCGCCTTTTTTCTCAGGCTCCAAGTGGGCCAAGATGACGGCAATGGTCTGCGGGTGTTCGTTGATCAAAAAGTTAGAGAGAGATTTCGCGTCGACCAGTTCCAAGCTCTCAAGGTTACGGGCCGCGGGGCTTGCCGCCGATAAGTGACCCAAGATTCCGCGCGCGCGTTCTTCACCGACCGCTTCGACAACGGTGTCCTTGCTGGTGCTGTTTTCCGAGAAAATGTATTCCGCGGATTCGCTCACCAACTCGTAGTATTCCTCAAGCACGCGCTTCGTCACTTCGACAGGCACAATGCGGTACTTTTGCATCACGCCGAGAAGTTTGCGGATATCGCCGTCATCGACAAATTTAAATAACCGCTTGGCCGCTTCGGGGCCCAGATAATTCATGAGGATCGCGGCCTTTTCAAAGCCGCGCAGATCTTCATACTTAACGTTATCAAGCCGGTTTAGGCGAACTGGTATCATGCGTCTCTCCGTGACAGCCATAAGCTGAATGCGCCGGCGGCTTTTTCGGTATCAAGTTCCATCAAATTCATGATGCGTTCTTTAAGCAATTCGCTCTCCGCCTTATCGGGGTCGAGCGACTCCTCAAGCACCGGCAAAGCACCGCTCATGCCCGGCAAGGAATTGTCGACACTCTGAAGCTCTTCAAGTTCTTCGATCGTTTTCGGCAACATATCTTCGACCGTGTCCTGGAAGCTGTCGGTAATCCAGCGCATGAACGGTCGAACGAC
>CAZVOP010000097.1:0-8570 GCA_964628445.1 uncultured Pseudobdellovibrionaceae bacterium | reverse complement strand
AATGCGATCACCACCGCAAAGATCGCCGACAACAACGTCACCGACGCCAAGATCACCGGCATGTCGATCGATAAATTAATTAGCGCCGCTGCGAAATACTTCACATACAAACCCAACGACGTCGCCTGTGCCGACGGCCAAGTGATGAAATGGGACAACACCAACTCGCACTGGATTTGCGGAGCGGATAATGATGGATCTTCGGGTGGCGCCGCTGGTGGAGATCTCACCGGCAGCTATCCAAACCCGACCATCAACACCGGTGCGATCACTACTCCGAAACTTTTCGCTAACCCCGGCGTCAATCGCCTTGTCGCGACCGATAACTCGAGCGGGGCTACGCTCGTTCCGTTCGAATGCACCGGAACACAGATCATGCAGTGGAGCGGAACCGGCTGGGCTTGCGTAAATGTGAACACGGCGCTCGGTACGGGCTATATATTAGACGGCGGCAACACTCGCGGGGCCGCAATCTCCATCGGAACAAATGATAACTTTGCGTTGAACTTCAAAACGAACAATGTGAACAAAATGACAATCGATGCCGCGGGTAAGGTCGGGATCGGAACTTCAAATCCCGGCTCACTTCTTCATATAAACTCTCCTTCGGCGGTGGCCGATGTGGTGCAATTTAGCAATCAAGACGATGTTGCGAACGGATCCGTATTAAGGACGGGGTCTGGATTTTTTGAGATCCATCAAAACGATCCTGCCGGTTTGATCGCCCTACTGGTGAATTCCGCCTATATCGCCGAATTTCATGCCGATGAAATAAAAGCATACCAGCCAATGAGAGAAAACAGCGGCAGCGCCGCATTTCCCAGTTACTCCTACAATGGGGATCAAGACACAGGAATATTCCAGGCAGCTGCAGACACACTGGCTATATCGACAGCTGGCAACGAACGCCTGCGAGTCAATGCTTCGGGAAATGTCGGCATCGGCACGACAACGCCCGCCCGCCTGCTTGATGTTGCGGGACCGATTCGCATCACACCAACCACTTTGCCGGGTTCGCCCGCAGCCGGTGACTTGGCCTTCGACTCCGGAGCGGCGAATGTATTGAAATTCTATGACGGCTCAGCTTGGCAAACTGTCGGCACATCGACGGCGTCCGGCGATTTCATGAAAGACGGCTCGGTGGCCATGACCGGTAACTTCAACGCCGGTGGAAATTCTGTGTTGGGTAATACCACGGCGTCAGCAAACCTCACTCTCGAATCGACTTCGAATGCAACTAAAGGGTATGTGTTGTTGCAACCGACCGGCGGGAATGTCGGTATCGGAACGACGGCCGCCGCCGCTCCGCTGGAACTTCAGTCGGAAGCCGCGGGCGACAAACTTCTGGTAACGACCTATACAAACTCTCCGATGGCCTCGATGATCAATCTGCAAAGGGCGGACGGCACTCGAGCGTCGAAAGCCATCGTCGGAACAAATAATATCATCGGCGGAATCAAAATGTCGGGATACGACGGCGTATCGGCTTACAAAATCGGCGCGATGATCTCGGCATCCACCGATGTCGCCGGCTGGGCCCTGGGTTCCACGCCTACATATTTGGATTTCTCCACCAACGACGGCACGACCGTCGCGAAGAGAATGTCGATCCAGCCCTCGGGTAACGTCGGGATCGGCTTAGCTAGCGGCGCATTTGCCACTCGCCTGTTGCACGTTAACGGTCCGATTCGCATCGCACCGACGGCGCTTCCATCTGGTCCCAACGCGGGCGATATTGCCATCGATTCAGGCGCGTCCAATACTTTGAAATACTACAACGGCAGCGCTTGGCAAGTCGTGGGTACCGGCACCGGAAACGGCGATTTCATGAAAGATGGCTCGGTCGCCATGACCGGCGCTCTTAAAATGGGCGGCAACACGATCAACGGCAATTCGACCGCGTCGGGAAATTTGACTCTTGATTCCACCTCGGATGCGGTTAAAGGAAATATCATTCTTGCGCCTTCCGGAGGAAATGTCGGGATCGGCACCACGACTCCCGAATTCAAACTCTCTCTCGCGAACGATGGCGGCATCTTGGCCACGGGAACAATCGGGTCCGGAGCCGCGCTCGCGACGAATGGTGCGGGGACCCGCTTGATTTGGTATCCTGCGAAAGCCGCTTTCCGCGCGGGACAAGTTACCGGTACGGAATGGAATGACGCAAACATAGGAACGGCTTCCATCGCGCTCGGAAAAACCGTGCAAGCCAGCGGACCATCTTCGGTCGCGATCGGCAATGGCGCGTATGCTGACGCCGATAGCGCGACGGCAATTGGCGGATCTTGGGCCACCGGCACGTGGTCTGTCGCCGCCGGAAATGGCGCCGAGGCCAGCGGCAACAATTCCATCGCACTCGGTAACGGCGCCCTATCGGTCGGCCAATGGTCCGCAGCCGTCGGCGACTCCGCCGAAGCGGACGGCGACAGTTCAATCGCCCTTGGCGTCGGAGCTTACGCTGAAGGTTTCGCCTCGGCCGCTCTTGGAAACGGGGCATATTCGTCCGGAAACGGTGCGATCGCGATCGGCGTGGGCACGGAGGCTGCGGGCGAATCCGCGACCGCTCTCGGCAGCGGTGCACGTGCGCCCGCCTGGTTTCAGACATCGGTCGGAGCCTACAACAAGATTTCCGGTACAGAAAACGCACTAAGTTGGGTTCCGACGGACCCCATATTTACCGTCGGAAACGGTACAGGATCCGGCGTTTATTCGACTGCGATGCAAATTCTGAAAAATGGCAATGTCGGGATCGGGACGACAACACCGGGTGCCAAATTGGAAATCGACGGCACGACCGGCGCAACCCTCAAGATCGTCGACGGGAATCAGGGCATCGGTAAAGTTCTTACATCCGATGCAAATGGTGTCGCCACTTGGACAACTCCTGCGGCAGGCGGAGCGCTTACGAATTTCACCGAGGCCGTGACTACGGCCGCACCAAATGCGGCGATACCGGTTGTGAGTTTGACGGGTAATAACGCCGCGGCAAATGTCGACGTTGCATTAATCAGCAAAGGCACCGGTGCCCTGACTGCCGGAATCGCCGACGGAACGACCGCCGGAGGAGACAAACGCGGGCCAAACGGGGTGGACTGGCAGATGTCCCGAATGTCATCCTCGCAAGTGGCTAGCGGCGATCACGCGGTCTTGAGCGGTGGCGGCAACAACACATCCAGCGGCCTTTACTCCGTTGTGAGCGGTGGCGGCGGTAACGCGGCCTCGAACAGCGGAGCCACCGTTGCGGGCGGCGGCGCGAATTCGGCCAGTAACACTTACGCCACCGTCAGCGGCGGTAACGCCAGTACAGCCTCCGGCAATGCATCCACGGTGAGTGGCGGTGGCAGTAATACCGCCAGCGGTGCCTATGCCACCGTCGGTGGCGGTTTTAATAACTTGGCGGCAGGCAGCTATGCCTTCTCGTCCAATTTTCACACGACGGCTGACAGCTATGCCCAGACCACCTTCGGCGCTTACAACATGCCGAAAGGAACAGAAACCGCGGCCTCTTGGGTCACGACCGATCCGCTCTTTGTGATCGGCAACGGAACAGCGGGCGGCGCCTCTCGCTCCACCGCTCTCATGGTTCTTAAAAACGGGAATGTCGGCATCGGGACGACAACTCCTGCCAGCCTCCTGCACGTCAACGGTCCCATGCGCATTCAGCCTTCGGCGCTTCCGACAGGCGCGGCAGGCGATATTGCCATCGATTCCGGCGCGTCCAATACTTTGAAATACTACAACGGTACGGCATGGGTTTCACTCGCAGGCGGCGGCGGCTCGGGAGATTTCAAAGCCGACGGCTCGGTACCGATGACGGGGAACATCCGCTTGAACGGTCAGTATCTGAGCGGCGACGGCGACAATGAAGGCGTCTTTGTCGACTCCACGGGCAAAGTAGGCATTGGAACCTCAAGCCCCTCCGAAATCCTGGCCGTACGCCGAGATCAATCGGTCGCATCCGGCAACGTCGACATTTCGCTTACAAATATCTCGCCGTCCGGCAATGCACGCTTCACTTTGACAAATGATATTGGCTCAGCCGGAAAACTTTGGACTGCAGGCTCGACTTATCCATCGAGCTATTATCGTAACCGTGTAACGCTAACTTCCGATGCCAATTCGGACGGAATTTCGCTTGAGGCCGCAAAGTCCACAGGCACCATCACCTTCACGACCGGTGGAGCGGTGATGCCTGCGAACGAACGAATGCGCATTTCGGAAACAGGCAAGGTCGGAATTGGAACAACGTCGCCAACATCCACTTTAACAATTACCGGCGGAGATATTGAAAACACGAGCAGCGGACTCAACTTATCGAATAGGGGGATTCAACTAGGCACGGCAAGCTATACGAATAGTTTACGTTTCTCCGGTAGCGGATCGGTTATAGATATGTCCGGCGGCGGCACGGTGAAGGGTGACGCCGGCAACCTCACTCTTAAAACAAATTCTGCCAACGACGTGATTCTTCAAACCAATAGCTTGGAGAGGATGCGTATTATCTCGTCGGGAAATGTCGGTATCGGAACGACAACGCCGGCGCGTTTACTTGACGTCGCGGGTCCGATCCGTGTTGCAGCCAGCGCGCTTCCCGCCTCACCTGTCACCGGCGATATCGCGATTGATTCTTCGGCTTCGAACGCTTTGAAATTCTACAACGGCTCGGCGTGGGTCAGCGCCGGCGGAGGCGGCGGTTCGAGTCAATGGACGACGAGCGGCGCGAATATCTATTACACTGGCGGAAAAGTCGGAATCGGTCTGACGTCAACACCCGTCTCGGCTTTGGAAATTGACGGCGCACTTACCGTTTACGATCACTCCTCCGGCACCGTGACCGTCGGAGGCGCCAACACCCCCGGCGGCATGTCCACGGTGACCATGGGTTACAACAACCACACAAGTTTCGCCGGATCAGTAGCCGTGGGACTGGCCAACAGCGCAAACAGCGTGGACGACGTGGCCATGGGTGGCAGCAATTCGGTTACCGGCGGCCCCGGCGCCGCCATGGGAAAGGGCAACACCGTTGCCGGCATGTATAGCAATGCCTTTGGGTTGACCAACGTTGTTAACGGAAATCAATCCGCGGCTTTCGGTTACAACAACGCCATCGGCACGGATCAGACGGTGGCCATCGGTAACAACATCACGAATAACTTGGGCGGATCTTTGATGATCGGCCCGAGCAACACCGCGAAGATGACCATTATTTCGAGCGGGAATGTCGGTATCGGAACGACAGCACCGCGCGCAAGCCTGGACGTGGCGGGCGCTTTCGCAACAAATCCAGCAACAGCCAACCTAACCACCACTATCAATTTCGCGACCGGAAATTTGCAGTACACGTCGCAAAATTGCCAGGCATTCACTTTAAATAATCTGAAAGATGGCGGCAGCTACTCCTTCGTGGTGCAAGGCATAACTTCCTCAACCTGTTCATTTACCGCCTGGTCAGGCGCCGGCATCGGCTCACTTACCGTTCACCTGCCTCCCGATCACACCGCGACCACCGCCAGTAAACATACGCTCTACTCATTTATGGTGATGGGTTCCGATGTTTACGTAAATTGGATTCCGGGAATGTAAAATGAAACGACGTGAATTTATAAATCATTGCGCGGAACTCGCCGGTTTAACAGCCGCAAACAGCCTCATTCCACGTTTTGCAAACGCCCAGTTTAATGCGGGAGCCGCCTGGAAACGCAATCGTTATTGGCACGCCATCTCGGCAACTGGCGCGCCTTCTGCACGATATGATGCCGCTTACGTTTGGACAGGCACTCAGCTTTTGATTTGGGGAGGGAGAGTACCAGGATCGAACACAATTTTAGGAGACGGATTTGTTTACACTTTAGCGACCAATACATGGACCACCATGAGCACTACAAATGCGCCCTCCGTGCGTCTCGGCCACTCGGCGGTTTGGGATGGCACTTACATGATTGTTTGGGGCGGAGCCACGGCTTCTAATCTCCATACCGCACTTTCGGATGGAGCCATGTACAACCCCGCTCTAAACACTTGGACCACAATGGCCGGCACACCGCCCAGCAGCCGTTGCTATCCCGGCGCCGTTTACACCGGCAGCGACATGCTCGTTTGGGGAGGATACGATTGGGCGACTTCGGATAAGAACGACGGATTTAAATTCAACTCCGGCACAAACACATGGTCCGCGGCGATTCAAACAACCAACGCTCCTGTCGCGCGAGACACATTTATGATGTGTAGAGCGGGAGGAAATATTGTTGTTTTTGGCGGCGAAAATTACAGTGCAGCAGCCCTTAACTCCGGGGCCATTTATAACGTGGCTGGAAATTCCTGGACGACGATCAGCTCAACCGGCGTCCCTTCTGCCCGTGAGTGCTGGCGAAATTACGCCTATAACGGAAGTCAGATATTTTTATTCGGCGGAGATGACGTAACCAATGCTCTCGACGGCGGATATCTTTTTGATCCCGTGACCAATAGTTGGACAACGGTCAGCTCCACTGGCGCCCCCTCGGCCCGCACCTATCACGCAGTGGTATGGAACGGAGTTCAATTCATGGTTTGGGGAGGCGCTAATAAAACAAAGACGGCGACCGCCGGATATAATGATGGATTTTATTACGATCCCGTTGGCGACAAATGGTGGCCGATGAATACGGGAGGCACACTCTCCGTGAGAAATGATACGGCATTTGTATGGACAGGGTCCGAGTTCCTAATACTGGGTGGGCAAAATCAAGGAATGACCGGCGGCTACACCGATGGCGCGCGATACTACTAGATAGAAACAATGAATTCCCGCATCGACGTCTCACACTGAGCCGGGTTTATCGCAGGTTCAAAATTCTTTAAACATCTTCACAAATTCCGTTTCAATACGAGACTTTGGCCTAAAGAGAAGCTCCTAGACCACCGAAATGGATAATAGGCGCCAGCAGGGGCATGAGCCCATGCGTTGATTTGCATCTTGTGAGCCGGGCGGAAGCAGCACGCTCGATCTGAAGGACGTATGTTGATTGCGAGTAAACAATCGGGACTGACAAAACTGTCGGGAAGACTTCTCTTCGCGATAGCTTTATTTATTGGCGAAAATTCACTCGCCCAGCAAGGCCCGTCCAATCTCAACGTCAGTGGCGGCTTATTTCAGTCCAACGGCTCACCGATCACCAATGCCAGCGTCAATTTTAAAATCGAGATCTACGATAAGACCGGAGCTTGCCTGCTTTTTAGCGAAGAGCATCCCGGCCAAGACTTGAGCAACAGCAAAGGCGGATTCTCTTTAGAGGTCGGTAAAGGTTCCAATGTCGCCAACTTGATCGATCTCGCCAATCCCACAGTTATGACCTCGAAAGTTTTTGAGAACGTGGGCGTCGTTGCCGGCGGCTGGACCGGATGCTCGAGCGGAACAACTCTCGCCGATGGCGATAACCGTGTGATCCGAGTGCAGTACGATTTAGGCACAGGCTACGTCGCGATGAATCCCGATGTTCCGATTTCAGCGGCCGCTTATTCAATCGTTGCGGAAACCCTGCAAGGAAAACGTCCTGCGGATTTCCTGCAAGTGCATGACGATGTGGCAACCGATTTGTCGCAAGCGAATTTAGAAAATATATTTTCGGCTGCGAACTACACTAAGCTTGATGCTTTGGTGAATGGAACTTCCGGTCAGTACATGGTTTCCAATCCCGCGGCTGCCGTCGGCTTCAATGGCCAGCGCATCACCAATGTCGCCGATCCCTCTGCGGCAACGGATGTCGCGACTAAAGGGTACACCGACGGCTATATCGGCGGAAAAGTCGCTGACCTCTCAACCATCGGTCCGGCAATGGGTAACGGTGAAACTTTAATTTGGGATCAAACCGCGCAAAAATGGACAACCGGCGTTCCAAGCGCGATCGATTCCTCCAAGCTTCCTTTAGCCGGTGGCACGATGTCTGGTGCCATCGATATGGCCGGCAATAATATTTTAGCCACTGGGCACATCACCATGTCGCCGCAGATGGTGTTTAACTTAGGAACTTTTGATAACACGCAAGAAGCTGCACTTGTTCTGACTCTATTGCCGGCGCAAAAAGGTGCGTCTTGGTACAACTCGCAAGACAATGTGATGAAAGTTTGGGATGGCACCAATGCCATCACGCAAGCTTACCTAACAGCTGGAAAAATTGACGCCACTTGGTTACCCACGAGCGGTGTAACCGCTAACTCTTATGGATCCGCAACACAAGTGCCGACGTTCACCGTCGGCGCCGACGGCCGCATCACTGCCGCAGCGAATGTGACAATTGCAGGAACCGCACCGGGTGGTGCTGCCGGCGGGGACTTAGCAGGAACTTATCCCGACCCCACGATCAAAATTGACGGCATCACGTCAGACAAAATCGATAGTGCAAATATCGGTGTGAACCGTATCGTCATGACCGATGGCACCACCGGTAATAATCTTAAGTTTACATCATGTGCACTGAATGAAGTCTTACGCTACGAGGGTACCGGTTGGACTTGCCGACCCATAGCCACCGTTATGGGCACAAGTGGCGTGACAGCTGGAACCTACGGCGATGACACAAATGTTTCGCAAG
>CAZVOP010000096.1:0-8629 GCA_964628445.1 uncultured Pseudobdellovibrionaceae bacterium | reverse complement strand
GTGTTTTCGGCGATTCTTGTGGTCGCCAACTTGATGACCGACTTATTGATGGCCGTGATTGATCCGCGAGTGAAGATGTGATGAAGAAAAAAACTGAAGGCCAAAGCCTGACCCAGCAAGCATGGGGACAATTACGCAAAAACACCGTGGCGCTCGTTTCCGGCGCGCTGATTTTGATCTTGTGCCTGATCGCTGTGCTGGCGCCGTGGATTTCGCCGTTTCCTTTCGACGAACAATTCTTGGATAAGGTTTTGGTTTCGCCTGACGCCACCTATTGGTTGGGTACGGACAGCTTGGGGCGCGACATGCTTTCGCGTTTGATTTATGGCGCGCGTGTTTCGATGTCGGTGGGGTTGGTGACCGCCGTGATTTCTTTGTTGATCGGGACCTGGGTGGGCGCACTGGCCGGTTGGTTTGGCGGCTGGGTGGATAGCGTGCTTATGCGCTTCGTGGATATTTTGGATTCCATCCCCTCGATCGTGCTGTTGATTTTGGTGAAGCTCGTTTTCGATGCGGTGAACATCATCGACAATCCGGAATTTAAAGCGTTGACCTCGATGTTGCTGGCTTTGTCTTTGACGAGCTGGGTTTCTTTAGCACGCGTGGTGCGCGCCCAAGTCCTGCAAGTGAAGGAAATGTCTTACGTCGAAGCGGCACGCTCGATGGGCGCGGGCGGCACACGCATCGTCGGTCAGCATATTCTGCCTAATATCTTAGGCCCTATCATCGTGATGCTGACCTTCCAGATTCCCTCGAATATTTTGGCGGAAAGTTTTCTGAGCTTCTTAGGCCTTGGGCTTCAACCGCCATATTCTTCATGGGGTGTTTTGGCCAACGACGGATGGCGCTCGATGGAATCATATCCGCACTTGATGATCTCGCCCGGGATTGCGATCTTCGTCGCGATGCTTGCGTTTAACGTTTTGGGCGACGGCCTGCGGGATGCTTTTGATCCGCAGATGCGCGGGCGCGCTTAACGAGAATCCGTTCATTCGGAGACACGCGTAGCTTTCCGTCACAAGGTCAAACGGCCCGTCACTTCATGCTTAAGATTGCCGTCAACTGTTCGCGAAACAGCCAGCTGCGGCTCCACTCCATCATATTTCCGGAAAGCTCGCGCGCGCGTAATACGGCGAGATCGGTGCGTAATTTTCCACCAGCCTTCCGGTTGGCTTCACTGACCTCACGGGTTTCGCTCAATATCGTGCGCGCGAGAGCGGGAGTCAGCATCGGATTCACTTCCTTCATCAAAGCCACGGTTGCCGCGACTTGCGGGGTGGCGCCGCTGGTTCCGCCGAAATCTTCGAACTGTCCATTGGGCTTTGCAAGAGTGTGCAAGTGTTCGCCATAGGCGCCGACGGTCACGCGGTCTCCGAAATTGCTGTAGCTTTGGGCCGAGTCGGTGAACTTCAATGCTCCCACGATGATGGATCCGGTATCGTCCTTCCGTTCCTCAATCAATTCTTTGGCGTAATTTCCGCCCGCGCCCACGACCGTTATGCCGGCTTGGATCGCAAGCCTTACGGCATCACGTGTGCCGATGAAAGTTTCCGAGGAACCGTTTTCAGTTTGGTTTTCAAGCACGATAATGTTGACCGAAGGAGTATTGATCGCGCGCAAAACACATTGAGCGGTGGCTTCTTCTTTATCGAGATCATCGCTGGTGTCGTAATTGAAATTTTGCAGCGGAACGACCTTCGCGTTATAGGCGATGCCGTTGGTGCCGATGCCGTCAAGCACGCCGGCCATGATCGCCGCGACCGAAGTGCCGTGCGAGGTGAACGCGCCGTCGTTCACGGCCAGCGGTTCGTCCTTGTTGCTTAAATCGTAGCGCAGATCGATCAGCATGTTGGAGTGCAAGTCGCTTTCGTCGTGATAATAGCCGGCATCGCAGTCGGCGATCGTGACGCCTTGGCCGCTCGCCATTTTCCAGGCTTCGGGTACGCCCAACTGTTTGATCCACCATTGATCGGCTATTTCGGGGTCGCCAAAAAGGGGAGCTGGCTTTTGTTGTGCGGGGGGTGGAATGTCAGGATAAATCGTTCCTGTATATCCAGATTGCGTACTCAATAATGAAATTTTTGAAGGCACATGGTCGACGTAGTAAACGTCACCGAAATTCACTTGGCCCTGAGTGAGTTCGAAAATTTTCTGCGTTTGTTGCGGGGTAAGGCCGAAGGTCATGCGCTTAAGCCCGCTGTTTTGGCCTTTAAATATGGAGCGCACTTCGGCGAAAGATGAAGCACCATGGACCGCAAAGAACACCGCACATACACGGATGAATGTTTTCATGAAATTCCCCCCGGATAAACGATACTATGCAGGCCGCCGTCGGCAAGAGGGATGGCAAGGGCCCGAACACAAGAAGCCTTGCGTCGAGCGGATTTGGCGCTGAATGTGCAGTCTTATCCTCATCTTAAGCTTTACGAAAATGTGAAGCCGATAGAATGCCGAGCTTTGGCACCGGAGCCGCGAAATGAGCCGTTTTTTAATTCTATTTTTGTGTTTCTCCGCTTTTGCCGCGGAGTTGAAACCCATCACTTCGCTTGAAAAAGGGGTGAATAGCCCCGAATCCAAGGACCGCCTCGAGGCCGCGGTGTACTTGCGTGAGAACTTTATTTCAGCAAATTGGGCTTATTTTTTTAATATTCATCCTGCCGATCTCAATATTTCCTCGGCTGGGAAAACTCTGGCCCGCCTTGCCTACAATGCGGCCAGGGATCCATCGCCCGAAGTGCGCACCGCCTCCAAAGCGGCTTGGCAACAGATCAGCCAGGAATTATTCCGAACCGCGCGCGAAGTCATCCGCGGCGAACCCGAAACCAGTTCCGATCCGAAAGCTTTTGAACAGCGAAAAACAAGCCAGCAAATGGCGGCGCGCTGGATGGATGAATTGGCCGCGATTCAATTGGAATGGAAGCGCCAGCGCTCCAACGTCGGAAGCCCGGTGCGCAATCAAGCGGAAAGCGGGCTTACAGGCCTACCGATCGCGCCGGATTGCGAGGCCGCGCTAAAAGCTTCGAACGACTGGTTAAAGAAAAAATAATTAAACGTTAAAACGAAAGAGCATGATGTCGCCGTCTTTGACGAGATACTCTTTACCTTCCGAACGGTATTTACCGGCCTCTTTGACCGCGGCTTCACTTTTTAATTTCATCAAATCGTCGAAGTGATAAGTCTCGGCACGGATAAAGCCGCGCTCGAAATCGGTGTGAATCACGCCGGCCGCACCCGGTGCTTTGGTGCCTTTTTTAATGGTCCAGGCGCGCACTTCTTTTTCGCCCGCGGTGAAATAAGTGATCAATTGCAAAAGTTGATAGGACTCACGGATCAAGCGGTTAAGGCCGGGCTCTTTGATACCCATCGAAGCCAAAAACTCTCCGCGCTCGGAAGGCTCAAGCTGCGAGATCTCGGCCTCCATCTGCGAGCAGATCTGCAGCGACAAATTGTTTTCGGACTTCGCGCGCTCAGCGACCAAATCCGCCATCGCACTTTTGCCGGCTAAGAATTCGTCTTCGGAAACGTTGCACACGTACAAAACCGGCTTGGTGGTAAGCAAGTGCATCTCTTTTAAAATTTGCACTTCGTCTTCCGCGACTTCGACGATGCGGGCGGGTTTGCCCTCTTTTAAAGCTTCGTAAACTTTTTTGGTGATGCTAAAGTCCGACAAAACCTTCGCGTCTTTCGAAGTCTTCGCCAGCTTCTCATTTTTCTTAAAGCGTTTTTCCACGCTGTCCAGATCGGAGAGCATCAGCTCGGTATTGATCACATCGATATCGCGGATGGGATCCACCGAACCGCTGACATGCACCACGTTCGGATCAACAAAGCAGCGCACCACATGCACGATGGCGTCGGTTTCGCGAATGTTCATCAAAAATTTATTGCCCAAACCCTCGCCTTGGCTCGCGCCCGCGACCAGGCCTGCGATATCGACGAATTCCATCGCGGTCGGAACTTGATTCTGCGGCTTCACATAAGCTGAAATCTGCGCCATGCGTTCATCGGGAACGGTCACAATGCCGACGTTGGGATCGATCGTGCAGAACGGATAGTTGGCGGCTTCGGCCTTACTTGCCGTGAGAGCGTTAAAGAGAGTGCTTTTGCCCACATTCGGCAGACCTACGATTCCACATTTAAGTCCCATTTTGCTTCTCCCTTTAAGTTTTGCTGTTGAACTTGGTCGCCGCGGCCTGCAAGCCTTTGGCGATCCAGAGCTCGGCACCTTGAACGGCCGTTGATAAAAAATCCGGCAGTGTCATTTGTTCGTCTTTCGAAAATTGAGCAAGCACCCAGTCGGCGGTTTCCATCGGTACGCCTGCCGGCGGTCTTCCGACTCCGAGTCTTAGGCGTGAATATTCATCGGTGCCGAGCATTTGATGAATATTGCGAATGCCGTTGTGCCCGCCATGGCCGCGCTTCGGCTGAAACTTGATCGTGCAGTAAGGAATGTCCGCTTCGTCATGGGCCACCAAAAGATCGGCCGGCGAAATATTGTAGAACTTCATCAGCGGCTGCACCGATTCGCCCGAGAGATTCATGAAAGTCTGCGGCTTGCAGAGGATCACATGCTCATCGCCGACTTTGATTTTTAACGTTTCCGCTTTGAACTCGGATTTAAACGAACTGCCTTCCGCGCGCAGACGCGCGAAACTATCTATAAAAAGAAACCCGACGTTGTGTCGGGTTAAGAGGTATTTCGGACCGGGGTTACCCAGTCCTACGATGAGTTTCATGCGGCTCCAGGCCCGAAGAAATTACTTTTTCTTGTCGTCGGCGGCCGGTGCGGCACCAGCGGCGGGCGCAGCTCCAGGGGCAGCGGCTCCACCAGCGGCGGGTGCGGCTCCGGGGGCGGCGGCATCGGCAGCTGCGGCAACGGGGGCGATGACTTCTTCTTTAACTTCCGCGCAGCTAACGATCGTTTCGTCCATGCTGGTGAGAACTTTGATGTTCGACGGAAATTGAATATCCGAAACGTGCATCGACTCGTTCAATCCGAGCGGGGTCACGTCAAGTTCGAAGAACTCAGGAATCTCAAGCGGCAAGGATTCGATCTCCACATCACGGCGAACCATGCTCACCAAACCGCCTTCGGCGGTGCCTGCGGCCTTACCGCTGATGCGGACTTCCACGTTAACGCGAACTTTCTTCGTCATATCGGGTGCGAAGAAGTCCATGTGGATGGGGCGGCGTGAAACGGGGTGAATGTCCAAGCTCTTGCGCAGAACTTTCAAACCGTTCAGTGAAGAATCAGCCGATTCGAATGTAAAAATCGTGTTTTCATAAGCGCGCGCCGAATATTTAACGGCGTCGTTGATCGGAATGGAGACCGAAGTGGCTTTGGTCTTCGGTCCGTAAACTACGCAAGGAACATTGCGATCTAGGCGAAGTCCGCGTGCCGTCGATTTGCCCGGGGGGCGCGTTGCTGCTGCAATTTTCAGATTTTGTTGAGTCGACATACTTCTCTCCTAAAGCTTTCCTAGTTATCGAACTTGTCAGTTATCAAAAAGAGCGCTGACTGAATCGAATGAATAAATTCGGCGAATCGCTTCGGCCACCACCGGCGCCACGGAAACAACGTGGAACTTGGGTGATTTCGCCACCATGTCCTTCAACGGAATAGTGTCCGTGACCCACACCTTTTCCACGCCAGATTCCTGCAAGCGGGTGAAGGCGGGACCCGAAAGAACGGCATGGGTCGCGACCGCAAACACCTTTTTTGCCCCATTGTTTAGCAGGCTGTCAACCGCCTGGCACAAGGTTCCTGCGGTATCGATCATATCGTCGAGAATAATGGCGACTTTACCCTTCACATCGCCGATCAAATGCAATGCCTTGGCCTCATTGGGGCCGGTACGGCGTTTATCGATGATGGCGATCGAGCTTTCGATGCGCTTGGCAAAGGCACGGGCGCGCTCGACTCCGCCGGCATCGGGGCTGACCACGACATATTGCTCGCCAAAGCCCATTTGATCGCGCCAAGCGCGAGCTAAGGTGGGAATGGCGAAAAGGTGGTCCACGGGACCGTTAAAAAATCCTTGAATTTGCGAGGCGTGGAGGTCGACCACGACAAGGCGATTGGCGCCGGCGGTTTTCAGCAGATCGGCCACGCATTTTGCGGAGATCGGCGCCCGCGGCGCGACTTTGCGGTCCTGACGGGCATAACCGTAATATGGCATGACCAGGGTGATTTCGTTGGCGCTGGCACGCTTTAAAGCGTCCAGCATAATAAATGATTCCATGTAATTTTCATTCACCGGCGGATTGGTGCTTTGAATCAGGAACACGTTGCAGCCGCGCACACTTTCGTGAATCTCGACTTGGATCTCACCGTCGGCAAAACGGCCGATGTTGCAGTGGCCGAGTTCCACACCTGCGGCCTGAGCGACCCTGCGTGCAAAATCCAAATTCGAATTTCCGGAGAAGATTTTCATTCGTGTCATTGAGTTCATCGTTGTAGCAAACCCATGAACTCACGAATAGCCTTGGCTCGGTGTGAGATTTGATTTTTAACGGCGATTCCCAGCTCACTGAATGTTTTGTCGTTTCCTTCGGGAATAAAGACAGGGTCGTAGCCGAAACCCGTGGTGCCGCGCGCATTCGAAGAAATAGTTCCATTCACTACACCGTCGACGACATATTCCGCGCCAGATGGATCGTAGGCCACAAGCGCGCAACGGAAGAGGGCTTTGCGATTCCCCGGTGAGCGGATTTGCAGCATTTTAAGTAATTTTGCGACATTTTCGGCGTCTTTGGCCTTTTCGCCGGCGTAGCGGGCGGAATGGATTCCCGGCAAACCACCGAGGCCTTCGACTTCCAATCCACTGTCGTCGGCGAGGACCCAAACGCCCGGTTTGATGGCTTTTAAGGTCTTGGCTTTAATGCGGGCGTTCTCGGTGAAGGTTTTTCCATTTTCAGGAGGTGCCGAGTAGGACTTGAGTTCGCTCACAGAGTGCAATTCGGCGATGGAACCCATAATATTTCTGAACTCGTTTAATTTTCCCTGGTTGGTGGTCGAAATCCAGAGTTCCATGGGGTTTACACCGGCAGCTTAAAGAATGAGCCGATGAGTTCCGATTGCTTCTTAAATAATTCATGGCAGCCGCCGACGGCGGCAATGGTCATCTCATCCATCTGCGCTTTGCTGAAGGTCGCGCCTTCGGCCGTGCCTTGCACTTCGACGAATTCTTCTTTCGAGGTCAAAACAAAATTCATGTCGGTGCCTGCGGCGGAGTCTTCTTCGTAGTTGAGATCCAGCAAAATATTATTGTTCAAAATGCCCACGCTGATCGCCGAAACATAATTCTTCAGCGGAAGCACGGGAAAGGCGCCTTGGTTTTTTAGAAAGTTCAGCGCGTAAGCCAGCGCCACGAAGCCGCCGGTGATCGAAGCGGTGCGGGTTCCCCCGTCGGCCTGGATCACATCGCAATCGATTTGAATTTGTCTCTCGCCCAAAGCTTTCAAATCCACGGCCGCGCGAAGTGAGCGTCCGATCAAGCGTGAGATTTCTTGAGTGCGCCCACTGTTCATCGCTTTTTCGCGGTTGATGCGCGAGTGAGTCGAACGCGGAAGCATTCCGTACTCAGCCGACACCCAGCCCGTTCCGGTTCCTTGCAACCACTTCGGAACCATTGGATCCACGCTGGCGGTGCAAATTACTCGTGTGTGTCCCATGTCGATCTGCACGCTGCCCTCGGCATGACGGATGACTTCGGGAACGATGGAAACCTTACGGAGATCATTGGCTTTTCGATTGTCGAGACGCATGACGAAGTTTTAGGGGGCGGCGGCGGTTTTGTCCATCGATTCTTTGTAAGTCAGGAGGCCCCGGTAAATATCTTCGGCCATGCGGTTTTGCGCGGAAGAGTTGGTCAGCTCGGCAAGATCGGCGGCATTGGTCAGAAAACCGAGCTCGATCAAGGAGCTGGGTGTGGTTATGCGGCTTAAAACATAAAACGGGGCTTGGCGGACGCTGTTGTTCTTACTTTTTTTCGATCCGCGCCATGCGAGCTTCAGCGATTTGCTGAGTTGCGAGCTGCGCATGACCCGGTCATTGTCCAACAAGTCGCCGACGAGCGAAGTCACGTCGCTGGGATAGGAATTTCTCTCGAGGAAGTCATAAGGAATAGGGCCACTGGTGCGATCGTCGCTGTTTTCGCGGTGGGCGAGGAACATGGATTCCTCATCGGGCGGCAGTTGGTTTTGGAAATAAAACTCGGCGCCATGGGCTTTGGCGTCGGGGCTGGAGTTGACATGAATGCTGACGAAGAGGTCGGCCCTTTTTGTTTTCGCGATTTGCGCGCGTTCAATCAGCGAAATCGAGTGATCGCTCGCACGCGTAAGAAAGGCGCGAAAGCGTTTGTCCTTCTTGAGTAAGGCAAAAACCTTTTGTCCGACCTTAAGGGTAATGTCGGATTCATTATGGCTTTCACGAACGGCACCTTTATCCACGCCACCATGTCCAGGATCGAGAATCACCGTCATGGGCGCGGCCCAACCCGCGCACGCGGTAATAAAGAAAAGAATCATCGGCATGTTTTAAGTTTAAGGCTTAGAGAAAAAAAAAGCTACCTGGAGGGTAAGGAGGGGGACCAGGCCGCTTGGGGGGAGCCTAGCTCTAGAGCAACCG
>CAZVOP010000095.1:0-8629 GCA_964628445.1 uncultured Pseudobdellovibrionaceae bacterium | reverse complement strand
CCAATACAGGGATTTTCGGCAACGGTTCCGATGTACTTGGCTTATCGACCGCAGGCTCGGAGAGAATGCGCATCGATGCCAGCGGTAACGTCGGGATCGGAACGACAACGCCTCTTGGTATCCTAGACGTTCGCGGCGGCACGGCCGCGGCTGGAAGCGGATCGAGCGTCAATGTTTACGCGCAGAATGGCTTTGCCAGCGGCAATACGAATGGCGGCAACATATCCTTGGTTCCCGGCACAGCCAACGGTACCGGCTTTAACGGAGTGGTCGCGATCGGAACCGCCACTCCAACGTGGAGCCTTCCTACGGGGTCCCTTTATGTGACTGGACAGGTTTTTTCATATGGCACGGTAATATCACAAAACAATTTCGCGTTTGGAGCGGGAACTTCTGCTTTGACCGGCCAGTCACTCTCTAGCGGTGGTCAGACCGCCGACTATGTCGCGATTGTTGCTAATAATGGGGAAAGACTTCGTGTAACGGGCACCGGCAACATCGGCATCGGAACGACAACTCCGGCGAATCTTTTAGATTTATCACGTTCGACAAACGGCGCCGAGCGCATTGAAATTACCAACAACAACGCCGGAGCAAGCGGACTGGCGATGGTCAAAGCCACGTCAAACGCCGGATCGATTTACATGTCGATGAGCAGTACCCTCGGCGGCGCCCAAGCCAATATCGCGGCACCCACCAGTATTTATTATGATGTCAACGGTGTCGGCTCGCATATTTTCCGCAACGGCGCTTCTGTCGAGAGAATGAGAATCGATCCATCCGGCAATGTCGGCATCGGAACGACAACTCCAAGCTCTAAGCTTCAAGTCAGCGGGACCAATGAAACTGTTCGCGCCGTCGTTAAAAATATAAGTTCAAGCTCGGCCCAATACCCGGGTTTTGAAATCACGAACTATGCAGGCGCGACGGCGGGAAGTCCTGTTCTTAGCTTTTCGAACCTACGCGGAAACTCCACGACCTCCGCGGCTCTAGGATCCGGAGACTATCTCGGGTCCTATGAGTTTTGGGGCGGCAGCAATACGTCACAAGGCGTGGTACAAGGAGCGACTATTATCGCGAAAGCCGAGGGCGCCTTCACGCCTACATCGGCACCTACCAGTATTATTTTTGGCACCACCGATTCCGGACAACAATGGCCCACGGAAAGATTGCGTGTCACAGCCAGCGGCAATGTCGGGATAGGAACGGCTACACCCCAGGCCGCGCTGGACGTCAACGGATCCACCAATTTGCGAAAAAGCTATTACGAGACCACGGGAGGCGTTCAAGCGGTCAGCGGAGCCTACTCGATTCCGGATACGACTCAAAATATCATTCGGGTTCAACTCACCGGCAACGCCACGATCACTCTCCCCGCGGGACCGACGACGGCGGGTACGGTCTACAACCTCACCGTTTGGGTTCAGGAAGACGGCGTCGGCGGTCGGACTTTGGCCTTCGCTCCTCCGGGCGCCGATGCCATCGCCTGGGATTCCAGCGCCTCGATGCCGACCGTGAACACGACGGCCTCCAAGCGCACCATCTATCAATTCGTGAAAATTCAAGGCGACTCCACTTGGTACGGAAGCCAGGTTTGGAAGGAGAACTAAATTGCTTAGACGCCGAGACCGTCATTTTCTTCCAAGCGTGATCGCCTTCGCCCTGCTTTGCTTTTATCCGACAAATGAGGCGGCGGCGTTTCTCGGCCTCCGTATGGCTAACTCCCGTCGGGCGAAGACAAGCGTCGTCACCGTCACTTACGCGGCCAGCGACAACAGCGGTCGGAATGTTTTCAATGACGCGAAAAACGCAGCCTATGCTTCTCCGGTTTGGGACGGAACGAGCGTGCTCACGCTGACCATCGTCGTGAATGCGGGAGTAGTGATCGGCGGACCCGACTCCGGGACGCCCGCCTTCACCATTCCCTCCGGCTTTCCCGCCGGAACGACCATTTCCCTGACGAACAATGGAACCATCAAGGGCGCTGGTGGCGCGGGCGAACGCGGAGGCGGCACCGCTCCCACCTGGGCCTTCGCGGGCGTCGCGGGCGGCACTGCCGTTTACTCCCGTTACAATGTGTCGATCAAAAACAACGGAACCATCGCCGGCGGGGGTGGCGGTGGCGGCGGCGGCGGCGGTGGCGCGTTTTCCGGTTGCAGCTGGGGTGGCTCCGGTGGAGGCGGCGCGGGAGCCGTGGTGGGCCCGGGCGGACCCGCGATCGGAGGGTGCACGGGCGCCGGCGGCGCCGGCACGGCGACCACCGGAGGAGGCGGTTCCAGCGGTTATGGGGACGGCTCCACCGGCAATGGCGGAAGCGGCGGAGCCCTCGGCATGGCCGGAGGAGCCGGGTCTACGGGCTTTTCGACCTCAGGCGCGGCGGGAGGTGCGGCCGGCCGGTATATCGATGGCAACGCCTTTGTGACCTGGGCTGTGACGGGAACGGTTCTCGGCGCGACCCTCTGAGGCGCGTTTTAACCGGCCTTGTATCTTATTTTATATAATATCCCACGCACCTTCACAACTCCGGCTGGAATCAGTAGCAAGTGGGTTTCTTGACATTTCATGAATTTTCATGAAATACTGCCTTTTATGAAGGCCAAGAAGTTTGCCACCCAGATCGATGAGAAAGTTTTAAAAGAGCTTCGCTCATATGCCGATCAAAGTGATCGCAGTATCTCCAATATCGTTTCAGAAGCCGTTTCAGAATATTTGGGAAGGATTAAACTCCGCCCCGCCTTTCGTAGCGCCATGAATGAAGTCCTCGATGAGCACGCCGAGCTTCTTAAGCGTCTTGCAAAATGAAGGTGACTCTTTATCCCACTTTAAGTGAAGTGCTTGAACTTCATGGGCATTTATTAGAGCGCTTCGGAGGCAAGGCCGGAGTTCGGGATTTGGGGCTTCTCGAAAGCGCGCTTATGCGCCCGCAAACGGGATACTACAAATCGCTCTCACTTGAAGGGGCGGCACTGCTTCAAAGCCTCACTCAAAACGATGCGTTTATCGACGGCAACAAGCGGGTCGCGTTCGCCACAACGGCTATTTTTTTACGAATGAATGGGTTCCGATTAATCGTTGATCCGGACAACGGCGAGTCCTTCCTCATTGAGACGGTCATCAAAGAGCATGCTTCAATAGAAATCATCGTGCGCTGGCTTGAAAAACATATGAAAAAGGTTGGTCGCTGAAGATCCAAAGGCTAAGCCGCACTTTTCAATATTCGGTAGCCGGTGGCCTTTCCGCGTCCTATTTTTTGCAATCTACTCTGCTTTTCCGCCCAATCCGCAAGACGGTGAAAATTGCTGCGTGATATGCCGAGTTTTTCGCAGGCTTGGTGCTGCTCGAAGCGTGCTTCCTTTGCAAAATGATTTTTCAGTTTCGTCCAATTCACTTCGTGGGGATTAATCACTTCCCGCACAAGGGGTAAGCGGATAGCGAATGCACCGTGAATTTTAAAACTATAGGCTCCATCGTTTTGTGAGATAACTGCCGGAAGGCCTTGCTGGGCCAACCACCGGCGTGAGCGCTTGAGGATTTGCCGGACGCGTGCCGGAGAAGTGTGAATATTGAAGTATTCATCGGGATAAAGTTTCGCATAAATGGCCGCCTGGGTTAGCGGGGCATAAAAATCTTCAGTAAGAATCAAGAGCAATTGGTGAATCTTTTTTCCGGGACTAAGCCCGTCGGGATCTTCAAACATACCGGTATTTAAATCCAAACATCGTCCTCCGCCTTGCCCTAATAAAAATTCAGAACCCGGCGCACGCTGAATATGATTTAAAATTCGCTCGCGATAAGAAGACATGGGCGTTCCAAAAATGAGATGGTTGTACTTTTCGGAATCGAATTTTATTTTTAACGAAAACAGGTCTGCATCGCGAACGCTCTCCCAATGCTTTCGCTCAACAGCCTCGGCGCGAAAGCGGATCAAGGGCGCAACTGAATTATTAGTGAGCGCTTCGATGACCGCCAGCCATTTTTGAATCAAGAGTTGATCGTAGCTCGGGCTTTGCGCGAAAATGCTTTGCGCCTCATTAAGATCGCGGCGGGCTTGCTCAAAGTTTCCCATCAGCATATGCCCCTGTCCACGCAGCTCAAGCAAATTTCCCTGCAAGCGCACCGCCTGGTGGACTTTGGCCGCGGTCATGGCCGTGCGGATCTCCTCTTGGGCTTGAGTGAATTTTTCCAGAGCAAGATAAGCCGAGGCTAAATTCACTCGTGCCACGAGCTTGGCATAATCGTCGGCGTTTGATTCAAGGTATTGCTCGAAGACTTGCGCCGCTCGCGCATAATCCCATTTGGACACGTGACAAAATCCTCTATACAGCATGGCTTCCGGCGCCTCACCGGGATTCACCTTTTCAAGAAGACTTAAGGCCTCGTCAACGGAGCCGTTACGCGAGAGTAATACGGAGTACTCGCAAATTTCGCCGGCAGTGGGTGGATATTGAAGAGGCTCTTCGTCGCGGATTAACGGATACAGAAGGCGTAAGCCCTCCTCAATCAATCCGGCGCGGCGGCAGATCTTAGCGAGGTTTTGCCGAAAATCCCTCGGCACTCGCGCAAAGTTCAGCGAGCGTATCATTTTGATCACGGCGCCGATGCGACCTGCCTTAATCAAAGCATCGGCCATGGCCTCGAATTCAAAATACTTCGTCTCAGTTTGCGCCACTCAGACTCCCGTTCAAGCCTCTTCGTGGCTTATCGGCTCCTGAATGCATCCCCTAAAATGCGCACCAAAAGTGTCACTCGGCTTCACTTGGCACTTTTGCGACACTGATTACGGGTAAGCAATAAAAGGGGGACCAAATGTTTAAGATCACGTTGATGTTTTATTCTGCGCTTATGGCTTCGATGGCCGGAGCCGACGTCATTACCGCAAAATCGATGTCGGTAAAAATAGGGAGCAGCGAAGGCTCGGTAAAAAACATGGCCGTCAACGGCGACGGGAAGGCCGTGGCTCTATACACCAACCGCACCGGGAAACTAGATATGATTTTCAAGTTCTCCGTCAATAAAATGGCCTCGTCGCTGGGGCTTTCAGCGAATATCAAACAGCATCGCGCGGCTGACACTTTCGTTTTCCAAGCGCTTACGACAGACGGCAGTTACGTAAATATCGGCTCGACCGGATCGGGAGTGAACACCCGTGCGCTGCAGCTCACCCTACCCGCCAATGCTATAAACAATGGATCTGTGACCCTGCGTTTGCTTGGCGATCGCGGAGCGGATGATCTGAGCGTGGACTATTTGGCTCTTTTCGACCAAGGCATGACCACGCCCACTCCGCCAGTCGTGACAGTCCCTCCTCCCATTGCGCCAGCTCCGGCCGTCGTGACGGTTCCACCGGTGGTCACGCCTCCGATAAGCGGCATGAGCCTGACTCCCGGAGTAAACTGGTACTGGCAACTTCAAGGCAGCATAAACATAGCCCGTACGAGCGAAGTTTACGACATTGACCTCTACGATGTTTCGGCCGCGACTTTTGCGTCTCTCAAACAGTCAGGTCACAAGGTGATTTGCTACTTCTCAGCCGGCACATACGAGGACTGGCGCTCGGATGCGAACATGTTCCCCGCAGCTTCGCTGGGAAGCGAGGTTGACGGCTGGCCCGGAGAGAAATGGATCGATGTCCGCAACACGACCGTGCGGCAGATTATGGCGGCGCGCTTGGATCAAGCGAAGAGCAAGGGTTGTGACGGAGTCGAGCCCGATAACGTTGATGGCTATTCGAACGGTAATGGCTTGGGCCTGACTAAACAAGATCAGATTTCGTTCAACTCATATCTTGCCGATCAGGCGCACGCCCGGGGGCTGGTCATCGCCTTGAAGAACTCAACCGACCTCGTGGATTCATTAGTCAGCAAGTTCGATTTCGCGGTTGTCGAGGAGTGCTTTAAATACAATGAATGCGAAGCTTACTCCCCATTCGTTAAGCAAAATAAGGCCGTACTCAATGCCGAGTATACGAAATTTTCGAGCGCCACCTGTGATAAGGCCAAGCAACTCGGATTTTCGACGGTATTTTATAATCTCGATTTGAACGGCAAGGTGTTTGATCCGTGCCTTTAATACCGGCTCAAATTGGAACAGTCCTTAATTTTTTTTGACCGGATTTATCGTAAATGCACGAGACTAAGAGGAGGAGAATGGACATGCTCAAGCGAATACTGCTAACAATTATCACCTTCGCCATTCTTCTCCCTTTTCAAAATTGCGACTACGCGCCGAGTGCAAAATCACAGTTCAAAGTTCAGGCCGCAAACAGCGGTCAGCCCTATGACGGAAAGCCATTTATCATTAACGCGGCCTGCGCGGACGGCACGCGTGTGGAATCAAGGATCTTGATGAAGGACGCAAATAGCGGAACTCTCTTCCGCGAGAACTGCCGGTCGATTGCGCCGCGCGATCTGAGCAGCGATGAACTGCGGATCTCGGCAGACGAAGTCGTTTATGCCGGAAAGAACTATAAAAGTGAGGTTCCCGCGATTCCTTTGCCCGGTGTGATTTCTTGGTTTTACCAACTCACCGGAATTCTTCAGCCGCGGCCCGCATCCATATACATTATTGAGATGTTTGATAACGATAGCACGGCTATCCAATCACTCAAACAGTCCGGCCACACCGTGATCTGCTCGATATCTGCAGGAACTTTTGAAAGCTGGCAGCCCGATGCGAATCGCTTTTCCGCTCGCGACAAAGGAAACCGTGTTGCCGGCGGCAGCGGAGAATCTTGGCTCGATACACGCTCTGCGAATGTACGCTCGATCATGCTGGAGCGTCTGGATTTAGCACGCGACAAGGGATGCCAGGGGATCGACTTTGATAATGTCGATGCTTACGATAATGACTCGGGCTTCAATCTATCGAAGGAAAGCCAGCTGGAATACAATCAGTATTTGGCCTTCGCTGCGCACGACCGCGAGCTCATTCTGACTCTGAATAATGCTCCCGACTTGGCCGAAAGCTCCGCAAATATCTTTGATATCGCCATCAGCGAGGAATGCTTTCGCTTCAACGAATGCGACAAGTACCGGCCATTTGTCGCGCGTGGGAAACCTGTACTGAATGCCGAGTACACCGCGCTGTCGACACAGCAATGTTCCTGGGCAAGTTCGGCCTTGATTTCACTCGCCTATTTTAACCGCGAATTAGACGGCTCAAGATACGAGACCTGCCAATGACATTCTCAAATAAATCGTTTGGTAACCCAAGCTTAAATTTTGATAACATTGAAACGAAACGTTTCGTACTGAAACGAAATCCTTATGAAATCCGTATAAATCGCCGAAAAGAATAAGCGACCTTAATGCTTTACTCCATAAGCCATGGGTCGCTGGATTTGTAGGACGTTTAATGATGTTGAGTGACCACAAAAAGTTTCAAAAACTTGCGCGGGGACTATTCTTCGCTGCGGCTTTGCTTATTGGTCAACGTTCACTCGCACAACAAGGTCCTTCTCACCTCAACATCAGCGGCGTGTTGTTTTCAGCCTCGGGTGCTGCGATCACCAGTAGTTCGGTAAACTTCAAACTCGAAGTTTACGACAAGGCCGGCACGTGCTTACTCTTTAGCGAGGAACATCCGGGCCAAGACCTAAGCGACACCAAAGGTGGATTTTCGTTAGAACTTGGTAAGGGTTCGAGCATTGCGAACTTAATCGATCTCGGCAATCCGACGCTCATGACCTCGAAAGTTTTCGAGAACGTCGGCGTCGTTGCGGGTGGCTGGACAGGTTGTACGGGCGGCACGACTTTAGCGAATGGCGATAACCGCGTGATCCGCGTGCAGTATGATTTGGGCGGCGGTTATGTCGCAATGAATCCCGATGTGCCGATCGCCGCTGCGGCTTATGCTGTGGTTGCTGAAACCTTGCAAGGAAAACGCCCTGCGGACTTCTTGCAAGTGCATGACGATGTCGCGAACGATTTGTCGCAAGCGAATTTGGAGAATATTTTTTCGGCCACGAACTACACGAAGCTCAATGCTTTGGTGAATGGGTCGTCGAGCCAGTACATGGTTTCCAATCCCGCGGCGGCGGTCGGCTTTAATGGTCAGCGTATTACCAATGTGGCTGATCCCAGCGCCGCGACGGATGTCGCGACAAAAAATTATTCGGATAGCTACATCGGCGGCAAAGCCGCCGACCTCTCAACCGTAGGACCTGCGATGGGTAACGGCGAAACTTTAATCTGGGATCAAACCGCGCAGAAATGGAAAACCGGAACGCCCTCAGCAACGGATGCAACGAAGCTTCCGTTAGCTGGTGGCCAAATGAGCGGCGCCATCGACATGAATGGCAATAATATTTTGGCCACTGGCCACATCACCATGTCTCCGCAAATGGTTTTTAACTTAGGAACTTTTGATAACGCTCAGGAAGCCGCACTTGTTCTGACTTTGCTGCCGACGCAAAAAGGTGCAAGCTGGTACAACTCACAAGCGAATGTGATGAAGGTTTGGGATGGCACGAATGCCATCACACAAGCTTACTTAACGGCTGGAAAAATTGATGCGACTTGGATTCCTGCGAGCGGTGTAACCGCTAGCGCTTATGGTTCAGCAACGCAAGTGCCAACATTCACCGTCGGTGCTGACGGCCGCATCACTGCGGCCGCAAATGTCACAATTG
>CAZVOP010000094.1:0-9144 GCA_964628445.1 uncultured Pseudobdellovibrionaceae bacterium | reverse complement strand
TAAAGAGATTGTTCACCTTTTTGCGGGTGGAAATCTCGAGGAGCTTTACTTTCTTCAGTAGCTCCGGCGGCAAACTCACGGTTTAAGGTACCTCAACGTGGCCGAGGATTTCACGAATCACGTTGTCGGTGGTGACGTTCTCGGCCTCGGCTTCATAAGTTAAAATCAAGCGATGGCGGAGCACATGATAGGCGATACCCTTCACGTCGTCCGCGGTAACATAGCCACGGCCGCGGATAAACGCGTGGGCCTTCGCCGCACGGGTCAGGGAAATCGTCGCACGCGGACTGGCGCCCACTTGAATCATCGGCGCCATCTGCGCCAAGCCGAGCTCTTTCGGTTCGCGCGTGGTCATCACGATTTCGACAATGTAGTTCTTAATTTTTTCATCGACGTAAATTTTGTCGGCGGTCTCACGCGCGCGCAGCAGATCCTCTTTCGAAATGATCGTTTCGATTTGCGCCTGCGTATCGGTCGCCATGCGGTTTAAGATCTCCATCTCTTCCGCGCGCTTAGGATAATTCACCATGATCTTGAACATGAAACGATCCATCTGCGCCTCGGGCAAAGGATAGGTTCCTTCTTGCTCGAGGGGGTTCTGCGTCGCCAACACAAGGAACGGTTTTTCCAAAGTGTAAGTGGTGTCACCGATCGTGACTTGTTTTTCAGCCATCGCTTCAAGCAATGCCGATTGCACCTTGGCCGGCGCGCGGTTGATCTCATCCGCGAGCACGATGTTCGTGAAGATCGGACCCTTCTTGGCGGTGAACTCGCCCGACTTCGGATTAAAGATCATCGTGCCGATCAAATCCGTCGGCAATAAATCCGGTGTGAACTGAATGCGCTGAAAACCCAATGAGATCGCGCGTGAGATGGAGGAGATCGTGAGCGTCTTCGCTAAACCCGGCACACCTTCAAGCAGAACGTGTCCGCCAGTGAGCAGGCCCATCATGATGCCTTCGAGCATCTCCTTTTGTCCCACCACCACTTTGGAAACTTCTTTGAGCATTCGCTCGACGAATTGGCTCTCTTTTTTGATTGTTTCGTTGAGCGCCATCAAATTGAAATCCACGGTTGTCTCCTGTCCTAGATGAGTCTAATGTATCAATGAAACGGAACGTGAGGGTAGTAGATGTTGAATCCAAAGTTGAGAGCGGCGGTGTTCTTAATTTTTATTAATGCCGCATGGATCGTTGCCAGCTGGACTTGGACCGATCGCGAGCATTGGTTGTGGATCACGCCGATTGCGCTCAGCATTAATTTTCTGCTGCTGACCTACGACCAGGTGCTGTCTTTCAAAGGGCTCGAGACTCAGCGGCTCGAGGGTCAGGACCCTTGGGGCCTATTAAAAACCGTTCATGCGCTGAGCGAGAAATACAAAATTCAAGAGCCTTCTCTATTTTTGATTCCCCATGCCTCGGCGCAAGCCTTCGCCTATGCGCGCTCACGCAAGCGCGCCCGCCTCTTCATCAGCGAAGGCACCGTGCGCCTGCTGACCAAACCCGAACTCGAAGCCGTGCTGACCTTTCAATTGATGGCGATCAACAATTCGCTCTCAATTCTGAACTATTGGTCCGGCGCCCTCCTCGATTTGATTTACCGCTTAGGCTTGGTGCTTGAGAAATCGGTGGCCTTCGCGCTGGGCTGGACGCCGAAGATTTCGGTCTGGTTGCTGCGCCCCTTTATGTGGGCTCTGCAATTGACGCTGATGAGTGCGCGCGATTTCCAAAAGCTGGACCGCCAGACCGCCTTAAGAATCGACAACCCCGAAGACCTGGCCCGCGCCCTTTGGAAAATGGAATCCTATGCGCAGACCTTGCCGTGGCGTAACGCCTGGGTCTTCGCGCATATGTGTATCGTGAATCCACTGGACGGCACGAGCCTTCTGAACTCCTTGCACGTGCAGCCGCCGTTGAAAAGGCGCATCAAAAATTTGGTGGGCCGCTATCCGCTCTAAGCTCGCATTAAATTGAATTCACTTGCCATCCTCAAGCGTGAGCGTGCAGATTTGCCAAGGAGCGATGCTCTTCCGGAGGAATACATTTCATGTCCGATCAAAATTTGCCCTGTTCGTTTTCGACCCTGATTTTGTCGATGGCCTCAAGCGCCATCCTGGCCATGGGTCTGGAAAAAAATCCGCACACCAATGAGTATGAAAAGGATTTGGATGTGGCGCGCTTCAACATCGATATGTTGAAGCTGCTGCAAGAAAAGACCAAAAATAATTTAAACAACGAAGAACAGCAGTTTTTGGACTCGGTGGTCGGCGACTTACAATTAAAATTTGTTTATGTCAGCCAAGGCCAACAGTCCGAGGGAGGCAAAAAATGATGAAGTTTATTTTCGCGTTCATTGCCTGTATAACAACGGGCGCCGTGATTTTCGCAGCCGAAGTTCCGCCCTCATCGATCGCGACGCTCCCTAAATTAAAAGACAGCGATCCGCTTCCGGCCGGACTCTTTGTCGCCCTGGGAAAGGCCGTAAATCCCGCGGTGGTGAATATTTTTACGACTTATCTGCCGCGCGAGACCCTGCAGCGCGACCCCTACCGCGATCCGTTCTTTGATTTGTTCGATCAATTTATGGGACCAAGCCCCTACGGACCGGCGACGCCGCAACAATCGCTCGGCACCGGATTTATTATCCGCGAAGACGGCTTGATCGTGACCAACAACCACGTGGTCGACCGCGCCAATATCATCAAAGTGCAAATCGAAGAGAATAATAAGCAAGCCTTCGACGCCAAACTGATCGGCAAAGACGCCCGCACCGACATCGCCTTGATTAAAATCGACGCCAAGAAAAAGTTGCCGTTTTTAAAAATGGGCTCAAGCGCCGACACGCAAGTGGGCGAATGGGTCGCCGCCTTCGGAAATCCTTACGGCTATGGCCACACGATGACCAAAGGGATTATCTCGGCCGTCGGACGAGAGATCGACGAGCTCAATTTATTTCCCTTTATGCAAACCGACGCCAGCATCAATCCGGGGAACTCCGGAGGCCCGCTGGTCAACACACAAGGATTAGTGATCGGCGTGAATGCCGCGATCGACGCGCGCGCACAGGGGATCGGCTTCGTGATCCCGATCGACAACGTGAAAAGTATTTTACCGCAGCTTGAAAAAGACGGCGGCATTCAGCGCGGCTTCATGGGCGTGCAACTTGAAGACATCGACGCCGAACAGGCCAAAGGCTTAGGGGTTAAAGAGAGTGAAGGCGCTTTTGTCATGCGCGTGATCCCTGGTCATGCGGCCGAGAAAGCCGGCCTTGAGCCCTATGATTTAATCGTTGAGTTTGAAGGCAAGAAAGTCGCTTCCGCCAAAGATCTGACCAAAGCCGCCGCCGGAACCCCGGTCGGTCACCGCGTGGCTTTAAAAATCGTCCGCAACGGCAAGCCTAAGACTTTGACGATGGCGATGGGAAGCACCAATGAGCTGAAACAGCCACGCCCCGCGCAAAAACAAGTGCGTAAACTGGAAGGCCTTAAGGCGCCATTCAATCTGGGCTTCACGATTACGGATTACACCTCGGCGCTGTCGCAAGAATTCAACATTCCCAAACTGCGCCAACCGCGCCCGGTGATCTTGGCCGTAGATGCGAATTCCGAAGCTGCGCGCTCCGGCCTCACGCCTGGCGATATTATCCTGGATGTGAACCGCCGCGAAGTGACCCGCTCAAAAGACGCATTGAAACACTTAAGACGCGCGACCATCAATATTCTCAGAATCCTGAAGAACGACCGCGTGGTGCTCGTTTCACTTCGGGCCAGCTAGATGCGAGGCGATCGAATTCGTGAATACGAAATCGATCCCCCGCTTCCATTCACGGTTGAATAAATTCTTGTTCGGAATAAATCCCACGCCGGCAAGTTGCTGAGCACCTTTCAGGCGGCGCACCAATTTATTGCTCATCCCTAAATAGTGGCCGGCGACCCCGCCCAATCCCCGCTCAATCGAAATATCCACCAAACTCGCCAGCCGAAGCTCCCCCACCAATATCCACGCACGCGCGGGAAATCTTGAAGTGACGCGAACCAACCGCGGATCCAACACAAGAAAGTGATAATCGCGGCCAACCTGCAAGCCCTGAAGGCTGCGCTCCAAAATCATCACCTGCGCCTCGTTCAATTCGGTCTTGATCTCAATGAAAAACCCTGGAGGCGCGCCGCCCCCCCGAAGGTACGGCGCGCCTAGGACTTCGGCCAACGTCGGCACCAAGGGCACAAGCCCGCGCAGCTCTTTGAATGACAAATCGCGGATTTGCTTTTCATGGCCGTACAAGCGCGCCAAGTGTGGATCATGGTGAACCACCGGCACGTCGTCTTTTGTGAAATGAACGTCCAATTCGACGGCATCCGCGCCCAGTGCGCTCGCTCGATTAAATGCGTTTAGAGTGTTCTCAAGGTTCGAAGCCTTATCCCAAGCTCCGCGGTGGGCGACGAGCTTTGGCTTTTTTTCTTGCGAGCCCGCGGTGTAATGCACACAGCCGATCGCCAGATCGCAGCCTCGCTGCGCTAAATTGAGTATTAAATCGCGCATAATTCTTCCGCTCCGCCTGTGCGAAGTTTATCTCATTGTGAAACAACAATCGTTTATTTTACTTAAAACTTTAGGTCCTTACAAAACTAAGCCTTAAAATATAGCGAGATACACGTGTGAAGTGCAACTTGATGCAACTGGAGGATTACGGCCATGAAAATCACCGAAGTGAAGGTCTTCCCCGTAAATGAGGAACGCCTGAAGGCTTACGTCACGATCACCCTCGAAAATTGCTTCGTCGTGCGTGATCTTAAGATCATTAAGGGCAACGAAGGTCTGTTCGTCGCGATGCCTTCCAAAAAGCGCAAAGACGGACAGTTCAAGGACATCGCGCACCCGCTCAACCAAGAGTTCCGCAACGAGATCGAGCGCGCCGTCTTTGAAGCTTACGAAAACGAAGTCAGCGCCATGGGCGCCAACCTCGGGGCCATCCCCCGCGAAGGTTCGGGCGAATAGCCGGCCTTAGTGAATGTAGGGAAGATTGAAATTCTTTATCACGCCCTTTTGCCCGCTCAAGAGATCGAAATTAACGGCATAACCGAGCGGTGACGACGTATAGAGAGCGAACACCGATTGGCTTGCGGATTCGAGCTTTGTCTTGTCGGGTACTTTCTCGGTGGACACCGCAAGCAGCGAACTGAATTGATAACTGTTGATCACGCGACCTTGCATCTCCGCCGGCACGCTGTAGTCATAAACCTCCGGCTTAGTCGCATCGACGAAGCTCCAATTGTCATTCACCAAATCCAGGCGCGACTGCAAAATCAAATTGCTGTCGTAATAAACATCCTTAGTTTGGATGGCCCCGCCTTGCACATACACGACCTGCAACTTGCCGGTGGAGTAATTCTTAATCAGAATATGGGGATCGACCGACTTCGAATATTTGACAATATGGCTCGAGCGGACGCTAAGCGTCTGCTCAACCGTATGGGTCGTGACGTTGACCAAGTTCACCGCGTCGCTGGATGCCACCAAAACGCGGTCCGAATCGCCACGCACCGGCGCCAGCCACTCGATCCCCTCAAGCATTGTCGCAAACGAAGTGCTCGCCCACTGCTGGGGCGGCGTCATCGAAGCCTCTAGATCAACGACGTAGATCGAGCCGTTATTCATTCCAAGGACCAAGCGGCCAAGACTATCGATATCGCCGGCCGCGATCGTGACATTATTGCCGAAGTCCGGTCCGGTGAGCCAACTTTTCACGATATGCCCGTTGCTATCGAGTTTTAGCATCCCAACCGAGAGCAAATCGTCATACACGACAAGCAGTCCCAGCGAGGGGCGAAATGACGCCGACTTCGGTTTACCTACAAAGCGCAAGGGATTAACCTTTGCTACTCCCTCACTATCGAAGATCGTCATATTTTTAGCGCTAAAATCAATCGCATAGTTGCCGCCCGCATCGTAAAGCACCGAATGATCCGCTCCCGGATTATTGGTCGGCAGACTGCGCTCCAGCTGCAAGGTATCAAGGTTGAATTGCTGAAGCCTGGTCACGGTGGGATCGAAGATGACGATCTTATTTAAATCCTGCCCCGTATCGCTGGTGAGCGACGACACATCTTTCAATTTGTCGCCGATCATAAATTTTTCCGGTGGCAAAATATTTGGAGTACAGGCCGCAAGAAAAAACGGCGCGCTTATAAGAGCGAGCAGATATTTAAAACGCATAGGACACCCCGATGTATGTGGAAATGAGACTCTTCTTATATTTTAAATTCACGTCTTTGTATTTGTAGGGATGATGCTCAAGAGCAGCCCCCGCGTGCAGCCACAATCCCCACGAAACCGGAATAAAGTAATTGAGCGAGACCGTGCCTCCGAAGGCACTCGCTTTATCTTTGGCTTCGGTGACAGGGTCACTCAGCGTTATATGTGGATTGACGTAATCAAGCAAACCTTCGACCAAAAAGTAGGTCTGCCCCCAATAACTGGCCGGATCCTTAAAAGGGAAGATGCGATAACCCGCACCTAAACTGTAAATATAGACCTCTTCTTTGACCGCCACGACACCGAGCACTTTCTTACGGTTGAATTCGGTGCGATAAGAACCGGTAAGCATCCAATTCCCGAGATTATAGCGATAATCCAGCCCAGTGCGCGAAAACCTGGTGGCGCTGAAAGTCCCGGCGGCACGGCCATCGCCTGAGCCGGCATGACCGGAGCTTAAGCTGAACCAATGCCGCTTCCAGGATTGCGAGCGGTTCAAGAGATCGCGGTAAGTTTTGATTTCGTCCGGGAATTCCCCTTCTAAAACCGCGGCCGTCGAGCCCATCGCGTTTAACAAAAGACGTCCACCTTGATCGCCTTCAAATGGTCCGATGGCGCCCTCATCTTCCATCGGTTTGCCGTCCAAAGACGTCAGATGAAAAAGTTCGTGGCTCAAAAGATAAACCCGCTCAAAAGATTGCATCTTAAGGAAGCGCTCTAAATTAATCGTGATCTCACTCTTCGCGCGGTCGGTGACCGCATCCACGGCGCGTGGCTTCCCGCGGTCGGCGACCAAAATCTGCTCGTTCGTCCAGCGAAAGCTCACCGCTTTCGGATCGCTCAAGAGGCGCAGAATCTCCGGCGTTTGCGCGAACAAAGTCTTCGTGCAGAATTGTTTTTGCTCGATATTTAGATTCTGCAGAGGCTCGCACACCGACCGCGATTCATACACCATGTTGCAGCGGCAAAGATTGATCGAGTCTCCCGTGCGGCGCTTGATCGCGGCAAAAGATTCCTGCGTTTGCTTTTTAGTCACCGCCAATTCGACGTCCCCCGCTCCTCCGCCGTTGCCCACAAACGTGGACGCATGAACAAGGGGTGCAATTACGGTTAGGCACCATAGCCATTTCATCATTCGAGTTTCCCTCCTATTGGACTCAAATTCACAATCAGTTGGTGAAGTCGGTTGCCCGACTCCGGACTTTTGCCGGCAAAATCTTTTAATTTTTCCGAGAACTCCTGGATCAAATCGCGCAGTTCTTCATAGCGTTTTTCATCCAGCGGAATAATCAAGGTGTTGGCGAAGCGTTCATTGCTTGGATAAAGATCAAGTGCGAGTTTCGCCAGCTGCAAAGCACCTTTATGAAATTGTCTGATTTTGCGGCTGGGGACATTCGGCTCGGCGACCGCAAGGCGCGACTCCAAAACAAGTCTCCCGTCGACGGTGCGGCGAAGATAACCCTCAGCTTGCAAAAAACGAATGGCGCGCGCGATCCGCTTGGGCGGCGCTACACTCATCAGTTGTTTTTCGATCAGCTCGGGATCCTTCTGAACGGCCGCGATCTGAAAGAAGTCCTTCACATATATGTTGATCCAGTCATTCAAGATCGAAACCGCGACTTCTTTGCGAGCACCCGGTGGCATCATGTCGCTCTCTAAGAAGTCTTTGTTCTCAAGTTGCCCGATCCAGTTACGGAAATAAATTTTCTCGGAGGTGTTGAGGCCTAAAAGTTTGGCGAACTCATCACTGCGATCCAAAGTCAGATTGCGCTTGCCCTGCACGACCAACGACACCAAGGCCGGCGAAACTTTACGTAGCAGCTTGGTCGCTTGAAGCACGCTGAACTCGCTCTCCGAAATTTTGCGGAAGCGAATCATGTCGCGCACGAATTCGGCGGGACTGTCGTATTGGGAAATGGCCGGGCGGTCCAAGTTTTTACTCCGCTATTGTGTTTAATTTCATCGCCAGACTATGGATAATCTGAAGTGAAAACAAGAACTTATAGAATGCGTAATTTTACGATGTAAAAATTAAGAAGAATGTAAAAGCGATGAGAATACGAAGGTTTAGCTTAAAGCGATAACTCGCAGCCCTCGCCAAATCATTTAAACTGTCGGCTAATGCTTCAGAGCTTTGAGTTCTTTTTGAAAATCAGGTTCTAACTTTAGGCGCGCACAAATTTCCTGACCTAATTTTTGCCCGGCGGCGACGTCACTCGGGTGATGAAGTCCGATGATGACGCGAAGTTCGCCGAGCTCTTGGCCGTACTGTTCGATGTCGGGCGCTTGATCGGGATAAATTTCAGCAAGCATGCATGAAGTGACGGTGGCCACAATGGCGTGCGAGCTGGGATAGGATTTCTCGCCTCCAACTTTGGCGGCGCAGGGCTTGATGCGAGAGTCTTCATCGTAGGGGCGCTTGCGGTCGAATTTGCCTTTGAAGTCATCGGCGATGCGCTCGGAAAAGTGGGCTACCCTCTCGCCAAGCTCTTTGGTGTTTGCGTAGAGATCGGAATCAAGGACCTCGGTGTGCGAGAAAAACGCGGCATAGGTGGGGTGCTGTTGCCTTCGCCCCAAGGCGCATTGGGCGCTACTCCGAGTGGCTTGGTACTTGAGTAGAGTCTCGATGTCCTGCTCGGCGACCTTCGATCCATGAGCGGGAAAGGCCGCCACTTCGAAGTCTGTGGATGGAATATCCGACCAATCGGCCGAAGCGTTTGCCCCCAAAACAGCCAATATAATAAGCAGCATTTTCATAAGAAGGCCTTCTCAAGCACCAGCCGGGAGGTCAATGAAATTTACCGCATCGCATCGCTTACCTTAAGCTTGCCAAGCGCCCCGATCTATTGGAAATCTCTAAGTTCTCGTGTCTCAAGTGTTGGGGTGTCGGCAA
>CAZVOP010000093.1:0-9658 GCA_964628445.1 uncultured Pseudobdellovibrionaceae bacterium | reverse complement strand
CGGAGATGCAGGCACATCGTGTGTTCCACGGCATGCAGAGCCTCCGCCGCCCAGACCCACTCTTCGCTGGAATGGCCGGGTCCAGCTTTGAGTCTTTGGTCGGCGAACTCCAAAATCTGGCGTGCCTCCAGTCCATGGCGGTCCGCAAGAAGCCGGGTTAAAGACGGCGGTAAGGCAAAGTCCGCGGCCCATTGAATTTGCTCTTTTTGTGCGCGCTCAAGCAAAAAGGGAGTGACCAGCGGATTTAACGGCTCAACGGTATGGGTCTGGTTGAAGCGGGCTCGGTCTTCCAGCGGGAAAAAACCCAGCGCATGATCCACTGTTTGTTCACTCATATTGCGGTAAGTGGTGTATTTGCCGCCTGCGACAAATGTGATTCCTTCCGGATGGCTCCAAATCGCGTGTTCACGCGAAGTCTTGCTTTCACTGGCTGAGCCGTCGTCAATCAGGGGGCGCACGCCCGCGTAGCAACCGACTATATCTTTGGCTTCCAATTTTTCACCGGGAAAATAATTTTCTAGAACTTTCAGCAAATACTTTACGTCTTCTCGCTCGGCCCGCACAGTCAGCGGGTCTTGGGGGAAATCCGTGTCGGTCGTGCCGACGATCACCATTTCTTCACGCGGGATCGCGAAGACGATTCGTTTTTCGGCCCCCATAACAACGGCGTCTTGCAGCGGAAATCTTTGGCGTGAAAAAGTCAAATGCACGCCTTTTGACGGACGCAAAGTTTTTTTCCATTGGCCGAAAAACTTGCGCCCCAATTCGTCCGTCCACGGACCGACGCTGCTGACGACATGGCGGGCTTTAATTTCAAAACGTTCGCCCGCCCGTAAATCTTCACACTCCAGCGCCGCGATTTTTCCATTCTCGATTTTCAATTGTCCGGCGCGAACGAAGTTCGCGACTTCCGCGCCCCAAGAGCGCGCCGAGCGCAAGGTTTCATGCACCAAGCGGTCGTCGTCCATGTACGCGTCGTAGTAGGCGAAGCCGCCTTCCAAATCGCGCGTCTGCAGGTGGGGGAATTCCGCGGCTAATTCGCCGCGGTTCAGATATCTGTGCAGCTCAGGCGCCTCAAACAGCGAAAGCGCGTCGTACACCCACATCCCGATTCCCATTTTCCAGGCCGGCACGCGACCCGTCTTATAAACCGGCAGAATAAATCTTAACGGGTGCACCAAGTGCGGCGCCATATCGAATAAGCGTTGGCGCTCACTCAGCGCTTCAAAAACCAAACCGAATTCCAGATTTTCTAAATATCTTATTCCACCGTGTATAAGCTTGCTCGAGCGCGAGCTCGTACCCGAAGCAAAATCATCCGCCTCGATCAAAGCTACGCGCATCCCGCGGCTGGCGGCATCGCGCGCGACGCCCGCGCCGGTGATCCCGCCGCCGATGATGGCCAGGTCAAAAACTTCGCTCTTCATTTTTTGCAAAGAACTTTTACGGTCGGCGGGCGAAAGGGATTTGTTGGTCGGCATTAGTACTTCGCACTCTTGAGTTCAATGAGCCCGCCGTCCACCCGGTGCGCTTGCGGCCACTGCGTCAGTACAAATTCGGTTGTGGGTCCAAGTTCCATCAACAAACATTGCAAATGTTTATCGCGGGCCCATCTGTGCGCCGTCTCCATCAGCACCCGGCTTACGGCCGGCAGTTCAGCCGATAAATTTTCGATCCACAAGGTCTGCGTCAATCCACGCAGAAAGACGATGGGCTGCCCCAACACATAGCCTTGCAAAACGCCGCCCACAAATGCACCGAAGGACCAACCGAGCGGCAGGTAATGCTCAAGTGCTTCCGGGCGATAGCGTGCGTTCCAACCCGCCATCTCCAGCTCCATCGGATCGCTCACCGTTTTCATTAGGCGGCCTCTTTCAAAGGCCAAGATTGCGTCTTTGTCGTCACCGAGTAAAATGCGGGTGTCTAAACCGTCGCTCATATTTTTTTTTAACACCCGGGTTGCGGGCCCGTCTATGAGATTGATAAGGTCTGAGCATGACTTCATTAAAGCCCTGGCCCAAAGAAAAATTGAGTTCCTTTCTTGAGCAGCTGGAAAAATCGCGCCCACAGGGCCGCGCCGTCGCCGCTTTCGACGCAGACGGCACGATGTGGGACACGGATTTAGGTGAAGGTCTCTTTCTGCATCAAATCACGAACAAACTTGTGCCCCTGCCCGAAGACCCTTGGGCGCATTACGAATGGATGAAGAAGAACCGCGGCAACCCCGCGGCCTTTTTGTGGCTGGCACAAATCAACAACGGTTATAAAATCGATGAGGTCCGCAAGTGGGCCGAAGCGGCCGTCGCCGCCAAGCATTTGCCGATCTACGACGAGCAGATGCGTATTCTCGAAAAACTAAAATCGCTGCAGGTTGAAGTTTACATCGTCACCGCTTCGATAAAATGGGCGGTCGAGCCGGGCGCGCTTCGCCTTGGCCTGACTCACGATCAAGTCATCGGCATCGAAACCGAGGTTGTCGCGGGAACCGTCACCGATAAGCAAAAGGGTATTATTTCATATCGCGAAGGCAAGCCGCTCGCCTTGTTCGAAAAAACAGGCGGATTGAAACCTTATTTTGCGTCTGGCAATACCGAAGGCGATAAATGGCTTTTGGAATCGGCCTCAGAGTTACGTTTAGTGATTTCTTCGGCGCCCGAGGGTCATGAGAATTGGCCAACCGAAAGCAAAATGCTCGCGCTCGCTAAAGAGCGCGGCTGGCATGCGCACCGTTATCTGTAGTTCGCTCCGACAAGCGCTTCGATCTCTTCCACTTCTTTCGTTACCCCGCGACTCATGACGTCTTGCCCGTCCTGGGTCACCAACACGTCATCCTCGATACGGATACCGATGCCACGCAATTCGGACGGAATCGTGGCGTCGTTTGCGGGAAAATAAAGCCCGGGCTCGATCGTCAATGTCCAGCCGGCCTCAAGAGGACGCGATTCCCCGCGCATCATCAATACGCCGGTGTCATGGGTGTCGAGTCCGAGCAAGTGGCTTACGCCATGGGGGTAATATTTCGCATGCGCGCCGGCCTTTACATTTTCTTCGACCGAACCTTTGAGAACTTTTTCTTCGATCAAAATGTTGGTCAAATTTTCAACCGTATACTTTTGCAAATCCGCATGGCGCAGCCCCGGCTTCACCATCGCGCAAAGATTCTTTTGTACCTTCAAAATCTTTTCGTAAATACGTTTCTGCACTCCTGAAAACTTGCCGTTCACCGGCCAACAGCGGGTGATGTCGCCGCTGTAATACTGGTACTCGGCGCCGCAATCCACCAACAGCAGTTGTCCGCCCTCACAGGTGGAATCGTTAAAGCGGTAATGCAAAGTCGTGGCGTTGTCGCCGGTGGCGACGATCCCGCCGTAGGCCTCGGTGTCGGCCCCACGCTCCATGATGCTTTTTAAAAATACGCCGTGCAGGGCGCGTTCGTTCATGCCGGGCTTGGTGGCCTTCATCATCTCGACATGCGCCTCGGCCGAAACGACCGCTGCCTGACGCATCATCTCGACTTCTTCTTCGGTCTTACGGATGCGCAGCTCGCCCATCACGCCTTGCGCATCTTCAATCGTGGGCAAACCCATTCCGTAGCGCGGGCGCCAACCGCTGATCGCGATCATGACCCGGCCGAAGATCTCGTCGAAACCTTTGTTGCGGAACATGCTGTAGTAAACTTTCTCACAGCCGCGCAAAAGCTCGGGTGCAAGTTTTTCGAAATCCTCGTAAGCGTAAGTTTTGTCGGCATGAAAGACTTCTTTAGCGCCTTCAACGCCGAAGCGAAATCCATCCCACGTTTCGCGCTCGATATTCTTGGTGCGCACGAATAAAATGGTCTCGGGATTTTTGCCGGGACGAAACACCAGGCAGGATTCGGGCTCTTCAAATCCGGTGAGATAGTAAAGATTGGATTCGGGCCGGTAGCCATAGTGACCATCGGCATTGCGGATTTGCTCGGGCCAAGCGGGAAGGACTAAGGCGCAATTCGGAATCAGGTGTGCGAGCTTTTTGCGACGGGCTTTAAAAAATTCAATATTGATGCGCGCTTTTCTCATGAGCTACTCCTTAAAATCTGTACTTCGAAATCAACTCCGCCGCGGCCTTCGCTCCGGCGGCTTCACCGAGCGAAATCAAATCTTTTTTTGCGCCAAACTGCAGCATCGGATATGAACTCGTGTCCACGGTCACGGTGTCGATATTCAAGCGCGAAGTTTCGAGAATCGCGCGCTTGATCTCTTGCCACAGAATAACATAGTTCAAATTGTCGCGTAAACTGTCCTGGCCCACCGGAAGGGCCGAGCCCAGCACGTTGACCAGAATAATCACATTGTAGCCCTCTTTAACCAACATCTCGACCGCTTCGCTGGCCTGCGAAGCACCGGCCAAAAAAGTTCCTTGCTGCCGGAAAATCGGCGGGAACTGCATGCAACGCTTCACTACATCTTTAAAAAGGCCCCGGCTCTGCCAGCCCACGACCCCGGAATAGATCGAGCGCGTCGGACAGGTGAAGGGAACCTTCGCCCGACCGATCTCTTCATTGCCGAAAGATTCGTTGAGAAATGAATCCATGATGCCGATCGAATTCTCATCGCTGCGACGGTTGAAGAATCCTTTCGGCGACAATAAGTTCTGCTGCTCCATCTTGTAGAGCTTCCACTCCACATCGTGAGTCTGGCCCTTCACCGCGTAAAGGCCGGCGATAAGAGCGCCCCACTCAAGCCCCACTATTTTTTCGATCGGGATGCGTTGCTGCTGAAAAGCTTTAAGCACGCCGACATGCGCGAAGCTTTTGGCGCCGCCGGGGCCTAAGATGACAGCGACTTTTTTAATTTGCGCAGGCTCTTGCGGCAAAACCCGTTCATCACCGCGGCTCACCTCCGACGGGGGCGGCGGCAATCCAATTTCAGGTCGCGCACCCGGCACTTTGCGTATCGAAGTGCTTTGGCAGGCCTGCAAAAAGCTAACTGCGGTGAGAATAAATAAAAAATTCTTGATTGCCATCTTGGCCTCGCAAAGCGCAGGGAAAATAGTCTTCCATTGAAAGACCACATTTCTCCACTTCGCGCAACATCCGAGCCTTTAAGTCGTCGAAAAGAGCGGAGTCATCTTTCACCAGTCCGCCTTTGCCGAGATGTGCCGGGCCCACTTCAAACTGCGGCTTCACCAGCCCAAGAAACCTTGCCTTTGGGGGAATTAAACTCGCAATCACCTTCATGACGGAGATGAGCGAGATAAACGACAGATCGGCCACGCAAAGGTCAAGCCCGCCGGCGATCCAATCTCTCAATGGCCTATATTCAGCGGCCTGTTTCACATTCAGGCCCTCGAAGACCATAAGACGCGGCTCTTGCGAAAGCTTTTCGTGCAACTGCGAATGGCCGACATCGATACCGCAAATCTCTTTGACGCCCTTCTGCAGCAGGCAGTCGGTAAAGCCGCCGGTCGAAATTCCCAGATCGAGCGCGCGCAAACCGCGCACATCCAGTTGAAGATGATCCAGCGCACGCTCAAGCTTAAGGCCCCCGCGTGAAACGTATTTTAAAATCTCGGAATCGGGTTTGACCCGCACGTTTTCTTTATTCGGCTGACTGAGTGAATAACTGCTTTGGCGAATCACCTTCCATTCGCCTTGGAATAAAATTTCAACCTCGCCGGCTTCGATCAGCTGTTGAGCTTTGCTGCGCGTGGGAGCGAGCGCGAGTTCTACGAGGATGTGATCAAGTCTTCTCATACCCGGTCGCGATTAAGCCGGATCATTTTGCGCAAGCCATCGGCTGAGTTTCCGAAATCAGACAATGAGGCGAGTGCCTTATCGCTGGTCTCTTCGAGCATGCGAATCGTTTCGGGAAAGCCGAGCGTTGAAACGTAACTTACTTTTTCTGGCTTATCGGTGTCAAAATCCTGCAGATCGTCGGCCAATTGAAAACCAAGGCCGAGCAATTCGCCGTAGGTGCGTAATGCCTGCACCTGATGCGTGCCGGCTTCGCAAAGAACCGCTGCCGCTTCGACGGCAACTTGGATCAGGCGGCCCGTCTTACGTTGGTGAATTTCCTTAAGCAATTCAAGCGTCGGCTTTCGCGCTTCGATATCCAGCGCCTGCCCGCCGACCATCCCGCGTGGGCCAGCCGCCTCAGAGAGCAGCGCGACCGCGGTCGCCGCCCGCGGCGAAGGCGATTGCGCCAAAATCCCAAAGGCCATGGTCAGCAGCGCATCGCCGGCAAGTAAAGCGCCCGCCTCACCGAAAACTTTATGGTTGGTGGGCCGTCCTCGCCTTAAGTCGTCGTTATCCATGCACGGCAGATCATCGTGAATCAACGAGTAGGTGTGAATCAATTCGACCGCCGAAGCCAAGGGCAGCACTTGCTCAGGCGCTTTGTCGAGCGCCCTCGCCGTGAGAACCGCGAGCAGCGGGCGGAATCTCTTCCCGTCGGAAAACAAACTGTACGTTAAGCTCTCGCTAAAACGGCCGAGCTCAGGCAAAGTCTCCAGCGCCTGAAAACGGGTGATCGCGCGCAAATGCACGTCGATCAAATCCAATTCCGCCTTAAAAACTTGATTAAACATTATTCTTTAATCTGGAAATCTTCGGTCGTGGCGTTGCCACCCGCGTCCACCGCCAAGAGAACTTTGACTTTTTGTTCCGCGCTGACCAGCTGAGTGTTGCACTCGCGCGAAAGCTTCACGCCTTCTTCGAAGAACTTCAAAGAGTCCTCAAGCGAGAGATCGCCGGCTTCCATTTTGGTCACGATCTCTTCGAGGCGTGACAATTTTTTTTCGAAATCCATAAGGTCTCCTGTTAGTTCAAAACTTTTTCAATACGTGCCGTCGCTTGGCCTTTGGCAAAGCGGATATCCACCAAGTCATCCTTCTTAAGTTGATCCGCCGAGCGGATTAACCGGCCTTCTTTATAGGTAATCGAATACCCGCGCTCAACGACCTTCAGTGGAGATAAAGAATCGAGCATTCCCGTGAGTCTTCCCAGCCGCGCCTGTCTCATCTCAATTCCGCGCGAAGCATGCGCATCCAAATGCGAGCGCAGCGAATCCACTTCCTGCACCAAACGCTGAATCATCTGGCGCGGAGACGGCAGTTTATGAAGCATCAATTTGATCTGCTGAGCGCGGCGGTCGAAGTATCTCTTCATCGAACTTTCCAAACGTTGCGAAAGCTCATCACAGCGCAAAGCCAAATCCTGCAAACGACGCTTGGGATCCACTAAGCGCTTGGAAAGCTGGAACACGCGCTGTTTCTTAAGCTGCTCATCATGGACGAAGGAACGTACAATTCGCTTACGCAGATTGGAGATATCCTCGCACAACTGCGAAGCATTCTTGCTGACCAACTCCGCCGCGGCCGAAGGCGTAGGCGCCCGCAGGTCGGCGACAAAATCACTGATGGTAAAATCGATCTCATGGCCGACGGCCGAAATGATCGGCACTCGGCAGGCCGCGATCATGCGCGCGACCTTCTCATCGTTAAAGCACCACATATCTTCGACCGAACCCCCGCCGCGGCCGACGATCATCACATCCACATCGGGAAGCTGCTGCGCCAACGTCAACGCCGCACAAATGCTGCCCGCAGCCTTGTCGCCCTGAACGACTGCGGGAACCACGGTCACGCGCAACCCTTTAAAGCGGCGGTGCAAAATATTAAGAATGTCGCGAATCGCGGCGCCGGTCGGTGAGGTCACGATCGCCACGTGGCGCGGAAGGACCGGCAAGGGACGCTTCTTCTCAGGCGAGAACAATCCTTCGGCCTGCAGCTTCGCTTTTAATTGTTCAAATGCGATCTGCAAAGCGCCGGCGCCCACGGGCTCCATCATTTCACAAAAGATTTGGTAACTGCCCCGCGGTTCATAAACCGTAATTTTTCCGCGCACGATGACTTCCATCCCGTCACGCGGCTTAAATTTTATGCCTTGGTTAAAACCGCGGAACATGATCGCGCTGATTTGCGCCTTGGAATCCTTTAAAGAAAAATACCAATGGCCGGAGCTGTGCGGTTTAAAGTTTGAAATTTCGCCTTTAAGCCAAATGGTTTTGTAGGAGGATTCAAGCGTTTCGCGAATGGCTTTGTTCACATCCGAAACCGATAGAATCTTAGGCTGCGTCGACTCCTGCCGCGAGGCGGCTTCGAAGTCCATCGTGATTTGATCCATGGGCCGTAGAACTTAGCCCAAAACCACTCTCAAAGCCAAATATTTTGCGTTGACCAAACCGCGCCAACGATCAGGCAGATAAAGCCCAAACCGCGGTGGCCTTGGATTTGACGAACCACGGTGTACGGCAGCCGCTGTTCGGCCAGGGTCATGAAAAACGGATGATGAAGCACCAGGGTCATTACGGTGCCATAGGCAAAGACCAGGTAAGGAAAGATCAAGTCAAGTTTCTCCGGTGTCATACTCTCTTTTCGGAACACAATCCCATCGCGTTACAGGACGAAGTTCCAATTCTTTAAAAATAAGTGGCGGCACGGGTTTTGATGCCTGTGACTCTGTTGAGAAATGCTGTTACCCTAGGTGTAGTTCTGTGGGCTGATGACAAAAGTAAACCCTACAAGAACATTTTTGGGGACTGTCCCTGATGATGGTGTGCAAGCTCACCTCGTAGTGAGAAGCCTAAAGTCGTTATTATGGTCACCCACCTATTCATTCGGGTTTACTTGGTTAGTCAGTTCCACAGGATTTTTTTGTTTTCTCAGAATGAGATAGCGCTAAATGGTGCCGGGACCTCCGGTCGAATACCTGCAACTTGTGAACGACAAAAAGCAGCGCAAGTTGAAACTTAAATAACTCAATGTTCTGCCGATAAGAAAGATGGTTTAGGTCTTTCATATTGGTTTCTCCTTTCCAGCAATGAAGGGAGAAGCCTTTCTTCGCTCAGAAATCCCAGCGAGGCATAAGAATGCAAAGCGGTCCCAAGCGCCAATCGCCTCTATAACGCTTCACCCGCGCCTTAAAATCCGCGCCCCGGCCTAGTCTTAGAGCCAGACTCACTCTTCCTTCGCCCAGCTCTCGCACGACTCGACTACCACACGCGATGGAAGTGTCTCAAAATGAGATGATATAGAAGCGCCGATTTATGGCACTAGGCTTGCTCATTTACGTAAGCCAAAGCTCATTCTTAACGAGAAGGTAGATACGATGTTTAGATTTGAGACAGTTGTTTGTTTAGTGATCGCGATATTGATCGGCGCACCGGTGCATGCAGATTCCGACTCTGAAAAGGCCAGCAAAGCGCATGCCTCCGTTACCTTTCAGGAAAAATTTAAGGCCGCTGGTTGTTATGACCAAAAGCCGGAGAATTATACGCCGGAATGCAAAGATCTTGATCAACTCAAAAAAGGCGCGAGCGGCGGCGGCGCGGAATGCGACGACTTCAAAGCCTTAAAAAACAAAGTCAACGGCCTACGCTCCGACTTCCGCAAAACATGCAGCCCGGCCGGCTTTCCCCTTTTAAACGACGGAACCAATATCGAATGCGCGGCCGCAATTGAAAAGTGCATCAATTGTTCGAGCAAAGCATCGGTGGAAGGCAGCGAAGGAAAATGCGACGCCGAAGTGAGCAGCGGATCCTCTTCAAAAGTTGACGGCGGCGTAAATACAGAAAGTTTAAGCCGCGTCGCCCAGTACTGTCCCGCCTTAGGATCCAAAGGA
>CAZVOP010000092.1:0-9696 GCA_964628445.1 uncultured Pseudobdellovibrionaceae bacterium | reverse complement strand
TCTCATTCGGATAAACGTTTAAGCCCGAGACCAAGAACATATCCGTTTTGCGGTCGACAAATATAAAAAACCCTTGCTCATCCATTTCGCCGATATCGCCGCTCTTAAAAAAGCCATCCGCCGTCATTACCTTGGCGGTTTCTTCGGGATTTTTCCAGTAGCCCTTCATCACTTGCGGGCCGCGGATCAAAATTTCGTTATCCTCTTCGGCCAGCTTCATATCGGTCGAAGGAAGCGGGAGTCCGATCGTGCCCACTTTGTCGGTCCCGTCCAACGGATTGGCCGCGGCGACAGGTGAAGTTTCGGTCAGACCGTAGCCTTCGATGATCAAGGTCTGAGTGCGCGATTTCCACTTTTCGGCGACGGCTTTTTGTAAAGCCATCCCGCCGGCGACGCTGACCTTAAGATTCTTCCAATTCACTTTGTCGAAGTCCGGATTGTTCATCAAGCCGTTGAACAAAGTGTTGAGGCCCGGAAAGACCGAGAAATAATTTTTGCGCAGGGTTTTGATGAAGCCCGCGATGTCGCGTGGATTGGTGATCATCAAATTGGTGGCCCCGATGTGCATCAGGAACAGGCCGTTCACCGTCAACGAAAAGATATGGTACATCGGCAGCGCCAGAATGGCGGTTTCCTCGCCCACTCTCAAAAGCGGGTGGATCCATTCATAAACTTGGAGCATATTGGCGATGATATTGCGATGGGTAAGCATCGCGCCCTTCGAAACACCAGTCGTGCCGCCCGTGTACTGAAGGAAGGCAAGATCTTCATGCGTGCATTGAACAGGCTGAAAGCGGCTCTCTTTACCAAGATCGAGCGCTTGGTAAAATGAGTACGCCTTCGGAAGATTGTACCTCGGTACCATTTTCTTCACGTACTTGATTACGCCGTTCACCAAGAGACTTTTCGGAAAGCCCAACATGTCGCCGATTTCGGTCACGATCACCGTTTCGATATCGGTGTCGGGAAGGATTTCTTCGAGCATATGGGCGGAGTTCGCGAAGATAACGATGGCTTTGACGCCCGAATCTTTGAATTGATGCTTCATTTCGCGCGCGGTGTAGAGCGGATTGGTGTTCACCACCACAAGCCCCGCACGCAAGGCACCGAACAAAGCGATCGGATACTGCAGAAGATTCGGCATCTGGATGGCGATGCGATCGCCTTTCTTCAGCTTGCCGGTATTTTGCAGAAAGGAAGCGAAGTCGGCGGACAAATAGTTTAAATCTTCAAATGAAATCGCCGTTCCCATATTGACGAAGGCATCGCGATCGCGGAACTGCGCCACACTATACTCGAACAGTTCGCCCACACTTTGAAAGCGGTTCGGGTCGATTTCGTAAGCGGTGCCTTTAGGATAACTTTTGAGCCATGGTTTTTGCATTCTGAGATTGTTCTCACAAAGAGCGTCTTTTTCAAGTGAAATTGACTTGAAGTCGACAGAGCTAGTCTGCATAACTGGAGATATGCCGCAGCCTGTTCTGGTTTCTCGCGCAATTTATGTCAGCCTTGCCCACCGTTACTGGGCCAGCCGTTGCTCGGCCGAAGAAAATGCCGCTCGCTATGGGGCGCAGGCTTCTGCTCAAGGCGTCGGCGCCAATATGCGAATTGAGGTCGGTCGCTTGAGAGGCAATGAAGAGGATTTGTCGCGCGATTTGGGCCTGGCCAAAAAATTATTGGATCACCGCAGTTTGTTTAGCGAGATCGATGAGTTTCGCGACCGGCCTTCGTCGTTGGAAAACATTGTTCAATTTCTAAGCACGCATTTGCCCGATGTGGACGTTTTGCGCGTCGAAGAAAGTGACAAGATCGCTTGTTCGAGGAGCAAGGGCCAGGCGGATATCGGCTTCGAAATGCAGGTCATGAATTTGCGCTTGTATTTTAAGGGCTCGGTGGGCGCAGATGGTTTACTTGTTGTGCGTGACCAGGTAACGCAAGCGGTTATGAATGAGTACCGGGAGGTGCCGGCCGATGCTCCTCACGATGAAGCCGCTTGGGCCGAACGTCTTTTGGCTCAACTGGCTTTGCGAGTCCCACTGAATCAACTGCGAATTGACCTCGGTCGTCAGAAGTATATCTTGGTCAATTCGAAAGGTTAGAATCGTTAAAGGATTGTCATTTCGGGAAGCTTGATCGGCCTCCCCCTTGAGCTCGTATAATGAAGCAAATATTTGCCAGGAGTACATATGGCCACGTTTAAAGTTATGCTTATTGCCGGCCTTCTCAGCGTTCTGACTTTGGTGGGCTGCAAAAGCAATCCAAACAAGGCGGAAAAAATCGTTACCAAAATGGATAAGGACTCGGACGTCGGCGGCGGCGAAAAAGTCGGTATAAAAAACGGCGACATGATCGTGCAGAAGAAAGTCATGATGAACGAAGAGCTGCGCCGTTTGCAGTACGAAGTTTATGAACTGGAAGACCGCGTTTACGGTAACCGCAAGTATGGATCGAAAGGCCTTTACGGCGCGCTAAAGGGTTGCCGTGAAGAGTCCGTGTCCAAAAAGATGGGCGGCGACGGTAAATTGATGTGGACCGAACCGGCCGACCGTGTGACCGACAAGGAAGAGGAATTCAACATTGGAATCGACGAAAAAGAGAAAATCGTCGGTGTCTCGGAAGAATTTTTGAAGGACCGCATCGCGCGTTTCAAAAAATACAAAGGGACTTTGGAAAAGCGCCAGGATGAATACGAAGAGAAGCTTGAAATCTGCGATGCCGCTTTGAAGGCAAAAAAAGAAAGCCAAGGCAATGCACAAGCTCAGTAGTCTTCTATTTATTTTATTCGCAAGCGGCGCATGGGCTTCGCTACCCTTGGGTGAAGGCAGTCATTGTGTGGCCTACAAAGTCGTGAACACCATGTTCTTAGTCAGCAATGACGCCGTGGTGGGCAAGAACTGCGAGATCTCGGCGCAAATTTTGCCTGAAGTCGGCGGCAAGTACCACATCGAAGTCAATGTGCCGGTGCGCGGGTTTAAGAGCGGCAATGAAGAGCGCGATAAGGATGTCGCCAAAATTTTGAAAGGCGATCAGCGCGCCGACATGACTTTCAAATCGAAAGCGTTAAGCGGCGAAGAGTGGCGCGCCTTGTTCGCGCGGGGCGATTTTCCCATTGAAGGGGATTTGTTCATCGGCAGCAAATCTTATCCGCTGACGTTGCAATCACGCTTTGAAGCAAAAAGCGATGCGCCGGAAGTGGACGGAACGGCCCGCGTGAAGTTTGAGGATTTCGAGATCGCTCCGCCCAAAACCATTGGCGGAGTCATCGCCAGAGCGAAGCCCGACTTCGATCTTTATTTTCATCTTCAAAGTCAGCGCATTTTGGGCGCCGACTCGATCCGTTTAGGAAAGAAACAATGAATCGACTTGTTCTCATCCGCCATGGCGAAAGTCAGTGGAATAACGAAAACCGCTTCACTGGATGGGTCGATGTCGACCTAAGCAAGAAGGGCGTCGAGGAAGCTCATTTCGCCGGGCGCCTTTTAAAAGAGCAGGGCTTTTCATTCGACCTCGCGCACACTTCGATTTTGAAGCGCGCGATCAAGACTTTGAATATCGTGCTGGACGAGATGGACGCCGTCTGGCTTCCGGTCGCGAAATCATGGCGCCTGAACGAACGGCACTACGGCGCCTTGCAGGGTTTGAATAAAACCGAGACCGCTGAGAAATACGGCGAGGATCAAGTTAAAATCTGGCGTCGCAGTTACGATACGCCGCCGCCGCTGTTGAGCGATGCCGAATTTAAAGCGCAGCTGAAAGAGCCGCGCTTCGCTTCGATCAACCCTGAGGATTTGCCGCGCGGTGAAACGTTGAAGACCACGCTCGACCGCTTGCTTCCTTTATGGACGGGAACGATCGCGCCGCAGGTGAAGGCCGGCAAAAAGGTTTTGATCGCGGCGCATGGGAATTCACTGCGCGCTTTGATCCAGCATTTGGAGAACATTTCGCGCGAAGAGATCATGGAGCTTAACGTTCCGACCGGTATCCCGCTGGTTTATGAGCTCGATGCGGATCTTCGAGTATTAAAGAAAAACTATCTCGGTGACGCCGAACAAATCGCCAAAGCTCAGGCCGCTGTCGCGGCCCAGGGAAAAAAATCTTAGAAACGCTGCCCGAACATGCATGAGATTTCCATGCAACCAAAGTAGGGCGGCGATGGATACATCCACTGTATTTCGGCCTGGGCATCGAACCAATAGCCGTACATCGCAGCATTTTCCAAGCCGAGTCCGGTTGGAATTTGTAAGCGGTCATCGACAAAAAAGTTTTGTGCCTTAGGTTCGCCGGTATAGATGCCGAGCTGCAAAGCTTCAGTGATGCGTGAAACGGCATCGACGGCATCGCGGTAAATATCGCTGTAAGGCGGCTCTGCCCGCAAAGTATCCAGGATTGTGTTCAGGCAGGGCAGGCGTTGCGATTCGATCAACTTCAAATTTTCGGCGCTCGGACGGCCGTCTTTTGTAAGAAAATCCGCGTTTCCCGAAATCAAGTCGTAATCGTTGGCGGGACCTTCGATGCGCGTGATGCCAAGAGTGATGCCGATCAGGCGTAAATCGGCCTGGTAAAGTTGCATGTCACGCAGATCGGAATTTTGGATTACGGCTTTGAGTATGACGGGGATAAAGCGTCCGTCGGGGAGCGAACGCTTCATCAAGCCGTTTTCGAGTTTGAAGCCTGACTTCAACATAAGGTTTTGCGCGGCCAGTAAACGCGAGCGTTTATCGCCGATTTGCGTATAGAGGGAATGTCCATAGGAAGCAAAGTCGCCGTAGGCTTCGTCAGGCAAAGAGCAAGTGCTCATGATCGCACGCACTTCATCACGGGGAGTCGCATCCGGGCGAAAGGTGGAGGCCTCGGCGATATGCGACGGCCGCAGCAGTTTCCCCGCGTGATAGCGTTGGTTCATGCCGTCAAAGTCGTAAGCCAACATCAGAGCTTGTCGAACGCGCCAATCATGTAGCACGGGACGCGATAAGTTAAATGCCAGAACGGGTTTCTTGCGCATGAACGTGGCGGAACTTTCTACGACCATTTTCACGTGCTGATTTTTTGTGCCGAGTTGGGCGTTGAGCAGGGGAGCAACGGTGGGATGAGTCTCTAAAAAGAAATTTGCTTTCTGATTCAGCAAGGCCATACGCGCGCTGTTTTCATCGTTAGAGGCGATCAGGTTGATCTGCTGCAAATGAAAAAAGCCCTTACGCACGGGAAGTTCGGCTCCCCAGTAAAAGGAATCTTTGATCAGACTCAGGCGATTGCGACCGAGCGTGAACAATCGGTAAGGACCACTGGGCGTGTATTCAACTTTGATCCCGCCGACCACGGGACTGCCCGTGGTGTTCGTCTTGACGATCTTCATCGCCGCCAACCACATGATGGCGTGGCGCGAAGCTTGGCCGGTGGTTTTGAGTTCGAACTTCACTTCTTGGGGCTGGGCATCCACCGCGCGGACCAAGGATTCGAAGCGCTCTTTGAACTCGCGGGATGCATTTTTCCATTCCTGGATGGAAAATAAAATGTCTTCACCTCGGATAAGCGCCCTATCTTGGAAGCGGGCCCTTGGGTCCAATTCGAAAACCACGTAACGTAGTTCATCATCGATGCGCAGGGAGCGCGCGATTAACGGGTACATGCGCTCCGTTTTAGCGATGGGATCGGGAAGCATCAGCGATTCATAAAGCAAGTTATCGAGCAAGGGCAGACGGTTGGGGAGGAGGCTATCAATCAGATTACTTTGGGCGATGGAGAGAGTTCCACCGGGCGTTGCCGCGAGATTCACCAGGGGAAAACTATTTTGTTTGGCACCCCAAGGGACCTGTGCACCGAAGCGTTCAATCGCGTATGAACGATGTTCGGCGGCATGCGCAACGAAAGCGAATGATAAAAGCGAAATCGCGGCTAGGAATTTTTTCAAAGGAATCTCTCCCAAAGGCAACTGGTTATCTACGAACCGAAAGCCTACTGGGAGAGCAAAGCATGGACCACGTTAAACCGGATTTGCGCCTTGGCTCGAGGGAAGAGTGCCACTCGCTTTGACTCCGCTCCAGTGATGGGCTTCTAGGCCCAAAACGTGGTGCAGAGCTTCTTCGACGGTCTCGACAAAGAAAAATTCGAGCGAGTTTTTGACCTCCGCCGGGACCTCTTTAAGGTCGCGTTCATTCTTTTTCGGCAAAAGAACTTTGGTGATGCCCGCACGGTGCGCGGCGATCACTTTTTCTTTGATCCCGCCGACCGGGGTTACGGCACCTCTCAGTGTGATTTCGCCGGTCATCGCAAACTTCGAACTTACGGGACGATCAAGCAGTAAGCTGGCCATTGCCGAGACCATCGCGACGCCGGCCGAGGGGCCGTCTTTGGGGATGGCGCCCGCAGGCACGTGAAGATGGATGTCTTCACGTTCAAATGCGAGCGGCTTGTCGGCTTGCGAAAGTCTTGACCTCACCAAGGTCAATGCGATCTGCGCACTCTCTTTCATCACTTCACCGAGCTGCCCGGTGATGATGAGCTTTCCGCTGCCGGGCATATGGCTGGATTCGATGTAGAGAATGTCGCCGCCCATCGGGGTCCAGGCTAAACCCGTAACCACGCCGGGGGGATTTTCTTTACCTACGGTTTCGAAGCTGAATTTTTCCGTGCCCAAAATCTCGTCGAGGTCCGAGGCCTCGACCGTCACTTGCCCTTGGAAGGCCAAAACTTTTTCGGTGCTCGCGCGAATGGCCGCGCCAATCAGGCGTTGCAATTCGCGCACGCCGCTTTCGCGGGTGTAGGCGCTGATCATACGCAGTTGCGCCTCGGTGGTGATCTTCAGCTGCTCGGGACGGATACCATGATCCTCGAGCAGCTTAGGCACCAAATGCGTTTGCGAAATATGCAGCTTCTCCGCCGTCGTGTAACCGCTTAAGTGGATCACTTCCATACGGTCTAGAAGCGGAGCGGGGATCGTGTCGGTTGAGTTGGCTGTCGCGATAAAGAACACATTCGACAAATCGAAATGCACATCGAGATAATGGTCCAAGAATTTGGCGTTCTGCTCGGGGTCTAAAACCTCAAGCATACTTGCCGCGGGATCGCCGCCCCAGCCGCGCGCCATCTTGTCGATTTCATCCAACATGAAGACGGGGTTGTTTTCCTCCGCGCGCTTGATGCCGTCGATGATACGGCCGGGAAGGGCTCCGACATAAGTGCGGCGGTGCCCGCGAATCTCCGCATCGTCGCGCACGCCGCCTAAGGAGACGCGCACGAATTTGCGGCCCATCGCTTTGGCGATGCTTTTGCCGAGGCTGGTTTTGCCCACGCCGGGGGGGCCGACGAAAAGCAAGATGCTGCCTTTTTTTTCTTTCAATTTGAGCACGGCCAAGTGTTGCAAAATGCGTTTTTTGATTTGCTCCAGGCCATAGTGATCGCCGTCGAGCACTTCACGTGCTTTTTGCAAATCGATAGAGGAGTCCGCGGATTTACTCCATGGAAGCGCGATCAATAAATCCAGATAATTGCGGATCACATGGGATTCGGGAGCTTGTTGACCCATACTCTCCAGACGCTGAAGTTGTTCGAAGGCAACTTTCTCGACGTCCTCGGGCATTTTGGCATCGCGAATTTTTTGGCCAAGATCGTCTTCGGGTTTATTTTTGTCGCCTAACTCGTCTTGTAGAGTGCGAATTTGTTCACGCAAGATCGCTTCGCGATGTTGTTTGCCAAGCCGGCTGGACAATTTTTGATTTACATCGCGCTGAATTTTTAATTCCTCGCGAAAGGTGACCATTTGCTCGAGCAAGGCCAGCATGCGGTTCTTGAGCGAGACCATCTCAAGAATTTCTTGTTTGCGGCCAAGCTTCAGATCCAGATTTTGCGCCACGATATGGGTGAGGCGCACGGGGTCGTCGATATTCTTAATCACATTGGAAATGCGGTCTAAATTTCCGGGCAAAAGATCGAAGATCTCTGCCGACAGATTCTTCATGCTGTCGCCGAGCGATTTGATCGTGCTCTCATCCCCGTCACGGACGTCGTCAAGCACTTCACCTTCGCCCTGAATATAGCCGTCGAAGTCTTTGAATTCGGTGATTTTGAAACGACTGACGCCGGTGAGAACAAGCTGATAACCGCGTTCAGGCGTTCCTTCGTGGCGATCGATTTGTGCAAGTACACCGATTTTATAGAGGTCCGATGTTTCGGGCTCATGATCGGCGAGATCGTGTTTCTGCGTGACTAATAATATAGTGGTGGCTCCGCGCTCGAGCACGGCCTGGAGAGCCATGCGGCTGCGGGGACGACCGACAACTACAGGCAAGGTCTGTCCTGGGAACAAAACCATGTTGCGCATCGGGATGACCGGGAAAGGACCATTTAAATTTTGATGACGTGTTTTCATGTCTCCAATCTGGAGGCGAAAGCTCGCACGTCAAGGTCCATAGAAATGACTTATCGCTCAGATTAAATAAAGATACCAACCACGGTGGCCGTCATCAAAGAGGCCAGGGTGCCGCCGATCACCGCGCGAATGCCTAGACGCGCTAGGTCCCCGCGTCGTGAAGGCGCAAGCGGTGCTATGCCACCGATTTGAATGGCGATGGACGAGAAGTTGGCGAAGCCGCTGAGAGCGTAGCTCAATAATAAAAATGAACGATCGCTGAGTTTGTCCGCGAGTTCGGCAAGGTGAACGAAGGCGACAAATTCATTGAGCACGGTTTTTTCGCCAAGCAATGCGCCGGCGACGCCGATTTCGTGTGCGGGAATTCCGATGATCCAAGCGAGCGGTGAAAACAGCCAGCCGAAAATTCCTTGCAGTGTGAGTTGTGGCGCGGCACTTGTCCTTAATGCTTCGGGCTGAAGCCAACCGCCCCAGTCGGCGAAGTGAATCCAGCCTCCAAAAATTCCGAACATGCCGTTGACCATCGCGATCAAGGCGATGAATGCGATCAGCATCGCCGCGACATTGAGCGCGAGGGTCAGGCCATCGGCCGCGCCGCTGGCCGCGGCGTCGATGATGTTGGCGTGTGGACTGATTTGCGATTCTTTAGGAATTTTACCGTAGGTTTCCGGGACGCTGGTTTCCGGCATTAAGACTTTAGAAATTAAAAGTGCGGCGGGCGCGCTAAGAATACTGGCGGCCAGTAAATGGCCGGCGATATCGGGCATGCGGTCGCGGAGTAATCCCACGTAGGCCGCCATGACTCCGCCTGCGGTGTTGGCCATGCCCCCGACCATCACGCAAAGGAGTTCGGATTTCGTCATCGTCGGCACGAACGGTTTGATAATCAGCGGCGCTTCGGTCTGCCCGACAAAAATATTGGCGGCGCCAGCCAATGTTTCGGCGCCGGAGGTCTTCATGGTTTTTTGCATGATGACGGCGAAGAAGTAGGTGATCTTTTGCATGATGCCGATGTGATAGAGAACGGACATGAGGCTTCCGATAAAAATAATGGTCGGCAAAACTTGCACGGCTAAGATGAAGCCGAATTTTTTATGGTCGAGCAAATCGCCGAACACGAAGCGGCTGCCGACAAGAGTGAAGTCAATCGTCGCGTTGATGGCGTCGTTGGCTGAGGCGAAAAAGAATTGCAGAGGGCCGTTGAAGCCGAGTGCGGGAATCCCGATGACCAATATGCAAAACACCATCTCCAGGCCCACGCCCCACAACACGAGATCAAGCGGGAAGCGCTTGCGGTTACTCGAGATGAGCCAAGCGATGCCGATCAGGAT
>CAZVOP010000091.1:0-11174 GCA_964628445.1 uncultured Pseudobdellovibrionaceae bacterium | reverse complement strand
TAACGCGGCGTTTAGCCGCTACGGCGGTAGATCTTCTTGCGCGGGGATTGTCCGTCCGGGGCGGCAGAGAGTGAAACAAAATCCGATTTATTTTTTTCTCAGAAAACTACTCAACCCTCCCGCGCCGGACGCGCGGGAGGAGCCGTTCTCACGGACGGACCAACCCCGCCCACAACCAATCCCACTTTTAAAAATTAATTCCGGCGCCGCAACTGCAGCTGCATCGCGATCCCCAGAAACAGGAACGCCGCACCCACGCCGACGATATTGCGAAACATCGGCAACACCATACCAACGACAATCAAGATTGTGGCGCCCAGCAACGGGATCTGCCACAACCTGGGGTACATGTACCCGGAGCGCTTCTCAGCACGCGCGGGCATCATGACATTGCCCAAGTTTTGAATTTCGGAAATCCGCTGCTTCGTCACTTCATCGGTCGGCATAAGCTTCAACATCTGCCCGTACTGGGCGGCGGCATAGGGAAGATTGCGCTCGGTCTGCGACATGCGAATGAATTCGGTGTGCGACGCTTCATCTCCGTAATCGGCCATCACCCGGCGCCATGCGCTTTCCAAGGTTCCCGAACGCTGAGGAATGTTATCGACAAAGTCCAAACCGGCGCGCGCTTTACCGAGCATCACTCCGCAATGTTTGCATTCGTTGGCATGAAGAGCCACCAGCTTGAAGCATTTCGGGCATGGTTCGGTCTCTTTGACCGGCGCTTTTGGCTTTTGAGGAACCTCTTTAACTTGCAAGGGGATGCCCTGAAGTTCATTGGATAAATCCATATCCGGCAACGACAACCAGAAGCGCGAATGGCATTGCACGCACTCAAAGCGCGGCTTGGCTTCTTGGATATCGTGGAATTGCACAAGGTAAAGCTTGTTGCAGTGGGGACAGCGTACCCGGAAAGATTCCGCTGAGTATGGCGTCCGTTCCATGTCTTGATTTATGTCAGGCATCGTGACTCCCGATTGCGGATATCTTAGCCTTTTCGTATGCGAAGCTGGATACATCCTTGTTCCATAAAACAACCATACTTATTGGCCATTCTAGCAGGAATACTTGTCGGCACAAGCTATATTCCCTTACCTCCATGGGCCATCTTTTTTTGTTGGACTCCGCTCTGGTTTACGTGGCTCAACGAAACTTCCTACAAAAAGATTTTCTGGACCGGATGGACCACTCAAATAGTAATGACCGCGATCGGGTTCAGTTGGGTTAGTTATACGATTCATGAATTCGGCCATATGCCTTGGATCGTGGCACTGCTTGCGCAAGGAGTGTTCTGTGCGTTCGCCAATCTCTATATTCCTCTAAGCGGCCTGGCGTGGCTATTTTTCTGCAGGACCTGCAAAGTTAAGGGTCCGATACGCCTGATCGCGCTGCCCATCTTTATGAATATCGGCGAGCGCATCTTCCCCATGATCTTTGACTGGCATGCCGGCTACACTTGGCTATGGGCGGGCTTCCCCGCCTCTCAGCTGGCGGATATTTTTGGCTTCATCGGACTGAGTTTGATCGGACTTTCATTCAATGCCGTGCTTCTTTATTCCTATCTGCGTTGGAAAAACGGCCAGAGCTGGATCGCGGTTGTCGCCTCTGTCCCCTTGATTTTTTTAGGCTTAAATATCTGGGGGACTTTTCATCTGAAGAATCTTGAACAACCGGACGCTTCGGCCAAATTTCTGATTGTTCAGGCCAATATCGGTAACGAAGAAAAATTGATGGCGGAGCAAGGCGCCCGCTATCGCGACGTGGTCATCGACCGCTTCGTAGGCTTGACCCGCCAAGGGTTGGAAAAATACGGCCGCGCCGATTTTGCGGTATGGCCCGAGACGGCTTTCCCAGAGATTATTGAAGAGCCGACGCTCTCAAGCCCCTATCCGTTCAAACTTCGCCAGTACGTGACGGCCATGAACACCAAACTCATCACCGGTGGATATTCGGTTCTTGCGAACACGCGCCTGGTCACCAATTCGTTTTTTATTTTGGATGAGCATGGCCAATGGATGGTTCCGCCGTACCATAAGACGATTCTGCTCGCCTTCGGGGAGTATATTCCTTTTGCCGATTACTTTCCGAAAGTGCGCGAAATGTTGCCCATGGTCGGTGCCTTTGGACGCGGCCCGGGCCCAAGCGTGTTGGATGCCGGGGACTTACGTATCGGTGCGCAGATTTGTTACGAAGGCCTGTTCGATTGGTTCACGCGCGCTTTGGCGAACAAGGGTGCGCAAGTTTTAGTGAATCTCACCAACGACTCTTGGTACGGAACCTATCAAGAACCTTTTCAACACGGCTGGATGACGCTCGCTCGCGCCATTGAAGTGCGCCGTCCTCTGGTGCGCTCGACAAATACGGGAATATCGACCGTGATTCTGGCCAATGGCCAAATTCTCGAGCGCGGACCTTTACACCAGGAATGGTTTTATCTATACGATGTACCCTACAACCGCGAGCCCCGCGCCACGATCTTTATGTCATGGGGATTTTGGTTGTTCCCAGCCGCCATGCTGCTAAGTTTGATATTCGCCGCTTTGAAGGGAAGATCGTTTGATAAAAACCAACCCGATGGTCAATCTCGACTGGGATGAAATCCTGCTGCGCCTCGCTTCGTACGCCACTTGTCAATTGGCGCGCGAACGTCTGCTGAAATTAGACGCGTTAAGCAACCCCTCCGAAGCCATGAAAAGCTTTGCTGAAGTCACCGAGGCCGCACAGGTCTTGGGCCTGGGCCGGCGCCCGTTCATGGAGAGCGTCGATCTTTATTCCATTTGGCAGCAGCGCCTGAGTAAAGGTGGAACTTTAAGGACGTTGGAGTTGCGCGATCTTCGCCACTTCTGCCTGGAGATTTTGGCCCTCTCCGAAATTATCAAAGCCATCGAATCGCCGTGGATTAAATCCGTGCGCGAGGATTTAATGGACGCGACCGAGCCGTTATCGGCCATCGATCAAATCATGACGCCCGAAGGAGAAATCCGCTCGGATGCCAGCGAAACTTTGTACAAACTCTTTAACGAAAAAAATCAAGTCGTCCGCCAAACGCAAAATATTTTGGACCGTCTGATCCGCCAACACGAGATGGAGCCGGTTTTACAAGACCGCTACGTCACCAACCGCGAAGGGCGCTGGGTTCTGCCCGTCCGTAGCGGCAAGCAACATGCGTTCGAAGGCATCATTCACGCTTCCAGCCAAAGCAAGCAAACTGTTTTTATGGAGCCGAAAGAAATCATTCCGCTCAACAACCGCTTGCGCCAGATTGAAGTCGACATCGAGGAAGAAATCGAACGTTTGTTGATGCAGCTGAGTGAGTACCTGAAACGCCGTCTGCCGGAACTTGAAGTCGGCCAGCGTTTGTTGCTTGAGTGCGACATCCGATTTGCGCAAGCCCAGCTAGGCATGAATATGCAAGCGAGTGCTTGTGAGTTTGCAGAAGGCGCGATCGAACTGCTCGATTTGAAGCACCCTTTGCTGTTGCTTGCGAATATCGATGTGATTCCAAATACGGTGAAGTTGGATAGCGAGCGAAGAATTCTTTTGCTCTCGGGCCCGAATGCCGGCGGTAAAACGGTTTTACTAAAAGCCGTAGGCCTTGCCGCTCAAATGGCACGTTGTGGGCTTTTGATCGCGGCCGCAGAGGGCTCGCGCATGCCGTTCTTCACCAAAGTGCACGTCGGCGTCGGCGATTCGCAAAGTGTCGATCAACATCTCTCAACATTCGCCGCGCATTTAAAAATTCTTTCGGAAGCCACCGAGTCCAAAGGTCCGGACACCCTTTTATTGATCGATGAAATTTGCGGCTCCACCGATCCCGACGAGGGCACCGCACTTGCGCGCGCGTTTATCCAAAACTACGCACGCAACAAAAGTTTCGGAGTGATCACCTCGCACTTAGGACCGTTGAAATTGGGATGGGATGCTTCGAGCGGCGTCATTAACGGAAGCCTCGAGTATGACAACAAATCCGGCAAACCCACGTATATGTTTCTTATGGGTATTCCCGGTCAGTCGCTCGCGATTCAAACCGCGAGAAGGGTCGGCGTCGATCCCAAAATATTAGACGAAGCCCTCACCTTTTTAAGTCCTGAGATGAAGCGCTACCACGCGGGCCTCGACGAAGTGGAAAAGACAAAGGAAGAGCTGCGCTCGATGCGCGAGCAACTGCAGGCGGAAAGCCGCGAAACCAAAGCCGAGAAGAGCCGCTACAATGCCTTGGCACAAAAATTCGAGCGCGAAAAAGATCAAATGATCGAGCAAGCGGTGAAACGTGCCGAGAAAAAAATCGAAACCCTGCTTGAGCACAGCAAAGTCGACGATGTCTTTCGCCGTCACGAACGCTTAGAGCAAATCAAACAAGAGATGCCGGAAATCGTGAAGGCTTCGACCGCGCCCAAGGCCGCCTCGATCGACAGTGCTGAGGATTTTGCCAAAGCCTATCCGCCGGGCGCAAAAGTTTTCGTGCCCACCATCGGACGCGACGGCGTGATCCAGAGCGTTCCCAATGCCAAAGGAGAAGTCGCGATCCTTTCCGCTTCGATGCGGCTGATGGTTTTATGGACTGCACTTAAGCCCGCGCAAAATGCCAGCAATCCCACCGTCGATATCGTGCGCAGGGCCGGCGAAACCGCCTCGGTGCTGGATCAAGATCGCATTGTCGACGTGCGCGGACAAAATATGGAAGACGCCATCCGCCAACTGGACGAGCAACTCGACACCGCCGTGGTCCATCAAGAATCGCGCATTAAGATCGTGCACGGTCACGGTACGGACACCTTAAAAAAAGGCATCCGCAATTATTTATCGCGCTCGGTGTACGTGAAAAAATGGAAAGCCGGCACTCCGGAAACCGGCGGTGACGGCGTGACCTGGGCCGAACTTCGCGACTAAAAATTTTCATCTGTCATAAAGACCACGTTGCAAAAAATCCGAGAAGGCTAGACATTCGCGATGCCTAAAAAGAGGAGAGATCATGCAACTATGGCTTACAACAACTCTGTTCCTACTGACTTCATTTGCCGTCCACGCCCAACCCTGCCCACGACTCGAAGGAACCTTTCGCTGCCGAGCCTCCCAGCCCTTCGATATCCGGATTGAAAACGGATTCCAAGATGGATTCGCGAACTACACGATGACCGACCCGACGGAAACGCACAATTTTGTCGCAGATGGGCAAACTCACGAAATGAATTTTCGCGACGGCAATGGCCGATATGTCGCTCGCTGCCAAGGAAATCAGCTTGTTATTGAAGCACAGTCTCCGCGAGGAGAGATCTTGCGCGACCATTACTATATCGAGCGCGCCGCTCTCGTCAGAATTCGCTTTAGCCAAAAACAGAAGCCGTCGTCAATTTCATGTGCTCCGACTCATGGCACTTGGCGGCTCTATCCGCGCTGAAGCGCGAAGGCGCCGAGTTCGGCAAAACAAATGTCCTTTGGAATTTAGGTGAGATGGAGCGGCAATATATTCCTCGCCGCCCCAGTTTTGCTGAGTTCAGCGCCTTTGGGATTCACCCCATGACTCCGGTTAGAGCTTCGGAACAGAGGTCACCGCGATTTCGCCGGGCTCGCAGTTCAGCTTCGTCTTATATTTTTCCGCCGTCTTGATTTCTGAAACCATGCACGACTGAATCAAGATGCGCTCACCTTTGGTGGCCATCTCTTCTTCGCTGCGCACTTCCGACCATATGACGTCGCCGCGCTCAAGACCGAAGAGCATTCGCCCCCAAATGCGGCTGCCGAATTTTGCTCCCACCGCGGTCGGCGGCACTCCCAATTTTACCGACCCGGACACCTCAATGTCCGCGCAAGTTTTAGTTCCTTCGCAGCTCACCAAGTTCTTCAAAATCCCGACGATCTCCAAACGCAAAGGAATGCCTTCATTGGCGGACAACCAGCTGTGCTCCATCACCCACGTGTCGCCGACCTGAACCGCAGTTTTAGGAATAGGCAACGCCGGCACAAAAAACAAACTATCCGGAGGATACGCGCCGGCCTTCAAGACTTCGCCGTTTGCGCGCACGATGTACTCGATCGTTTCGTTCAGCTCTGGAAAAGCCAACTCGTGAAGACTGGCCGCACCGTCTTTGATGTAGGTGCTCATTTTATATCTCAACACTTTATCTCGCGAATCTTCAATCGATGTGCGCGTGGTGAAATCCACAGCCTCATGTTTTTCGCGCACCAGCTGTTGATCGGCGTAGGTGCGAATGTAAGCATGAGAATAAAATCGCGTGTCGAAGTGTGCGCCGGATTTTGCTTTGAGTTCGATCGTGACGGCTCTCAAAGAATTATTTTTTTGGGCCTGTCCCAAAGTGGAACAGCCGGCCAGCGCGAACACTGAGGCCGCGCAAAAGAGATACCCATTAAACGTCATAAGAAGGCCACCTTAGTGAGAGGATTCCTGAATGACCTCTTCGGCCTGCAGGTTCTCGCCATGGCGGTAGCGGTCAACCAAGCCCTTATCTCGCGTCGGGAAGGAGAACAACAAAGCGTGACTCCCACTCGGCTCGTCTTCGACGGTGACCACTATGTAATAGAACTCGTCATCTTCATTAAATTCTTTGATAAAGCTGACCAGTACGTTGCCAAGCGAATCTCCACTGCGCCAGATTTCGTCGGCCTCTTCAAGTGTTTCTTCGCGGCAATCGGCATAGTCATGGAAGTCCTCTTCGGAAATATCTTTTTCACTGCGCAGAGAATGCATGGCCTTGTATAAACCGCTGGCCAAGTCGTCGCCTTCGTGAAGGGCATCGCCGTCGATGGCTCCGGGCGCCACATCACTGGCCATTCTCTGAAAAACCATTTGCCCACGACGGTATCTTTCGACCAACTGCTCATCGGTCGTCGGAAAATGCAAGTACACGAAGCTCGGCGTGCTCTCGGTCAGATAGCAAGCGGCCACGTGGTACACCCGGTCGAACTGGCGCACGTAGATAAAGACGCGCGACTCAGGGATGCTGTCGGTGTCCTCCCAAACTTCGTCGGGATCGTCGAGCAGCTTTTCCAGCTGCGGATCGTACTTCTTGAATTCGAATTCGTTGATGTCCGCGTCTTTACGCAATGAGAAAAACTCGCGCTCAAGCGTTTGAATCTCACTTTCAAAATGAGAGTAGAGCTCTTGCTCGGATTCGAAGATGAGCCCATGCTCTTCATCGATAACTATTTGATCAACCACACGTTTTTTTGAAGACCGCGACATGCTCATAGTATACACGATTTCGCCGCCTCAAACCGAGACAGACAAAAGTCGAGCCTCCATAAATAGGATAACCGGTGGGGTCCGGTTCGTCAAATTTGCCTGGATTTTCCCTTGCTCATACAGAGATTTAGCTGAACCCTAAGGATGTGAAAGAAATCGGAATCAGCGAAACACACCTAGACCAAATCGAGCATCTTCTCGCCCAAAGTATGAACGGGATTCATCTCCTTTTCGATAACTCCGTCATCGCCAGTATCCTGAAGACCCCGACCGAGGAAATGGAGCTCTTCCATTTCAAAAATCTGGAAAAAATTCAGGAACTCTTCACTGCCTTCGTGCAACAACAGACGTTGCAAGAGAAGCGCATGTGGTTAGAGTCCCTCGACAAAGAATCTTTTGAGATGCTGCTGCGCACGTATTTCCACATCGTGGACAATTCACTGTTCGCAGCCGATTCCGTTAGACATTAATTTTCAAAAAGCCGCCAAGAAATCCACATGAGTCATGCTGAAGTCGCGCTTGAGCACGTCGATTCCCCGTTGGGCGTTGAATTGCGTGACCTGAAGCGAGGCATTCTTGCCAAGGCTGAAGTTGACGAGGGCGCGTCCACCATCGTTGCCCGTGCCGCCGCCATTTGCATCACTATCCGAAAAGGCACCGAGAACGGAATCCGCCTCTTTGCGTATGCGGGCGTAACCGACGGTCAGTTTCCCGAAATTCAAAGCGATCCCCACCTCATAAGCATTGCCCTCCTTGCTACTTGCCCCGTTGCGCACGGCCTCAGCGTAGAGCGTGTATTCGATGCCGGAGATTTTTTGCTTCCACTCGGTGCCGAGTTCAAGCAAAACGAACTGGCGTTTATAAAAATATTTTCGTTGCGCCGCCGGAAGCAGCGGATCGTTCACATAAACCGTATTGCCGCGAAAACGCTCATTTGGGTTGACCGAATAGCTGTCGATCTTCGCGTCTTTCCCGGCGCGCGAAATAAGATGGTTTTGCACATTCAGAAAATAATAATTTCCAAGATGAGTGATCCATGACCAATTGGCGTCTTTTAATCCATAACCGGCGTCGCCGCCGACCAAGCCCGTGTCGACATTGTCTTCCGGAGCCGTATAATTCTCCGAGATAATAAAGCCGCCCAAATTGGCGAAGGCAAAACTACGCGACCATTTCTGCTCCCACTTGAAAGCGGCGCCTTCAAAGGCCAAATCCGAATCGAAAATGGTTTGCACTTTCGCCGGCGCCCAAAAAGGATTTGCCGCGCGCCCGATCCAGAGGCTTCCGCGCTCCGAAAAGACCTTGGCTTCAATGTAGGCTAAATCGATCCCGAACGGCCGGCGCGCCATCCCCGGGTCGGCCGAGTCGCCCAAAGTTTGATTGGCACTGATCCCCGACGTCGCCGTCGCCAAGCGCACTACGGCTTGCATGTTTTCGTTCACCTCGGCTCGCAATCCCAAACGGGCGCGCAACTGTTGAAGAATCCGCTCGTCGTCGCTGCGCTCTTTTGAGCGCACCGCCCGGTAGCGAATATCGCCCGACCACTGAAGCGGCTGGGCCATTGCAGGAGTACTCATCATCATCAAAACAAATAGCGTTGTGTGTATTTTCATGGAGCTATCGTTAATCATAAAGCGGAGCAGTCTCAATATGGCAGAGCCATGTCAAAACGCGATCCTGACAAAAACGGCCATTCCTGACTTTCGCCCACGAAATCTTAACAACAATTTGAGTTGCGCCGATAAGACCTTATGCTTTGGTTTTTGCTGCTCTTTAATTTCGCCCATGCCGAATATCGCGCCTTCGAGCTGGTCATCACCAACCCGACCACCGGTCAGGAGCGCGTGGTGAAATCCAATCTTAATCCCGGCGAGTATCGAAGATTTCACGCCATCCAGCCGGATGAGCAAATCACCTACCGCGCCACTTGGATGTGCCGTGGAAACACGTCTTTCCTTAAACCCATCTGCCCCAATCCCAAAGACCAGTAACCGTTCATGTTCTAGACCCGAATTAACTCCGCCATCGTGATAAAGTTAAAAGTGTGGCCAGGAGGGCCTGATGGCGGAAATTCCCGGGGACAAATCGAACAACGCGGCTGAGCTGCGCGATATGCAAGAAGCCTATCGCAAGCGCAAGCAACAGGTGCAAGAGCAAGGCGAAGAAGACGTCAAACGCGCACGCATGGAGAAGCAAGAAAAGCTGCAGGCCGAACGCCAAAGCGGTGAAGCCGCCGTCAGCCACGTGCGCAAAGAGAACAAAGCCCGCCTCGAGCAAATGAGGAACGAAGCCGATCAGAAAGTCGTTTACGAGAAAAAGAATCTCAATCAAAAAGTCGGTACCACCAAATCTTCGGGCGATGAAAAAATCGAACAGCTTAAAGAAAGTATCGGCGCCAAAGAATCGGCGCTCAAAAAACAATTGAGCGAAATCAACAAGCGCGAGCATGAAGTGCAACAAAGCGAAAGCCAAGTGACCTCTAAGGTGCAAGCCGACGAGATCGCACGCCGCCAAAAGATCGCCAAGACCGTACAAGAAGACGTCAACGCGCTGGAACATTCGGCCACGCAGGAAAAAGTGAAAATCAACCGCGAAAAATCCGCGGAGCTGGGAAAGCTCAACGAAGAGCATCGCCAAATGCTCGAACAAAACAAGCTCCAGGCCAAGCAGGCCTATCAACAGCAAAGCAAAATGAGCCAAGCGCAACTGAAGGCGCAAAAGCTTGAGGCCGATCAACGCTATGAGGCCGAACGCAAACAATACCTCGAGCAACAAACCGCACTTAAAGCACAAGCCCATCAAGCCATCGCCGAAGAAAAAACCACGGGCGAGCAAAAGTACGCCGAGATCAATCAAGAAAATCGCAAACAAGTCGAAGGCGAGCGCAACAAGGGCACCGCCGACCTCGAAAAAACCCGCAATGCCTACGCCAAAGAGATTGAAAAACTGCACAAGCAAGGCGATGCCGGCGTACACGAGCAAGTCACCACCAGCCGCAAACAAATTTTGGATTTACAAGAACAGCACAAGGCCGATGTAGAAAATCTTAAACTCATGCATGAGCAAGAGCTCAAAGATAAAGACGTTTTCTATAAAGGCAAAGCGCAAGAAAACGAAATCGTTTACAAGCAAGGTCTTGCCGAGCAGCACAAAGAATTCAGCGAGGCGCAAAAGAAAAACCAAGCCGCCTTCGAAGAAACCGTCCGCTTGCAAAAAGCAAATTTCGCCAAAAGCATCTTGCACGAAAAAGCCGGCCTGATGAAAGACATCGGCAAATATGCCAACAAGCAACAGGATCCGTTTTACCAATTGAGCATGGCGCGCACCAAACTTGAGGAAACTCCGTCACACTACGTGATCAAGTCGGAAGTGCCCGAGCATGAAAAGGACAATGTCAAAATCCACGTGAAGAACGGAATCGCGGTGGTGCAAGGCAACCGCCGCTATGAAGACCGCATCGAGAGCGAAGACACCCGCCTCTCCACCAATAATTATCAAACGTTTCGCGAAGAGTTCGCGCTCGAGCACCCCGTGCGCGAGAAACTGGCCGAACGCCATTGGAACAACGGGATTTTGACTTTTAGAATTCCGAAGGCTTAAGCAAATCCGAAGATCGCTTTTAAGTCCTTAAGCCGCTTCACGTCTTTGCGGCTGATGAAGCCTTCGGCTTCCCACTGATTCAACACCACATATTCTTTCGCGGTCTTGTAAGCCTTCCGCCATCCTCGCACGACGCGAGTGTACGGACGTTGGCTCCAGTATTTCGCGCCCTTCTGGGGGCCTTTAAGCTGCTGCAGCTCTTGCGAAATCCTTCCCGTTAATTCACGAATGAACGCGGCCCAGCGTCTGACGTGGGGGATTTTGAGGAGCAGGTGCAAATGGTTTCCGACGTTGGCGTATTCGTAAACCTTCACGCCATGTTTCTTGGCGGTTTTGTACAAGATCTTGTCGACCACGCCGAAGGCTTTGGGTT
>CAZVOP010000090.1:0-11197 GCA_964628445.1 uncultured Pseudobdellovibrionaceae bacterium | reverse complement strand
CTAGCCGCGCGGGTCTTGCCCAGACTGAAAAATTTCTGGGCTCACTCCATGGACTTGATTCATGGCCCCGCACCGCGCGCGCGGAAATACGATATTCTCCGGCCGCCAAATTCACTCTTACATCTTGCTTCTGAACAGATCCGCTTAAGACCAAGTTGCTTGCAAGATCGGTGATGACATACTCATTGCTCACGCCGGATCTCATGCGCCGGCCAAATTGCACCAAAATTTGGCCGCCTTGGCTGAAGGTGAAAATTCGCTCCCCTGCGCGTGGGCTTTCGACTTCCGGCGCGGTCAACGGCAGCACCTCCGCATAAGCGAACCGGTCCAAATGGATTTCGCGGGAGTTCGGCAAGCGCGCAATGATGTCGCCGGCCACATTTTGAATTCGCACGTCGATCGCATTGATCTCGGCACTTATTCTCCCACCATAAACCGAAGCAAGGTCGATCGTCTTATATTTCGCGTTCAGCCGCAGGCGCCCGCCCGGAGGCAGATGCAATTCAAATTTTCCAGTGGCTGCATTAAGATTGAACCGATCGTCTTTCAAATTTATCGAGAATGAAACCTTGCCCCGCACGTCCATACGCATGTCGCCGATGAATAGAGCTTCACCCGCATCGGCCTGTACCATTTGATTTTCAAAAATAGATTTTTTTGTGACTGCAAAAAGTCCCACGGGCATCGAATTCGCCGTCACCATCCCGCGGCCTGGATTAAACCCGAAAAGAAAGTAAAGCCCCGCCGAAAAAAACAGGAGTGCGTAAATCAGCGTGGCCCTTTCACTCAACAAGAAGTTCTTCATCTATATAGTCATTCGGATTTTTATGCCCGGCCATTGATGCCTTATCGCTGTCAGCGCTTGGAACTGGACGGGACCTGGGTCCACCGTTTACTATATGGCTATGAATTACAAGCCATTGGTCTTGAGCTTTGTTGTTATGCTTTTCACTGCGACTTGCCCTGCTTTTGCCGCCGACGATGAGATGGCGGCGGAAACCACGCCGGGCGCGACGCATTCGACCCCCGCGCCGCCAGCCAAACCGCCAAGTCCCGCCGATTTTAAACTTCGCGCAAATGTGCGCAAGAAAGCCCCATTTTGGATCGAGGACCACAAACACGGCGCCGCAATTCGCATCAACAAAGACGGCACTTTTTCTTCCGAAGCCCAAGGCGGCGGAGCGATCGCCGGAAGCTGGAAAGCGATGAACGGTGAATTGCAAATAAGTTGGGCGGACGGGGGCGAAAAATACTCTTATCCAGTTAAGGCGGCTAAAAGCGGAGTCCTCACCATTGGCGGCACATCAGCGGTCAAGAACCGCTTCCGCCTCAATTAGCCCAAAAATATTCGGCCGGCGCGGATGCCGGCAAAAATCCTTAAAGGCGAAGATCTCGCGTAGCTTGGCGTCGCTCTTTCGTTTGCTGAATAGCGAGACGTCCATACTTTCGAAATTCTCATTCACCTTAAAATTGCGGCAGTAGTGGCGAGCCTCGGCAAGCTTCACCACCGGATCGCAGTGCAAGCGAATGCCGAGCTGCGAATAGAGCGGCTCGGGTCGAAACGTTTGATTTTTAAAATGTATTTCGACATCCGATTTGCACTCCGACATCGCGTCGAGCATGTTCAAGGCCAGCAATCGTCCCCGCCCGTCAAGCGCCGGGTCCCCGCCCATAATCCATGGAACCGATTGCAATGCCAAAAATACAATCAAGAACGTCCGCGCCGGCCAGCGCAACTCAAACAAAGATCGCCAGTGCCACGGCACTTTCCACAATCGGCCGGCAACCACGATGCTTAAAAATGAAAACATCATCGCCGGGTAATAGAAGCCGACAACTAGATATGAGAACACATGAAACACAAATAGCTGTGCGATTGTCGCCCAAAAAATCCAATCGCGGCGGGCCAGCAAACCAAAAATTAAAACGAGTTCTAAAACCACCACATATGCGCAAGCGGCCTCAAGCCAAGGTCCCTTAAGAAAGGTTTCTTGAAGAAGAGCCGAGCCCGAAAGCCATTCGCGGTTTAACTTTAAAAGGCCAGCGGAAAAATAAAAGGCCAGCAAGAGAAAGCGGATTGTGATGTCTTTTTGGCCGATAAAAAAATAAGCCGCCAAAATCCACCAATGCATGTAATGGTAATTCCCCATCATGCGGTAATCCTGCAAATACAAAAATAATTTCAGCAGGCTCGCCGCCGCCAAAAGGGGAAGCGCGAAACGCGCAAGGCGTCGGGCCAAAAAGCACACTGCGGCCGCACATGAAGTCAGAGCGTAAAGAATTAAAAGTATGGAGGCGGCGGTCAGCGAAAGCCGTGGCCAACTCTCGCAAGCCGGTAAAAACGGCCAGCACACCGGATAGAAGTCGGTGAGGACACCAAGAAAACCTTCGATGCCCGAAATCCAAAAGCGGAAGGTCAGTAAATGTGACAGGGCTAGAAAAAAACCGAAGAGGCGAAGCAGGCGGCTGCTTCGTAGTTCGTTCATTTTTTATTCTTCTTCAGATCCCGCCAGCTTTTTCCCTCGCGGGCCGCCGGATTAAGCTGAAAACCTTGCACGGCCTTTATGTGGTCCTCATAAGTCCGCGTAAAAATATGGGTGCCGTCGTTGCGGCTGACGAAATAAAGATATTCGCTGGTCGCAGGTTTAAGGACCGCCGCCAAAGATTCGCGCCCGGGGTTGGATATCGGCCCGAAGGGCAGGCGTGGAACGGTGTACGTGTTATAGCGGGTGGCGTGAAGAATGTCGTCCTTCTTGATATTTTGCTTAAAAGAACCGGTTTCAAGCCAAAGGCCGTAAAGAATCGTGGGATCGCTTTGCAAACGCATGTTCTTTTTCATGCGATTATAAAAAACAGAAGCGATCAACGGCCGCTCTTCCGGCGCTCCCGTTTCCTTTTCCACCACGCTCGCCAAAGTCACCAACTCGTGGCGGGCCAGATTCACGGGCGCCGCATTCCCTTGAGCTTCGAGCGCGGCCCAATTCTTTTTAAAATTCTCGACCATCGAGCTTAGGAATTCATGCAGCGGCGTAAACTTCGTCAAATTATAAGTCTCGGGAAACAAATATCCTTCGAGGCTTGAAACCTCGATCCCCAATAACCGCTGGGCGAGCTTTTTGTCGCGGCAGGCTTTCAAAAATTCTTCCGCTTTATAAAGGCCCTTGGACTCAAGAATTATAGCCATGTCGAACATGTTCGCGCCTTCAGGGAAGGTCACGGGATAAAGGATGCTTTTGCCGGAAACAAGAATGCCTAAAATTTCCTGCGGGGTCATCGCCCGGTTGAGCGCGTACTCACCGCGCTTCACGCGCGAGCCCTGGCCCGAAAGTTTGGCCAAGATGCGCATCTTGAATTTATCAAGAATCAGGCCCTTCGCCTCAAGCTGTCCCGCAATTTGACCAAAAGTGAGCCCGTTCGCCACATCGAACACAACTTGTTCATTGGCTTTGCCGGGCCCAGCCGCCAAAAAGCGAAAAGCTTCGAAGCCGATGTAGGCTAAGACGACAACGATCAAAACCGCGCAACTGCGGAACAGAATCTTCATTCTTTATACTCGAAGTTAAGGCCCGGGGGCAGGTTGTTGCCGTTAAACGGCGTATGATCCTCAAGGCTCGCCACCGGCACCGTGCAATACTGGATTGCATTGTTCCCCGACGGGCGGTCGTTGCCCGATTTGTTCATCCCGCCGAACGGTAGCTTGGAACTTGCTCCATTCGTGGTGCGGTTCCAATTGAGAACACCGACTTGCGCTTCAATCAAAGCCTTATCAAACAACGATTTGTCTTTGGTGAAAAGGCTCATCACCAAGCCGAAGCCGGCTGAATTGTTGATCTCCAAGGCTTCTTCGATGGTGTCTACCGTGAAGATCGCGACGTTCGGGCCGAAGATCTCACTCCGTTGGTAAACCGACTTCGGATCGAAGCCCTTCACGATATTGATGCTTGGGGTGACGTAATAGCCCGGGTGTTCAAGATCCAAAGCTTTGCCGCGCATTAAGCTTTCAGCGCCTTCGCGTTTTGCGATCTCTTGGTAACGAATAAATTTCTCCACCGAATCGGCACTGATCAATGGGCCCATAAAAACCTGATCGCGCCAATGCCCGATCTTCAATTTTTTGGCCGAAGCGTAAAACTGATCAATGAACTGATCCTTGATGTCGCGATGTAAAATAATTCGGCTGGTGCATGAGCAGCGCTGTCCCGCGGTCATGAATGAGCCGACCAGCGATTCATAAACCGCTTTCTTCATGTCGGCGTCTTTCCAAATCACGCTGGCGTTCTTGCCTCCCATTTCAAGAGCAAGAATTTTCCAGAAATGGGTCATCGTATCTTGTTTAATCTTCAAGCCCACTTCATAGGAACCGGTGAATAAAACGCCGTCGACCGACTCGTGATTCACCAGGCGCTTGCCGACTTCGGCCTTGCCTTGAACTAAATTGAAAACGCCCTCGGGGAACTCAGCCTTCTCGTAACATTCGGCCATCCATTGTCCCGCGGTCGGCGTTTTGTCCGACGGCTTGAACACAACGGTGTTGCCCGAAATCAATGCGGGAATAATGTGTCCGTTCGGCAAATGCGCCGGAAAGTTGAAGGGGCCCACCACGGCCATCACGCCGCGGGCTTTGTGGCGGATCACGCCGTCAATTCCGGGAAGGGCGTCTTTTAGCGTTTCCTCGGCGACTAGTTTTAAAGAGTGATTCAGGGTGATGTCGATCTTACTGACGATCGCAGTGGCTTCCGTTTTAGTTTCCCATAACGGCTTGCCCGTTTCGCGCGACAAAATTTCGGCAAGTTCCGGAGCGCGGGCTACGAAAATCTCTTTTAGGCGCAACAAGTAGGCTTTGCGTTTCTCTAAACCTAAGTGAGCCCAGGGTAGATAGGCTTTTCGTGCCGCTGAGACCGCCGTGTCCACGTGGTCGAAGCGCCCGCTGGCGCGGGTTACTGTATCCTTCAAATTCGCCGGCGAAGTGACGTCCCACTTCTCGTCCGGATTGTCGGACAGGATCCAGCGGTTGGCGATAAAGTCGCCGCGAAAAGTAATCACTTGTTCATTTGCCATAGTCTCTCCTCTGCAAAAGAAGCGTTTCTCATAAAGGCGAGAAGTGCAATTCCTCGCCTTCACTAAGATTTAACAGTACCCAAGTTTTTTCGGGCAACACCAGCTCCCCGCCTTCGATTCGATAAGAGCTCGCCGTCCCGTTATAAATCCCATCACGCGTCAGCCCCACAAGCGCCATCTTATCGAAGGTACCCGTGTTCACTTTCTTCAATTTCGCTTTCTGCAAGTTCTGCACAATCGTGTTTTCCTTGGTCATGCAGCGCAAATGCGGGCCGCCGTCGAACGGATCGACCTCGTCTTTATAAGCAAAGCCGATGCGGTTTAACAGATGAAGCGCGGCCTGAGTCTCTTCACCCACGCGTCCAAGAATCATGCGCGCCTTGGAATCAAGCAAAGCCAAATAAATATCTTCTTCGGGAAATAAACTTTGAATAAAACCATTGTTCTGACTGCTGATCAGGTCGGCTTCGCGGTAGGGCATGCCGGTGAAGCGGCGGCCCAGGGCCTCCCAAAATTCACTGCGCCCTTCATCGGTCAGCGGAGGCGCCATCTCCGAATGCAGTTCCTCTTCAAAACGGTCGGCCTCCATACCGATATAAACAAAGCGGCTTAAAGAAATGGTGCGCCCGACCTTTTCGGGACGGCGGCGATACGCGCGGTCGACCACCAAGCCGCCGAGTTCGGTGGGACCGTCTATGTCCGTCTTCAAGCGCAGAATCTGGTGAATGAACCCCACGCCAAGCTCGCGGCTGAAGCGCTCTTTTTTTAAAACTTTAAAACTGAAGTTGGGTGATGAGGGTGTGCCATTCTTGGCGATGATCATCGAGCTGCCGACCACCAACTCGCCCTCGGTGTCTTCGATAACGAAAATATATTCAGCCTCATTCTTGCCAAGCTCGCCGCTAAACGAACGAACGCTGCGGTCAATTTTTACTTCGATGGCTTTCTTCTCGGCCGGAAGATTCAAAAGCGAAAACTGCCGCGCTAGTTCAAGCAGCTGCTGCAGATCCTCGCGCTGGGCGGAGCGCACTAAAAAGCTCACAAGCAGAACCTTTCCATTGAAAACTTATAAAACTCGATCGCCTTACGCAAATCGCTTATATTTACACTTTCGTTCGGCGCATGGGAATTTCCGACACTTTGCCCCGGGCCCCACACCAGACATTCAATCCCCAGGCGGCCAAAAACGGAGGCCTCCGTCGCCACGGTGATCTTGCTCAAAGCGGAGTCCAGTCCCATCTCGCTTAAAATCCCTTGGGATTCTCTCACAAACCCCGAATCTAAAGGAGTGCGGAATCCCTTTCGATAATCCTTAACGCGAAAGGTCGCCCCTACGGTTTGCATCGCCTCGCCAAGCTTCTTCATCCAGCCTTCAAAAGCCGCGTCCGTTACGGACGGCGGGAGGCGGCAACTGCCAATCACGCTGACAAAAGTGTCGCTGGTGCGGATCATCCCCACGTTAACGGTGGGATGCTGGGGCGTGAAGCCGTCTTCACGGAATTCTTTGAGCTCCACTTCGAGCTCCAGAAAACTTGCGTAGAGCTTCGATATTTTTGGAAGCACGGGATCTTTGAAGCCCGCGACCATGTCGATCTCAAGAATCGCATTCGCGGGCACCGAATTGTGATTCACACCGCCGTCAAGGTCCATGATCGCGATGCCTTCGGGCAACTGCGAAAGGTAAGCGAGCATTTTCATGATGGCGTTTTCGCCGCCCTTTGGATCGGAAGAGTGCGCGGCTTTCCCGGCAAACATTTTACTCTGCGTTGAAGCCGATTCGAGCAAATCGTGGTCGCGGCGGTAGGCACGCTCCTGTTCCGAAAATGGAATTGAAATTTCGAAGACCGCCATACCTTGGCCGGCAATGACCAATTTCATTCCGGTCGGCTCGCCGACAAAAGCGTGGGTCGCATTCAATTTTTTCCGGCGGATCAGTTTGATCGCACCGCTCATTCCATGTTCCGCGCCGAATGACCCGACCAGCACAAAGGGCTTTTTCATCGCGCGGTCTTTAAAAGCGCGCGCGGCCTCAATCTTACATAAAAAATCAAGCTTCACGTCGGCCGTGCCCAAGCCAAACATCACGTCGCCGTAAATACTGGCGTTGAACGGATTGCTTTGAGTTTTGGTCCAATGGCTGAAGTGCCCCGCCTCGACAGTGTCCAAATGCGTTTGGTAGAGGATTTCCTGTGCCGGCTGAGAAGCTTGCGGCCGCGCGATCACGTTGCATTGATCGATACCCTCAAGCGACTCGCGCTGATATTCAACGTGAAGCCCCGCCTCGATGCAAAGTTGCGCGGCGAACTCGGCCGCCGCCAAATTGCCGTGGCTGGGCGTGCTGTCAAGCCCGATCAACCGGCGGCAATTGTCGAGAAAACTCAAGCCAACTCCAGAATGGATTTCTCGATGATCTTCTTCGCCGCCTGGATATCGGCGGAAGAAATGATCGCGGGAAGCAAGAAACGAATGCGGTAAGGATTGCTTCCACAGCCAAAACAGATCAATCCGTTTTTAAACAGGGTTTTCAACAATGCGATTTGCTTATCCTTGGTGCCGTCGAGCGGCGTGACCGCAACCATCAGGCCCATGCCTCCGGCCTCTTGCAGCAGTCCTTTGCATGACGTTTCGTTGAGCTCATTGAGCATGCCCACGAAGTCTTTGTGAATCTGCATGATTTTGCCTTGCGGACCCAGGTATCCGTCGGTCTCAAGCATGGTCAGGATTTCAAGGCCCGCGTTCAGTGCGGGCGTGGAGCCTGAAAAGGTTCCGCCAAGAAGGCCGGCATCGGGCTTGAATTCTTCGGTGAAAAAGGTCGCGCCGTTTTGCGCAGTCTTCGCGATGGTGCAGATGTCGATGTACTTGCCGATACCCAAAGTTTCGAACGCAAACATATTTCCGGTGCGCGAGAAGGTTTGAATCTCATCCGCCCAAACGGGAATACCTTTGGCTTTACAAAGCTCAAGCAGCGGCACAAAAAATTCGTGGTTGGCCGCGCGGTAACCGCCTTCGCCCAACATCGGCTCAAACACAAACATGCCGATGTTATTCTCATGCTTCGCGATGTGTTCTTTCATGGCGTTTAACGTTTGATCCTTCGGCGCTTTCGGATCGAAGAAGGGTAAACGCAAAACCTCGTTGTATTCGGGAATGCCGACTTTGAAGGCCGCGTTGTCGGTGATTTCGCTCATCATCGTCGAGCGTCCGGCGAAAGCACTCTTGAAAGTCATGATCATGCGGGCGCCGCGCTTTTTCTGGCGCGCCATTTTCAAAGCATTTTCGTTGGCCATCGTCCCGCACGTCGCCAGCCAAACGTAATTCAGGCGGCTGTTCTTCTTCGCGAAGCCAAGAAGTTTTTCGCTGTATTCCATATATTCGCGGTTCGGCTGCAGATTTCCTTGGATCAAAATGTCTGAAAGCCCGCCCTTCAACGAGGCGCGAATGACGCGCGGGTGGGAGTGCCCGAACAAATGAATCCCGATCCCGTTGATCAGATCCATCTTGACGCTGCCGTCTTCAAGCTCCACATAAGCACCGCGGCCAACGCCCGTGCCCATATAGTTGTAAAACAGCGGGCGGCTGCGGACCTGTCCCGTTTGCGCAATATCTTTTTGCGCCTGAGCGGATTGACTGGGGTCGGCATCTTTAACGCCTTGGATCCGGCGGCTGTGCGTGAGCACCTGCTCGACGAGATTGTCTAAAAGAGAATTAACCTGCGGAGAATGACGAAGTTCGTGGCCAATTGTGAATGACATGGATGTTTCCTTTCCGGTTTTTCAGTTTACTCCTGAAGGCTTCGTAACGTAAACTTTTTCAAATGTTTCGAACCATCTTGGCCGCAACTTTGATCATGCTTGCTCTTCCCGTTTTCGCTGAAGAAATCGCAAGTGAAAATCTATTCCAAAAAGGGCTGGCTGCCTATCAGAACAAGCAGTTTGCCGAGGCTCGTGATTTTTTTCAGAAGCTGATTACGCAGAATGTGATTAGCGCACCCTTACTTCACAATCTTGCGCTGGCCGAATATCAACTCGACCAAAAGCCTCTGGCCCTGGCCCTTTGGCGCAAGGCATTAAGCATTGAGCCCAACTATCGTGCGGCCAGGCTCTCGCGCGACTTCGCTGAGAGTAAAATGCAAGTCGGCGGATGGGAGCGTGACCCATTCCGTGACTCCCTTAAGCGAACGCTGGAGTTTGTCTCGGTTTATGAAGCGCTTTGGATCATCGCCCTTATTTTAGGAATTACAGGCTGGTTGTGGATTCGCTATTACGCGGACCGCCGCTTCGCTCTCGAAGAAGAGCGCCCGCTGCCGTCCTTTCCCGTCGCCGCGATCTCGCTCTCCGTCATTTTTTTAGTCTGCCTCGCGCTTGGCGGCGCCAAAATCCAGCAGGGCATGAAGACCCGCGCCACGATCGTGCAAGACAAAGTCAGCGCGCGCAGCCTGCCTTCGGAAGATGGGGTCGGGCTCTTCGATCTCCGCGGCGGATCGGAAGTGATCGTGCGGCGCAAAAATGGCGACTGGGCGCAGATTCAGGATTCCCATGGGGCGAGCGGCTGGTTGCGAAAAGATGAGTTCTTTATCACATCGGGGCGGTAATTCTTGGTCAATTTCATGTGGGACAATTTATTCCGTAAAACCGACGAAAACGTCCTCGTGCAAGAGGCGCTCCGCCAAACTTACGTTTTTAAATCGCTGAGCAAAAAAGAATTGCGCTTCGTGCAGGACACCTGCCATGTGCGCTCATTCAAGGGCGGCGAAGCGGTTTTCCGCCAAGGCGAAATCGGCGTCGGGATGTACATCCTGCTGCGCGGATCGATCGACATTTACGTGGATCAATTCATCGACGACGAGACGCCGGCGAAAAGTCAGCTTGTGACGCGGCTGAAGGCCGGGGATTTTCTAGGCGAAATTTCGCTGGTCGAAAATAACTCCCGCCGTACCGCGACCGCCATCGCCGCGGAAGAAAGCTTGCTCATCGGCTTTTTCAAGCCCGATCTGTTTGAAATCCTGGACCGCCAGCCCGCGACCGGCGTTAAAATTCTGCTGCGCTTGAGCGAAGTTCTTGGCCGCCGGTTGAAGGAGACCACGGTCAAAGTCAGCGAACTCAAAGAAGAATTGGTGCGCATGAGCCAAAAGGTATGAGCATGGCGGTTTCACCGGCGACATTAAGGCGCGCCAACCGCTGGAAAACCATCGGCCTGCTGGCTCTTATTTTAACGATCTTCTTCGTGATGGTCGCGGTCGAAAATTTATTGGTGTCCTCGATCTTAGCCTTTGTTCTCTCATACATTCTGGGGCCGCTCGTGAATTACCTCGAGCGCCAAGGCATCGGACGGACACTTGCCACCAGCTTTGTCTTCGCGAGTATCGGAATTATCCTCGGGATGCTGGCGCTTTGGGTTTTTCCCTACGTGGGCGACACCATGGCGCGCCTACAGGTGGACATGCCGCGCTTTATCGTCGGCGTCGGCCAGTTTATTTCGGAGCTGGAAATCCATTTGCATTCTTTCGCCGGGCCGCTTTCAAATTTCGATTTGGAAGGCAAGGTCGAAACTTATTTGACACTCTGGACGCAAGGCTTTTTCGAACAACTCGCCGGTTATGTAAAAACCTTTTTTACCGTGGCTTTGCTTGCACCCTTCCTGGCTTTTTTTATGGTGAAAGACGGCCGCGCGGCGCTGAGCGGGATTCTTGGGTTGGTGCCCAATCATCTGTTTGAAACGGCGCTGAGCTTGATTAACCAGATCAATTTTCAAATCGGGCAATTCGTGCGGGCGCGGCTTTTAGAGAGCTTGATCGTCGGCATCGTGACCGGGGCCGGGCTTCTGCTGATCTCATTTCCCTATGCCATTTTACTCGGCCTTTTTGCGGGAGTGGTGAACCTGATTCCTTACATCGGTCCTATCTTCGGCGCCATGCCGGCCTTTGCGATCGCGCTGGTCAATGGGCACGGTTCGCTGGAGGTGTTTTTAGTGGCCGCAGTTTACATTGTGGCGCAGTTGCTCGACGCCGGCGTACTGATTCCGATGATGGTCGCCAAAATCGTCGATCTTCATCCCGTGACCGTGATCATCGTGATCATCATCGGCGCACAGGTCCTGGGAATCTTGGGGATGATTATATCCATCCCCGTGGCCAGCACGC
>CAZVOP010000089.1:0-11298 GCA_964628445.1 uncultured Pseudobdellovibrionaceae bacterium | reverse complement strand
TGCCGGTCATCCAGAATGACACGGGCCGTGACAAGATCGGTCGCGACCACAACACCTACGGCTTCAGCATGTGGGTGGCAGGCGGCGGCTTCAAGTCCGGCCACATCCACGGCGCCACCGACGACTTCGGCCACCACGCCGTGAAGGACGTCGTCAATCACTACGACTACCACGCCACCCTCCTCCACCTCTTCGGCCTCGACGCCCACAAACTCAGCTACCGCCGGAATGGAACGGAGCAGGTGCTCGTGGAGAATCCGCAGGCGCGGGTGGTGAGTGAGATTTTGGCGTGAGGTGTGCCGGCTGTTGGCCAGAAGTTTGTGAAAATCAGGCAGGTGCTTGTGCGAGGAAGTCACCCGGCAGGATGGCCGTGACCGGCGCGGCAGCATAATCCTTGATGTTGCGGGTCACGATGAAATCCACTCCCGCCTGAACAGCCGCCGCGCATTGCAGCCCGTCTTCAAAGTCTGCCATCGGCAGCGCCAGTGCGTGCTTGGCTGCCGAGGTGCCGGAGGGCACCACCTCCACGAACATCAGCAGATCATGCATGAACTGCCGTGCCTGCACGGCCTTGCCGCCCTTCTGCAACACGTAATAAACATTGGCAATCGTATGCCAGGCGATGAAGCCGCTGCCGGGATGACGTTCACACCAATCCAAGATTTGCTGGCTGTCTGTCACATGCGGCATGCGACCGGTGCCGACATCAAGAAGCACATCGCAGTCGATGAGGATCTTCACCGGCTGCTCCTTTCATACTTTTCCAGAAGGTAGGTGAGCCGTGGGTCTTCGGGATCAGCCTCTGGCAGCGCAAACTTTCCGCTCCAGCGCGTAGTGAATGTGGTTGGCTTTGCGGACTGCATTTCACGTTCCGCCGCGTACACGAGGCTGGCACGAATGTCTTTTTTTTGCAGGCCGGGATGCAGACGAAGGATCTCTTTTTCCGACTCTCCTGCCGCCAGCCATTGCAGCACCTCGGCCACCGTGATGTCACTCTGGCGGATCCTGGCAGGCGGCGGGTTCATGACGATGATGCCGCCAATATCGGTCTCATCCTCACCTTCACGCACCTTCGACTCCATGTGCTTTTCCAGCTCGGATTCATACAGTCCTGAGACTAGAAACGTACTCCAGTCATAGCGGAGGGCACGATCCGCCTCTTGCAGCCACCAGCTCTTCCATGAGGAGAGTTCGCCGAAATGTCCATGAGATTCGGCAAAGCCCTTGCCTGGCAGATGGTTTCCTTTGCTCACGATCAATGCAGTGATCTTTGGCAAATCCTTGTGCTGGAGCGTCCAATCGTTCAGACTTGCAAGTCCCAGTTTTTTCAGACGCCGCCCGGCATAAAAAGACGGCGAGGGCCGGCCAAGTCGTTCGAGCAGGAAAGAATACGTTGGGAAGCTTTCTGGATCGCCTGCTTGAATCCTTCCATGCCGGATCTCCTCCACAAGAATGCGGAGCAACGGCTGGGCCTTGGTATCTGGCGGCTCGATCTGAGACATGAATGGAGACTATTTATACTTCACTGCGGCAAACAGGCAAACCTTACACGCTTGTAATGCTCCAGTAACACAAAGGGCATGCGTGGGGTGCTTTCATGGCGGTGGAAATCAATCCACCCCCACAATCCCATGAACCCCACTGATACTCCTATGAAAACTTCATCCTCCCACCGGTCGCTTTGGAAGCGCACGGCGGTGCTCGGCTCCGTGTGTGTGCTGAGTGCTTCGCTGGTGGCCTTCACGGCTGCCAAGGATGCGGCAGGCACCAAAGCCGAGCCGCTTCACATCCAGGTCAGCGATGCACCGCTGTCTTCCGCAGCCCGGGGTTTCCCGAGCTTTGCGCCCATCGTCAAAGCCGTGGCACCCAGCGTGGTGAAAATCTCGGTCTCCAGCGAGGCCAAGGTCAGCCAGATGCAGATGCCTGAAGGCATGGACCTGCGCCGCTTCTTCGGCCCGGGCTTCCAGATGCCCGAAGAACTGCAACAGCAGGGGCAGCACCAGCGCCACATGCCCAAAGAACAGGGCGTATCCGTTTTTAAGCGGCGTTAGTCGTATTGAAGAAACCCATATGATTGAAGAATTGGCGAAGGGTGTCGTGGCCTGTGCGCAACGCGGGTACGGCGCGCTGATCGTACTTGAGCGTGAGATTTCGCTCGATTATTTCATCGAGGAAGGCCATGCGATCAATGCCGATGTTTCCTCCGAATTGATATTAAGCATTTTTCAACCGTCCGCCCCCTTGCATGACGGGGCGGTGTTGATCCGTAACGGCCGTTTGGTTTCGGCGGGTTGTTTTCTGCCTCTCAGTAAGAATTCGGCTCTCGACAAGAATTTGGGTACACGTCACCGCGCGGCCATCGGGCTTACTGAAGAAACCGACGCTTATGTTTTCGTAGTGAGCGAAGAAAACCGCTTCGTGGGTATGGCTCACTCCGGGATTTTGCAACTCGACGTCGATCACCACTTTATCCGCCAAACGCTTTATGATCTTTACGGACTTTCGAAAAGTTTTGAACGGGCGCACGCATGAAATACCGGCTGACCGACAATCTCAGTTATAAATTCGTGGCGCTCGGCGTGGCGGTCATCCTTTGGATGTCGATGCTCGGTCGCAAAGACAGCACGATGATGAAGGACTTTGAGCTGCAAGTTCTCCTTGCACCGAATTTAGAGATGGAAACTCAGATTCCGCCGTTGGTTCGCGTGGAAGTCGCAGGACCCAGGGTGGCGCTCAAGAAAATCAATCAAATGAGCCCGGTGTTTACCGTCGATCTCACCAGCGCCCGAGCGGGGCGGCAACTTGTCCAGTTGGCGCGCGAAGGGCTGAATTTGCCGATCGGCGCGCGGGTGATATCGATCGATCCCTCCGAATTTCCCGTGATGTTGCGAAGCTCTCATGCGCACGAGGAGGAGAAAAAGTAATGGCTAAAAAACTTTTTGGGACGGATGGAATCCGCGGTACCGCCAATAAATTCCCGATGACCCCCGAGGTCGTTTTGAAGGTCGGCCAGGCGCTAGGCATGCTGCTGCGGCAAAGCCCGCGTCGCGCCGGACATAAACCCATGGTGTTGATCGGTAAGGACACGCGACTCAGCGGTTATATGGTGGAGCAAGCCTTAGCCAGCGGTTTGAATTCGATGGGGATCGGAGTGCAGCTTACCGGACCGCTCCCGACGCCTGGGATCGGGTTTTTAGCGCGCAATATGCGCGTCGATGCCGGAGTTATTATTTCGGCTTCGCACAACCCTTATGACGACAACGGAATCAAGATCTTCGGCGCCGACGGTTTTAAAATCGCCGATTCGATGGAGCGCGAAATCGAGCGCATCGTTGACGAAGTGGACATCGCCAGACATTTGGCGAAGGGCGAAGACATCGGCCGCACCCGCCGCATCGACGACGCCGCCGGCAGATATATCGTTTACGCGAAGAATTCTTTTCCTCTGAATCTGTCGCTCGAAGGCATGCGCATCGTTCTGGATTGCGCAAACGGCGCCGCCTACAAAACCGCGCCGGCGATTTTCTCCGAACTGGGCGCCGATCTTGTGGTGATCGGCGACGAACCGAACGGTTACAACGTCAATGACAAGTGCGGAGCGCTTTACCCGAATCATTTAAGCGAAGCGGTTTTGAAATACCGCGCCGATGTCGGCATCAGCCTCGACGGCGATGCCGATCGTGTGATTATGGCCGATCGTAACGGCAAAGTGGTGAACGGCGATCACATCCTGGCGGTTTGCGCGATTCACTTGAGCAAAAAGAAAGCGCTTCCGCAAAACACCATCGTCGCCACTCAAATGAGTAATGTCGGTCTTGATCTTGCCATGAAAAAGCACGGCATTTATGTCGTGCGTACGGATGTCGGCGACAAAAACGTCGTCGAGGCGATGCGCCAGCAAGGCTACACCCTGGGTGGCGAGCAAAGCGGCCATATCATTCACTTGGATCATTCGACGACGGGCGATGGGTGTGTGGCGGCGCTTAACGTGTTGGCGGTCATGCGCGATGAGAACAAATCCTTGCACGAGCTCAGCGACACCATGGAAGACGTTCCCCAAGTTTTGATCAATACGCGCGTGAACAATCGCCGTGAGCTCAGCACTATTCCTGGTTACATCAAGCTGATTGAGGCTGCCGAGTCGAAATTGAACGGCAAGGGCCGGTTGTTCGTGCGGTTTTCCGGTACCGAGCCGTTGATTCGAGTGCTTGTCGAAGGGCCCGATAAAATTCAGATCGGCCAGCTTGCCGAAGAAATCACCAAATTTTTGCAAGCGGAACTGGCTTAAATGCGCCTGGCGACGGTCGAGCAATCGCGCCAGATTGATGAAATTTCACAAAAAGTGTACGGCTTGACCGGCGAAGTGCTGATGGAATCCGCGGGCGCGCTCGCTTCGCGTGAAATCGATCTGACATTTTTGCCCGAGCTCACGCGCGGCAGTGTGGCGGTCGTGTGCGGTCCCGGCAACAACGGCGGCGACGCGCTGGTGGTGGCGCGCCATCTGCACTCGGCGGGACACAGGGATCTTCTCGTTTATTTGGTGGCGCCGCAAGATCACCAATCGCCGCTGTTTCGCCTGCAAAAGCAGCGGGCCGAAGCGCAAGGTTTGCGTTTGGTCGATCTTATTGAAATTCCCGAGCGCGCAAGACAGTTGCAGTCGGCGGAATTGATCGTCGATGGACTCTTCGGCATCGGGCTTACGCGCAAAATCGTTGAGCCGTTTTTGAATATTGTTGAGATGATGAATGGCGCCAAGGCACCTAAAGTGAGCCTTGATGTGCCGAGCGGCTTAAATTCCGACACCGGAAGAGTGGAGGGGGCGGCCGTCCGCTCCGCCTTGACGATCACATTCGGCCTGGCCAAGCCCGGTTTTTTTGTCGGTGAGGGCCCCGCGCATGTCGGTAAACTGAGGGTGCTCCCGATCGGCTTTGCGCATGAATCTTTGCGCGGCATCGCGACTTCACATTTTTTATTTACTGAGAAACTCGCACGGCGCTATCTGCCGGCGCGCCAAGAGACCTCGAATAAATCCGATCACGGCCGTTTGCTTATACTGGCTGGCCGTCCCGGTTATTGGGGCGCGGGTGTTCTGGCTTCAACCAGCGCCTTTCGGATGGGCGCGGGTTATGTGCAGTGGGCCTCGTTTGAAGCGCCGATTGAAGCCTTGCTTGAGATTCCCGAGGTGTTGACCGCGAGCGTGGGCGACGAGGCGCTTTGGAAAACTCAGTTTTCGGCGGTCGCGATCGGCCCGGGTTTGGGCGCCGGGCGGGAAACCGCGGACCTGATTGAACGTTTAAAGAAATTCAAGGATCTATCGGTCGTCGTCGATGCCGATGCGATCACCGCTTGCGTGGACCATCATTTGTTTCCGCTCCCCCCGCAGTGGGTGATTACGCCTCACAGCGGAGAGCTTTCGCGTATTTTAAAAATGGCCGCCCAAGATATTGAACGCGACCGCTTTAAGGCGGCGTTCCTGGCTTTCGAAAAGACCGGCTGCCATGTTCTGCTTAAAGGCTTTCGTAGTGTTTTGGCTTTTGGCGAACGCTGTATGGTGATCCACTCCGGCAATTCCGCTCTCGCGAAGGCCGGCACCGGCGATGTCTTGACAGGAATGATCGGCAGCTTGCTTGCCCAAGGACTGGACACCACGCAGGCCACGGCCACCGCGGCTTACCTGCACGGACGACTGGCCGACGAGTGGGTGAGAAGCGGTAACGATAAGTCTTCGCTGACCGCCAGCGATCTAAAAACCATTTTGCCGCAGGTTGTGTCGCGGCTCCGTCTTGGCGGAAACCTTTATTGATGACGAAAGTTATTTTTCAAAATCAAAACGAATCCCGCGCTTGGGTAAAACGGATTTTGGCAGAGCTTCAGCGGCCGTGCGTAGTCCGCTTGGAGGGCGAACTCGGCGCCGGCAAAACGCAAATGGTGCGCTGGTTTTTGGAGGAACTCGGCGTTTGTGAGGCGTCTTCACCCACCTTTGCGATTCATCACGAATATAAGACTTCAACCGGCCTCGTCGATCATGTCGACCTTTACCGCGTGCAGAGCGACGCCGATTTAGAGGCCAGCGGCTTTTGGGATCTGCTGCTTCAACCGTCGGGTTTTATTTTTGTCGAATGGAGTGACCGTTTACCGAGCGATGTTTGGCCTGAGGATTGGAATCAATTGAAAATTCAATTGAAGAAAATCGAAGGGCAGGATGAGGCGCGTGAATTGCTTTTTAAAATTAAGGTTAAGAAGCCGAAGCCCAAGCCGCGCTGACCGCTTGGCTCAAGTGCGCGGCAGCCTGTCCGACGATACCTAAGTAGTCGGCCTTCAATAAATCGGTGCTGCCGATGGCGACCAACATGCCTAAAACTTTACCGTCACTTTTTATCGGAACCGACGTCACGCAGCCGGGGAGTTCCTTGAGGCCTAAGCCTTCAAAAAAATCGCGGTGCGCGGGTGAATCGATCAAATATCCATGATAGGGCAACGCGGTTTTCACCACGATGCGCAGGAATGTCGGATAAGAAAGATCCACGGCTTTCAGTTTTTCAGAGACGCTGAGCCCAGGGCCTGCGCGATACAGCTTCGCTTTGTTGTCCGTGCATTTCATTAGGGCCACGTAGTTGTACTTTGTCAGGATTTCAGCGAAGGCCTTCCCGACGGCCTCTTCTTCATTGGCCGGAGCCGCCGATTGGGTTTGGGGGGGCTTTGGCTCCGCTTCGGGCGCATTGCTGACTACTTTTAGCTTTGGGACTTTCGTGGGCGTTGGCGCGGGCGCGGGCGCAGGCGGTTCGACCTCGAGGGTCGGATTTGGGGGTGTCGCAAAAAGACTGTCATCGATATTCAATACAAATGGTTTAGTTGCGATGGTGAAGCCTTGCGGAACTTCTTCCGTGGGCAATTCGTTAGGCAAAGGCGGGATATTCACTTGCGAATGGCTCGGTCCCCAGGCTTCGCTCATCGCGCGCGGGTCGGCCAAAACATAAACAACCTGCGGGTGATCTTGATCGGTGGGCGGCTCGGTGCAAGCGACGATCGTGATGTCATCCCACTTATCGACCGGAAAACACCACGGGTGCCAAACACCATCGGTGCGCGATTGTTCCAGCAGTTGAGAGTCCATTGCGCCGTTAAAAAAGCTCGAATCCAGAGTCGGCAGGCCGAAGAACTCCTGTGCCCAATGCACATAATTCTCAAACGGGATGTGACCCTGCTCTAAGCACCACACCAACAGCGGTTTACCCGCCGGCGCCTCGGCACTCCACTGAGAGAGGGATTCTGGTTTAATATTAAGGGCTTCCACCCAACTGCGCTGATTGTTCATGCCTAGTCTCTTGTCGGATTTGGGGGTGAGTCTCTTGAGGTGTAGGCTTGGACTCTAGACCAAAGCCGTGCTATGACGCCTTCGTGCAATCCCGAGTGTATTTAGACCATAATGCAACGACTCCCGTGCATCCTTCGATTCTGGCTAAGGTTCCGGAATGGTTGGAGTCTTGGGGCAATCCCAGCTCTATTCATTGGGCCGGAAGATCGCCTAAGGCCGTTTTGCGAGAGGCTCGCTTGAACATCGCGCGCGTTTTGGGTGTTGAACCCTTGGAACTTATTTTCACGGCCGGTGGCTCAGAAGCGAACAATCTAGCGTTGAAGGGCTTGGCCTTTTCCAAACCAGGAACGCTTCGTAAACACCTTGTGGTTTCCGCGGTCGAGCATCCCAGCATTCGCAAGACCGCCGAATTTTTGCGCGAACAAGGTTTCAAAGTTGATTTCTTAAATGCCGACCGTGAAGGAAATTTGGATCTTGCACAGTTGCGGGATCTCGTCAGCGAGCAAACGCTTTTGGTTTCAATCATGCGGGCTAATAATGAGACCGGTCATATATATCCGCTCAAGGAAGTCGCCGAGATCGCGCATGCGAAGGGCGCTCTCGTGCATTGCGATGCCGTGCAAGCCTTGGGCAAAATTCCTTTGAATCTTAAAGAGCTGAACGTCGATCTGGCCACGATTTCCGGCCACAAGTTTTATGCTTTGAAGGGCGCCGGTGCTTTGTATGTCCGTAAAGGCTTAAATATCGTCAGTCTGATCCATGGCGGCGGGCAAGAGCGCGGCAGACGGGCCGGCACCGAGAACATGCTCAGCCTCGCTTCGCTCGGATTGATGTGCGCTCAAGCGGACGAGATCGCCGTTCAGGCGGAGCGTTTGCGCGCCCTGCGCGATCACATGGAAGCGCGAATCAAGAGTGAAATCGAAGGCGTCACCGTCAACGGCCCAAATGGTTTACGCGTGCCGAACACGTCCTCGTTGTGTATCGACGGCGTCGACGGCGAAACCTTATTGATGAATTTGGATGTGCGTGGGTTTGCGGTCAGTACAGGTGCGGCTTGCAGCTCCGGTAATCCTGAGCCTTCGCCCACTTTGCTGGCGATTGGGCTCACGCGTGAAGAAGCTCAGAGCAGTTTGCGTTTAAGCCTTGGCTGGCGCAATACCCGCGAAGAAGTGGATCGTTTCGTTGATGAGTTAATTGTAGTGGTCGCGCGTTTGCGCGGTTTCAAGCATGGAGCGAAATATGCCCACGGCGTATAAATTTGGTGAGAGTAAAAAAGGCCGCGTGCTGGTGGCGATGAGCGGGGGGGTCGACTCCTCGGTCGCGGCGGCGCTGCTGGTTGAACAAGGATACGATGTCATCGGCGCAACGATGCAGGTTTGGGATTACTCAAGCGGTACGTGCGACATTCAAGAGGGTAACGGCACCTGTTGCTCGTCGACCGATGTCGACGACGCACGCTCTGTCGCCGACCGCTTGGGGATCCCTTTTTACGTGATCAATTGCGAAGCTAAATTCCAGGCCTATGTCATCGACGATTTCGTCGCCTCTTATTTGGAGGGCCGCACGCCGATTCCATGCTCCAATTGCAATACCTATTTGAAGTTCGATCACTTGGTGCAAAAGATGCGCGAGCTCGAGTGCGATTACATCGCCACCGGCCACTATGCGCGGATCGAAGAAAAATCCGGCGAAGCGGTGTTGGTTTCTTCAGCCGATACCTGGAAAGACCAAACTTATTTCTTGTTCACCTTGAATCGCGAAATTTTAAAGAAGATTTTATTTCCAGTCGGCCATTTACAAAAAGCGCAAGTGCGCGAGATCGCCGTCGAGCGTGGCCTTACGGTCGCTAAGAAAAAAGACTCCACCGGCATTTGCTTTATCGGCAAGGGCGGCTACTCGCAATTTATCGAAGATCATGTGGCGAAAGATTTGCTCAAGCCCGGCCAACTCAAACTTTATCCCTCGGGTGAAGATCTGGGGGCGCATGAAGGCATTCATCACTTCACCTACGGCCAGCGTAAGGGTTTAGGGATCGCGACGGGTACGCCGCTTTATGTGGTCAAAATCGATGCGCACGACAATACGGTTTGGTTGGGTGAAGAGAAGCATCTTTATTCCAGCACCCTAAGGCTTCGCCGCAGCAATTGGCTGAGCGACGTTAAAGAAGGTGACGAGTTCACGGTCAAGATCCGCTTCCAGCACAAGGGCGCTCAGGCTCGCATCGCCGCGCAAAGCGGCGATGAATTGGACCTTGAGTTCCTCGAGCCCCAGCGCGCCATCACTCCCGGTCAAGCCGCGGTTTTTTACCGCGACCGGCAACTCGTGGGTGGTGGATGGATCGCTTAAATCCATATTCATTTAAGATTCACACCTACGGTTGCAAGGTGAACACCTATGATTCGGGCCTCCTGCAATCGCGCTTAACCAAGCAAGGCTTCTCTTTAGATAAGGATTCGCCGCGCATTCACATCCTCAACACTTGCGCCGTCACCAAAGAGGCGACCCGCGAGGCGGTGAAGGCGGCAAGGCGTTTGAAAATCAAAGACCCGCACGCCTTGGTGGTTGTGACCGGTTGCGCGGCCCAGGTCGACACGGAAGAGTTCACTCATGTTCCCGGGATTGATTTGGTGGTCGCCAATTCACATAAAGGGCAGCTTGAAGAATTGATCCGCAAGTATTATTCGGGCGAGCTGCGCGAACGCATTTACAAATCGAATATCTTTAAAAAAGAAGACCTCGAAGCCGGTGGCGGCATCGAGAGCGAGCACACCCGCGCGTTTTTAAAAATTCAAGACGGCTGCAATTCGTTTTGCACCTTCTGCGTGATTCCTTTCGCGCGCGGGAAAAGCCGCAGTCTCACGGTCGATCAGATCGTGGTGCGCGTGAATGAGTTGGCGGAGCAAGGACATAAGGAAATCGTTCTGACCGGCGTGCATATCGCCGATTACAGCGACGGCCAAATGGGGCTTGAGGATTTGGTTGAACATATTCTGGCCCACACCTCGGTCCCGAGGATTCGTTTATCTTCGCTTGAGCCGGGCGAAGTTTCCGCACGTTTGCTGGATCTTTATAAAAATCCACGCATGTGTCCGCACTTTCATATGAGCATTCAAAGTGCCAACTCCAAAGTCTTGTTCGATATGAAGAGGCAATACAACGCCCAGGCGGTGGAGAACTCCTTGCGCGAGATTCACGAAAAAGTGCCTGGAAGCTTTGTCGGCATGGATGTTATCGCGGGCTTTCCCGGTGAGTCGGATGAAGAATTTTTGGATTCTTATGAGCGTCTAAAAAATACTCCTTGGACAAAGCTGCATGTCTTTCCCTATAGCCAGCGGCCCGGAACTTTTGCCACCAGACGTTCGGATCAAGTGCATCCGTCACAGATCAAAAAGCGCGCGCAGTTGCTGCGTGAACTCAGTGAAGAGCGTTGGTCGATCACGGCCAATGAGCAAATCGGCACCGTAAAGACCGGTCTGACCTTAAGGGATGGCCGCATCCTTACCCGCGACTATTGGACGCTTCAGCCCTTAAGCGAGCCTTCGCCCATCAACGAGGAGCTTCAGATCTTTATTAAGGGCTTTGACGGCCATTTTTTAACGGGCCAGATGGTTGACGCATCGCCGCTTTAGACCTATAAGTGCTCTCAAGTTGGGCCTTTAGAGCCCGGGATGATCTTACATGTTTCAAGAATTAGAAGGCCGCCTCGGCCACAATTTCGTGCAAAGCGATCTTTTGAAGGTCGCGCTCACTCATCGCAGTTTCCATTTTGAAAATAAGCGCGCAAGCTCCGGCCATTTCGAGCGTTTCGAATTTCTTGGCGATGCGGTCTTGGATCTGATTTTGTCGGAATTCCTGATGACCCGCTTTCCCGAGGAAGATGAGGGAACGCTTTCCAAATGGCGCGCAAGTTTGGTCAATGAAAGCACTTTAAGTGAAGTCGGGCGCGAGCTTCAGCTCAATCAGCACGTGTATTTGGGCAAGAG
>CAZVOP010000088.1:5806-11385 GCA_964628445.1 uncultured Pseudobdellovibrionaceae bacterium | reverse complement strand
CACGCCAAGCGCAAAATCTGCTCACTCAAATATCAAAAACGATTGAACTTCATCCCGAGATCGCCGGCCAACCTATTCTCCTGACGAGTGCGACCGCGCGCCGTCACATCTTCAAGTTGACCAGCCGGTTCCTGCCTCAGGTTGTCGTTCTGTCGCATAACGAAATTGCATCCGATGCGCGCATTCAAGCCGTCGGTTTAGTGGAGATGGGCCATGCAGGTTAAGAAGTTCGAAGCCAAGACAATGAAGGACGCCTTGGATCTGGTGAAGGTTCACTTGGGACCGGAAGCCATTATTCTGTCCGCCAAAGACACCCATCGCGGCTTCGGTTTGATGGGCGAAAAAAGCGTCGAGGTTACGGCCGCGGTCAGCGATGAGACTTTGCGTCGGAAGAAAATTGCCGAAGCCCGTCTGCGCGAAGACTTGCGTGAACGTTTTCAGCAGATTCCCGCTTCGAAACAAAAAGAGTTCATCAATAAAGTTTTTAAGGAATCAAAAGAAGAACGGCGCGAAACCATTACAGCCGAAGGCGGAGTGGGCAAAGCTAAATTCACACAAGAAGCGCGTACGCAAATGAGCGGCCTTCGTTACATCGATATCGCGGACGATCAAGAGCAGAATTCGGCGGAACAGGGGCGTGAGCGTGTACGCCGTGCCGCCGCCGCCGCGCGCGCGGCAGGCTTGGATGTTTTTCAAGAGCCGAAAAGGAAAGTCCCTGCTCCTCAACATAAGCCTGCGGTGGTGAGTGCGCCTCCCGCGCAGAACGTACAAAGCAATGCGGACGTGCTGGCCTTACAATCGCAAGTTCGCGAATTGAAATCGCTTGTTGAGCGCTTTCAGCATATGCCGCAAAACGTTTTGTCCATGCACCCTGGGGCCGAGCAAGGTTTGCCGTTTGAGCTGAGCGCCATGTATCAGCGCTTAACGATGCAAGGTGTGAATCCGCAATTGGTGACTTCGATGTTGAAGAAGGCCACCAAGGATATTGATCAAGAGAGTATTAAGAAGCCCGCGATGGTCGATGCTTGGATGGTTCGCCAGATCCTCAACTCCGTCGAAGTCAGCCGGGCACCTTTGGCGGGACGTTATCAAGTCTTTATGGGTTGCACTGGTCAGGGCAAAACCAGCACGTTGGTGAAGTTCGCGTCGAACTTGATTTTGAAAGAAAAGAAAAAGATCGCGATCATTTCGCTCGATAATCTCAAAGTGGGCGCGGCGGATCAGCTGCGCATCTACGCGCAAATTTTAAATGTGCCCTTTGCGATCGTACGCAGTCCCGAAGAGTGGCAGGTGGCGCAAACGAAGCTGGCGAACGTCGATTATATTTTAGTCGACTGCCCCGGATTTAATTTGCGCACCATGGAAGAGGTCGATTGGCTGAAGCGCATGCTTCCCCCTCCGGAACTCAACCGTCAAATGCACTATGTACAAAGCATCTTGGCCCGCGACGAAGAGACCTTCGATATCGCCGGCCGTTATCAAATGCTTGGCTTCCACGACGTGATTTTCACGCGCTTGGACGAGTCCTCGCACCAAGGTCTTATTTTAAATTTTCAGGAGAAATTCAAAGTCCCTCTTCACTCATTCGGCACCGGCTCCCGAATTCCCGAGGACTATGAATTTGCCACTAAAGAGCGCGTGGTCGACTTCCTGTTCAAACTCACCAAAGTATCGAAGAGAGAGGAATCCCATGGGTAGCCACCTAAGCGTATCATCGAGAGCAGCCGACACCACGCGCACCATAGCCGTGACTTCAGGAAAAGGCGGCGTCGGTAAAACTTCGCTGGTTTGCAATCTTGCTCATTCACTCGCGCATCAAGGCAATAAAGTTCTGATCCTCGACGGCGATTTAGGAATGGCCAATGTCGACATCATGTTCGGCCACCGTGCCCGTCTAAACATTAGTCATGTCTTAGAAGGTAACTGTCAGCTCGAAGATATTCTTTTAGAGGTGGCCCCGGGCGTGCACTTGATTCCCGGTGGTTCCGGCGTTTACGGATTAAGTCGGCTTGAGCCGATGCAAAAGCACATGCTGCTCGATCAAGTCAGCCGCTTAAATCGCAGTTTCGATTACATGTTGGTCGATACCGCGCCCGGAATCGACGACAACGTTCTTTATCTCAATGCGGCCGCCCAGGAAATTTTGGTGGTCGTAACCCCCGATCCGAGCAGCCTCACGGATGCGTACGCCCTGATCAAAGTCCTGAACCAGCGTTGCCGCGAAAACCGATTCTCGGTGGTGGCGAACATGGTGCGCGACGAGATGGAGGCTCGCATGGTTTTTCAAAAGCTGAGTGACGTGGCTTCACGCTTCCTATGCGTAAGTCTGGATTACCGCGGCTTCGTACCCAACGATCCCAATTTGAGACAATCTAATCGTAACCAGGAGCTCGTGGTTCAGGCGCAGAGCCGATCTCCAGCGAGTGTCGCGATTCATCGCTTAAGCGAAAATCTTAAGAGTTCCGGGCGCTTTGTCGAGCTCAAAGGGGGCCTCCAGTTCTTCTGGAACCAGCTCTCGGGAGTAGCCTGACTAAGACCTAGAATAGGCCCTGAATTTTGAAACGTTCAAAGGATTTGGTACACTGTATGAGTAAGGTGGAAAAGATGGCGGCGAACAATAACAGTAATGTGAATTCGTTGTTGAAAAAGTACAAAGAAGAGCCGGGCAAGATGACCGCCCAACAAAAGGACAAGCTGATCCTTGAGTACGCTCCGCTCATCAAGTTCATCGCGCAAAAAATCGCGGTGCGCCTGCCTTCGAACATCGAACTCGATGATTTGATCTCAAGCGGTGTCATCGGCTTGATGGACGCAATCGACAAATACGATTCCACGCGCGACAATAAATTTAAAACTTACGCCGAATTCCGCATCCGCGGCGCGATCCTTGATGAATTGCGCGCGCAGGATTGGGTTCCACGTTCAGTTCGCGACAAAGCCAAAATGCTTGACCGCGCGACTTTAGAGCTTGAATCGACTCTTGGTCGCTCGGCGAATGAAGAAGAAGTGGCCGGCAAACTCGGCATGTCGATGGACGAGTACTACGATCTGTTGAATCAAGTCCGTCCGATATCGGTATTGTCGATCGACGACGCCGCGACTTTCTCGAACGTCGACAAAAAATCGATCTTGAATATCCTTGAAGGCTGCAAACTCAATAACCCGATGACCCAGCTGAGCATGAAGTCAGTGAAGGAAGTCGTGGCCAAGGCCATCGAGGATTTGCCGGAGCGCCAGCGCTTGGTTCTCTCTTTGTACTACTACGAAGATCTGAACTTGAAAGAAATCGGCAAGATCTTGCGCGTGACCGAGAGCCGCGTTTCACAGCTTCACGCCCAAGCGATCTCAAGGCTGCGCGCTAAACTTACGGCATTCTTCGAAGATCAAGAGTTGGAATCCGCTTGAGGGCGCGCCGCACTTCCAGAGGCGCGCCGTACCTTCAGAACATAGGAGCACGTATGATGATCAAAGCATTTTGTGTAGTGGCTGTTGCGTATTTCACTTTCGGCTGTTCGTTTACGCCAAAGCATCAAGATCGAATGCCGGCTTCCATCGAAGCTCAGCGCACGCCCGCAACTGCGCCTGGTGACGACAAGAAGGATGCATCAGACTGTGAGTCTTCGCTGACGGCTAAGCCTAAAGCGGCCCGTCCGGGTAAATAGGCCTCTCTAATCAATCGCGAGCTTAGGCAATCGCGATCTTGCCCGGAAACTCGATAAACTCGAGCGAAAATATGATCACCAATTTAAAGTCGTATTCGACGCAATTCGAAAATTAATGGAACCACCGGAACCAAAACGTAGAAAAATGGGATTTCATGCGGATGAGGACGAAGAACAAAAAACTAATCCCGCACAGATTTTTTGATCTTCTCGAGCAAGCGATTTTCCATTTGGCGGACCGCCTCGCGCGTGGTGCCGTACTTGTCGCCGATCTCTTGCAGGGTCATCGGCTCGTCGCTTAAAACTCGCGCGTCCAATAAGAACTTCTCTTTTTCATTCAAGCTCGGCCGCAGCTCTTCAATTTTTTCCGACAAGATCGTGAGCTCTTGTTTACGACCGAGTTGATCGTCCATCCTTACGGGATCGATCTCGCTCTGCATATCCATCAGGCTGGAGTTGCCGTCTGGGCCGATGGGCGCGTCCAAACTGATGTCGCGCCCGCTGAGCCGCGATTGCATGTCGGTGATTTCTTCTTTAGAGATTCCGAGTTTTCCCGAGAGCCGGGCAATGCCTTCAATACCCATCTTTTCCAGATTTTCACGCTCACGCTGAAGCTGGTAAAACAATTTTCGCTGGGTGGCCGTGGTCCCGATGCGAACCATCGAGTATTGGCGCATTAAATATTCTTGGATGTAGCCGCGGATCCACCATACGGCATAGGTGATCAGGCGCGTGCCTTTGTATGGATTGAATTCTTTCACCGCGTGCATCAGGCCCACATTGCCTTCTTGCACAAGGTCGATCAGGCGCGCGCCGAACTTGGTGTATTCGCTGGCCACTTTAACCACAAAGCGCAAATTGCTAGTGACTAAGACTTCAGCCGCTTTGGGATCGCCGGTCTCGCGGTAGCGAATCGCGATCTCACGTTCTTGCTCACGCGTGAGCAGGGGATAGCGGCCGAGTTCGGCCATATAGCGGGTGACCGGATCGGTGGTGGTGAGCGAGCCGTCGATCGGCGCACTTTGCACTGCGGGTAAATTCCCGTCGTCGATGGGGGCCGAAGTTTCATCGGGCTCGGCGGGCGCAATGATGTCATTGGGCTCGGCCTCGGTGTGCTCGGCAATGCCTTGATGCTTGACGACCTCGGCCTCAACCTTTTTGAAACCCTTTAATGACTTAGACTTGGGCTTCTTTGGGGTCGCGCTTTTTTTCAGGCCAGAGCCTCATCAAGTTTTTTCTGAAGGGTTTTTTCGACCATGCCTTTGGCCAAAGCCAGATGGAACGGAAGGTCGACGGTGACTGCCACGGTGGAGCCGCCGGAACTCTCGACGACATTCAGTTTGGCCTTAAACATCGAACCTTCGGCGGTGCCGGAGAGAGTGTCGGCGCTGAAGTCGGCCTTATATTTGGAATCGAGCTTCCTAAGATCCTTGTCATTCGACAGAAGCTCGGAAATCCGTTTGAAGCTGTCCGCCGCGGTCATTTTACTTTGTTTTTCGATCTTGATAGATGGCATGGAGACAAACATAATGCATTGTAGATCATTCCTCAATCACAAAGGACCCGATTATGGCCTTTCTTAAAACATTGAAAAGAACACATCGTTGCGGAAGCCTGCGTAAAGAACACGTCGGCCTAAACGTCGTCCTCATGGGCTGGGTGAATTCGCGCCGGGATCACGGCGGTCTGGTTTTTGTGGATTTGCGCGACCGCGACGGCTTCGTGCAGATTGTTTTGAACCCGAGTCTTGAAGCGACCAAATCCGCGCATGCCTTACGCGGAGAATTCGTCGTCGCCGTTCAAGGCGTAGTGCGCGCGCGCCCGCAAGGCATGACCAACACCAAAATCGGAACCGGCGAAGTGGAAGTCGAAGTCACCCGCTGCGAGATTTTGAGCGAGGCCGAAACCCCCCCGTTC
>CAZVOP010000088.1:0-5796 GCA_964628445.1 uncultured Pseudobdellovibrionaceae bacterium | reverse complement strand
CCTAAAGTTTCCGAAACTCTGCGGCTGAAATATCGCTATCTGGATTTGCGCAGCCCGCGTTTGCAACACCACCTCATGCTTCGCCACAAGGCGGTGCAAGTGGTGCGCAATTATCTATCCAATGACGGCTTTTTGGAGATCGAAACGCCGATCCTTTATAAATCCACGCCCGAGGGCGCCCGCGACTATTTGGTTCCCTCACGTGTGAACCAAGGAACCTTCTACGCTCTTCCGCAAAGCCCGCAAACCTTGAAGCAGCTGTGCATGATCGGAGGCCTGGATCGCTACTTCCAGATCGCGCGCTGCTTTCGCGATGAAGATTTGCGCGCCGATCGCCAGCCGGAATTCAGCCAGATCGATATGGAGCTTAGCTTCGTCGATCAAGACGACATCATGGCGATCAACGAAGGCTTGCTGAGAACGATCTGGAAAGAAACTTTGAATATTGAAGTCAAAGACATCCCGCAGATGACTTACTTCGACGTGATGAACCGCTTCGGCTCCGACAAGCCGGATTTGCGCAATCCTTTGGAGCTCAAAGATATCGCGCATCTTGTGAAAGGCCACGGCTTTAAAGTTTTCGAAGACCAAATCAATAAGGGCGGCGCGATCAAAGCGCTCGCAGCTCCCAAGGGCGGATCGTTCTCACGTTCGTATATCGACAAACTGACCGACATGGCGAAGCAAATGAAGGCCAAAGGCCTGGTTTGGATCAAAGAAGATAAGGGTGCACTAACCAGCGCCGTGTCCAAATTTTTTCCGCCGGAAGTTTTGCAAAAGATTTTTGAAGGGGCCGGCGGCACCCCAGGCGGCGCCGTATTTATCGTGGCCGATGAATTCGACATCACTTGCGCGGCTTTAAATATTCTGCGTAACGAACTCGGGCGCGAGTTGAAACTCATTGACGAGAAAGCTTTCAAATTTTTGTGGGTCATTGATTTTCCGTTACTGGAGTACGATGCCGACGGCAAACGCTGGGCCGCGCGCCATCATCCCTTCACGATGCCGAAGGATGAGCAGCTACAGATCATGATCGATCGGGACGAGAAACAATATCCGACGCTGCTTGCGAAAGCCTACGACTTGGTTTGCAACGGTTACGAGATCGCCGGAGGCTCGATGCGGATTTACCGCCAAGAAGTTCAGGCCGCGATGTTCGAAGCCTTGGGCATGAGCGATGAAGAGATCAAACTCAAATTCGGTTTCTTCATCGAAGCGTTGAGTTACGGAACTCCTCCGCACGGTGGGATCGCCTGGGGCGTTGACCGCTTGGTGATGTTGCTTGCGGGAACCGATGCCATCCGCGACGTTATGGCTTTTCCAAAGACGGCGAAGGCCACGGATCTTATGGCGGAGGCGCCTAGCCCTGTGTCCAGAGAGCAGTTGATCGAACTCGGCATTCGTCTAGCCGGCCCGGTGGAAAAAGCGTCTCAAAATTAGACGTTCGGACCATCGTCGAACCTCGCGTGAATTCCGAAAGGCTAAGTGGAGAGAAAGATTCTCTCCACCAGACTTTCTCTTTCACAGGAGGTGAAAATGGAGAAGATCAGTAGCATTGTCCGTGGGAACTCGCGAGTGACCACATCGGACAATAAGAGTGCATCGACTGCACGACCGGGCATGCCCGCCTTTGGGAGGGAGCCGGGTGAATCCACCGCCGCTTCCGAAAAGACATCGAGCACCGCCAGCCGCGCCGTAGCTTTGCACAATGGAATAGTCGAAGCCAAAAAAGCCATGACTCAAGAACGCGTCGTCGCCAAAATCGCCGATGATTTCTTTATGAGCCACGGAAGACGCCCCGGAGAAAACGTTGAAGCCACCGATCTGCCCGTACCCGTGCCCAAACAATTGGCGCGTTCAACGGACGAATTGGTGAACATCGGCGAAGTTCCCGAGGAAGAAATGCCGATGCCCGAGCCGAAAAAGGGCTACACACCGCGCGGATCTTTCGTCAACGTGCTCGCTTAATTTATAACCTCGAGAAGGAATCCAAAAGATTCCAGCGCGGCCACCCGGTAAATGCCTTTGAGGCAGCGGTGGCCGTTTTCATTTCCGCACACCACCAGCGTGTCGACGCTGAGTTGAATGAGCTGCCTTACCGCCTGGACATTCCATTGGGGCGCACCTAACTGAACCAACATTTCCAATCTCAATAAGGCCTGGCGCGGCTCGCTTGCATGCAAGGTCCCTAAGCTTCCGCTGTGTCCAGTCGCCAGCGCCAACAACAAGTCTTTGGCTTCGGGGCCGCGCACCTCGCCCATAATCAGGCGCGAGGGTCGCATCCGTAAGCTTTGTTTCACCAGATCGGCAAGGGTGATCTCCGGCAAAGCCGGCGTGTAGTTTGAGCGCGTGAGCATTTTGGTGCTGGCGCTGTTCGGGCGTTTTAGCTCGTCGGTGTCTTCAATAATAATCACTCGTTCATTGTCTTCAATCTCGCGTAGCGACGCCCCGAGTACCGTTGTCTTGCCGCAACCCGTGGGGCCCACAAAAAGCATATTTTTGCGCTCATGGATAAGCTTCTTTAAGGTTTCCAATTGCGAAGGCGTGCACCACTTGGCTTCAAGCAAGGTGGAAAGTGTCCAAGGATTTTCGGGCACTTTGCGCAAACACAAATGGAATTCGCAATCGGTGAGCGGGGCTCGTCCAAGATGCACGCGAAAATCCCGCCAGCGTCCGTCGATAAACGGCTGCGCGAGATCGATCTTAATCCCCGATTCCGCGCACAAGCGATCGATAAAATTTTTGAAAGTCGTTTCACTTAAAAATCGGTCGGGATGTTTGCGTAAACGGCCTGCGCTCTCGACCCAAATGTCGTCCGGTCCGTTGACGATGATCTCTTGCAAATCGGGTGTGTCCAAAATCGCGGTGAGCGGGCCCTGGGCGAAGAATTCCGCGCAAAGGCGCGGCTGGTTTTCGGCTTTGGTCTCGGCGATCAGCTGCTTCAACATGTCTTCCGTCGAAGGCTTGGCAAAGTCGCGCCCGTCAAAACTCCAGGTCTGTTGAAATTTGTCGAGAATCGATTCGACGCTTTGGCTGAGTTCACATTGCATTTTTCACCCAGCCTTCCGGCATTTCCATTGGATCATCGTTATCGGGGGAATGAACCTCCGGGGTCACGAAAATCACCAGCTCCGTTTGATGATTCAAAAATTTTTGGCTCGAGAAGAGCGCGCCTAAAATCGGAATTCCAGTGAGAAAGGGAAGCCCTTCTTTGGATTCGCCAAGTTCTTGCCTCAGCAATCCCGAAAGCGCGATGGTTCTTTTTCCGGGCAGATCAAAATGACTCTTCACCCGGTTTTTCTTTATCGCGGGCACCCCGTCGACAGCGTTGGCCATGTCGAGCAGCGACACTTCGGTTTCGACTTCGATACTCATTGCGCCTTGGTAGTCGGCGCGTGGCTTTACCTGCAGGATCACACCGTGTTGCTTCCAGATGACGTCACGATTGGTGCGCGACACCATGCGGATCGGAAATTCGCCGCCGGCGTGGAATTGCGCTTCGCTCCCACTGCGACAGAGCAGAGTGGGGGAGGCAAGGATCTGCGCCTGACCCTGGGCCTCAAGGGCGCGCAGCGACGCCATTAAATCGCCACCACCTTTCAGTGTGGGAAGAAGTTGCGCTTGGTATTCGGAGGGCCACTTCACGCCCAACTCTTGCGAAAAGCTTTTTGAGAGCTCGGCGAGAATCACGCGGGTGCGGATCAGCGGTGCAATTTCTAGATCGGAGCCGGACATTTCCACGGCGATTCCAAATGGATTAAAAATGTCTTCGACGCTGGCGCGTAAACTTTGCGCCGATTTAGGGATATGAATTTTAAAATTAGAATCGGCGGAAAAGCGAATGACCGGAATGCCTTTTTTACGGGCCAGATCCTTAAAATGAGCCAAAGCTTCCTCGGCGACATCAGGCAACGCCTGTGCGCTGAAGATATATTCACCGTGATTGTGGCGTGCAATTTCGGCGATGCGCAGCCAATCGGAAAAACGCAACAACGTACCGGTTATTGAGAGCTTCGCACCATCGGTATGCATCTTGAGGCCCATCATTTTGTTGAGAACTTTGCCAAGCGCCAATGAAAAATCCTTCTGCGAGGACCGGCTTACGCGCACGAGGTAATTTTTTTGATCGATCACTACTGAGGTACTGCCCGGCTTAAGCCCGACGATCTGCACTCCGTCACGTGAGTCGATCGCTTTGACAATCCCCCGTGCGCCGATGCGGATCACGGCATCGCCGGAAGCCTCGAGCCGGCGAACCTCGCCGACCTTCAACCAAAGCTCAGAAGCCTTCACGGGACAACAAATCAGCAGGATGAATAAGAGGTTCCATTTCATGTCAAAGCCGTCTTGCAAAGAAGGTGCATGGCTCATGAGCAATAGGTGGCAAGTTGGATCCGGAGAATCGGACATCATGATAGCGACCGGGATTGTCGGTCGTTACTCAAATAAAAAACTGCCCGTTACCCGGACGGTAAGGAGAACGTCGCTTCGAATTTGCCCTTTGGGGATTGCAACTCGAGCTGTGAGCCCACGCGGCGTAGAAGAGCCTGCACGACGCTCAGTCCGAGGCCGGTGCCTTTGGAGTGGTGCATGACATTTTCGTCCAAGGCGAAAGGTTTCAGTATTTTACTTAGAGCCTCCGCTTTAATCGCCTTGCCGTCATTCACCAAGGAAACTTGAACGAGGTCGTCGATGTCGCGGCTGCTGAACTCGATTGTTGAATTCTCGTGACCGAATTTAATCGCATTGTCTAAAAGCCGCGTCAGCACGGAGCGCAAGGCTTTCGAGTCGGTCTTCACGTCGGCCGCGTCGAAATCCAAGGATAAGGTCATGCCCTTTTTCTCGAGAGCGGAATCGAAGTCCTTGGAAATTTCGCCGACCAATTTCTGCAAATTAATCCCGGTCATCTTCACGGGCATGGTGCCGGTTTCGGCGGAAACCAATTCTAGTGAGTCATTGATCAAAGCATGCAAGCGGTCCGCGCTCTGTGAAATGCGGGTAACAAATTTGATTTGCTCGTCGTTCAAGGAAGACTCTTGCAGCAAACTTAAGAAGCTGATCATGGTGGTCAACGGCGTCTTCAATTCATGATTGATCAAAATCATGAAATTCGATTTGGCTTCATCCAAAGTTTTTAACTCGGTTAACGCTTTCTCCAGTGCCGCGTTCTTTTCTTTCAACTCCGCGGACAATTCATAGCGTTCAATCGCCTTGTCGACGGTGTTGGAAAGATCGCGCGGATCCCAGGGCTTGGTGACGTAGCGGTAAACCTGGCCGGAGTTGATCGCCGAGATCACCGAATCGATGTCGGTGAAGCCCGTCAAAAGAATCCGGATCGTATCGGGGTGGGTTTCCATGCTCTCGCTTAAGAATTCTACGCCGGTCATATTGGGCATGCGTTGATCGGTCACGATCAGCGAAACTTTGTTGTCGGCCAGTTCTTCGAGCGCTTGCTTGCCGGAAGTGGCTTTAAGCACATTGTATTTTCGGCGGAATAGACGCTCGAGAGCATCCACGTTATCGACTTCGTCGTCCACCACCAGAATCGTGTGTTTCATCTTTATATAATAGTAGAGGGTGACCGCCGTCTCGGCAACCAGTGCTTAGGTCTGGTTTAGTCGGGTCCAGATCAAGTTCCTGTCTCAAAATTACGAAAAGGGAATTGGTCGTGTGTATCTGACTTAGAGGAGTTAACGCTTATGCGATATCCAGTTGTGCTCGCCCTATTTTTTGCAAGTTCGGCTTATGCCCAACTCTTTGGGACGGGACACGTGCCGGGACAGCAATGTCCTTACA